>CAZRLK010000151.1:0-12765 GCA_964600555.1 uncultured Bradymonadales bacterium
GTGTCGAAATCGCTCTCGCCCAAAAACAGCCGCTCCAGAGTCAGCATCTCGTACAGGACGATGCCGAGGCTGAAGATGTCGCTGCGGTGATCGACGTGCAGCCCCCGGACCTGCTCGGGGCTCATGTAGCTGAACTTCCCCTTCAACACCCCGACCTGCGTCTGGCTCGTCTTCCCCTGGGCCTTCGCAATCCCGAAGTCGATGATCTTCACCTCGCCCTCGAACGAAATCAGAATGTTCTGCGGCGAGATGTCCCGGTGGACGATGTTCAGATCGCGCCCCTGCGAGTCCTTTTTGTTGTGGGCGTGCTCGAGCCCCTCGCAGACCTTCATCACGACGTGGCACACCTGCGGGATGTCGACCTCCTCGCCGACGCGACGCGCCCGCTCGAAGATCGTCTTCATGTCCTTGCCGCTGATGTACTCCAGCGCGATGAAATACGACCCGTCGACCTTGCCGAGATCGAAGATCTGAGCGATGTTCGGGTGGTTGAGCTGCCCGGCGATCTTCGCCTCGTCGATGAACATCTCGATGAACGACTCGTCCTCGGCGATGCTCGACAGGATCTTTTTGACCGCCAACAGCCGCTCGAACCCCTCGACCCCGAAGGCCTTGGCCTTGTAGATCTCGGCCATCCCCCCGACGCTGATGCGTTCCAGCAGGTAGTATTTCCCGAACGGGACGGGCTCTGGCAGAATGCCGGGTTCTTTGCTCATAGAGATGACGACGGATCCGCGGAGCCGACCGGACCAAATCCGGCCCCGGCTCTCGAGGAGACCGACAGTTTATCGGTGCGCGGGAGCCTCGCTCCCGCGGTCCGAGCAGTCACAAAACGATCGAGCGTGAAAATGCCGAAGTCGGAGGAATCCTAGAGAACCCCTCTTCGAGCTGTCAACGCCGCAATTGTCCACGGGATCTCGCCTCGCGTCCAGCCCGTGATCGGCGAGTGGGCCGCCTCATTTGAACAGGTTCCGAATCTTGCCCGTCCAGCCGTTGCGAAACAACGCATCGAAGACCGTGTCGATCGTCGCATCGACCGTCTCGCTGTACGGATACCAGAACGGCTCGCGGTTGAGTCCGATCAGATCCTCCATCACCGTCTTCGGCTCGGTGTACTCGTACAGCTCCCAGCGGCCGTTGCGCCGGCCGAGACCCGACTCCTTGACGCCCCCGTACGGTGCCTCGATCGCCGAGTAGCTGGCGATGACGTCGTTGATGCAGACGTTGCCGCTCTCGAGCTGGCGGGCGAGCCGCCGGGCGCGCTCCCGGTCCTGCGACCAGATCGAGGCGTTGAGCCCGAAGCGACTCTCGTTCGCCAACCGCACCGCCTCCGCCGCCGACGGCACGTCCATGATCGGCAAGACCGGCCCGAAGGTCTCCTCCTGCATGATCTGCATCGTCGGCTCGACGTCGACCAGCACCGTCGGCTCGAAAAACGCCCCCCCGCCGGACTCCTCGCGCTCGCCGCCGACCAGCACTCGGGCACCGTTGTCGACCGCATCCTCGAGGTGCTCCTCGATCGTCTCGAGCTGGCCGGGAAAGGTCATCGCGCCGACATCGACCTGCTCGTCGGCCGGATTCCCCTGGCGCAGATCGCGCGTTTTGCGGACGGCCCGCTCGACGAACTCGTCGTAGACGGCGTCGTGGACGAACGCCCGCTCGACCGACATGCACGTCTGGCCCGAGTTGAAAAACGCTCCCCACACGATGCCCTCGACCGCCCGGGTGAGATTCGCGTCGTCCAGCACCAGCGCCGGATCCTTGCCCCCGAGCTCGAGCGTACACGAGACGAGCTTCTCGGCGGCCTGCACGGCGACCTTCCGCCCGGTCGCCACGCTCCCCGTAAAACTGACGGCATCCGCCTCGTCGACCAGATCCGCCCCCGTCTTCCCGTAACCCGGCAACACCTGCAACAGCCCGTCGGGCAAGCCCGCACGCTCGAGGATCTCGGCCGCTCGCAGCGCCACCAGCGGCGTCCACTCCGAGGGCTTGATGATCGCGGCGTTGCCCGCCATCAGCGCCGGCACCACCGGATTCATCGACAAATCTAGCGGAAAATTCCAGGGGCTGATGTTGACCACCAGGCCGGCGGCGGCGTACTCGACGGTGACCCGCTTGTTTTTCATCAGATGTAGGTCGACCGTCTCGTCGGCCAAAAGCCCGGGGGCTTCCTTGGCGTAGTAGGTGATCGTATCGAGCGTCATCAGCACTTCCGCCAGCGCATCCTGGCGCGCCTTGCCGGTCTCGGCAACCAGCAAATCGACGAGCTCCTCGCGGTGATCGAGCAGCGCCTCCCGCCCGTCCAGCAGGTAGTCCGCCCGCTCCTCGGCCGGCAACCTCGCCCAGTGCTGCTGAGCGTCGTGCGCCCGGTCGACCGCCGCCTCTATCTCCTCGCTGTCGCTCACCGGAATCTCGTCGATCACTCCGCCCGTCGCCGGATTCCGACACACGATCGTCTCGTCCGAACTCTCCGCCGCCGACTCGGCGCCCGTCTTCGCTTCGACTGCCATATCTCGAGCCTCCCTGTGGAAAACTGGACCGCACGGAGCATATCAGCCGACCCGCCGTTTGTCAGGACACCCGCTCCGAACCACCACACCCGCCGCACCTGTCTGCCGCGCCATCCGCGAACTTCCGTGGTCTCTTCTGCGCTTCCGTGCCTCTGCGCCCCGTGCCTTCCGCGCTTCCGTGCCTCTGCGCTTCCGTGCCTTCCGTGCCTCTGCGCAGCCACTCAACCACTCGATCACTCAACGACTCAATCACCTGTTTTGTTGTAGTTCCCACCCGTGAAAGTTACGATCACCGTGGTAGCCTCCCCGGCGGATCGACTCGACGGAGCCTGCAATGGACGAGAAAACCGAGCTGGCGCGCGACATCCTCGAGCGCATCGAACACGCCGACAATCCGGAGGAATACCGCTCGTATCGCGACCAATTGTACGGGCTCGGGACCGAGATCATCCCGCTTTTGCGCGAGGAACTCGACAGCTGGCACTACCGGCGCCGGATGGCCGCCGCGACCAACCTCGGACGCCTCGGCGATACCGCCTCCGTGCCCCGCCTCGTCGAGCTTCTCAACGACCCGCAGGCCGATGTCCGCGAGATGGCCCTGTTCGGCCTGGGAATCCTGGGCGACGAGTCCGTCGTCGACGCCGTCCGCGGCGCCCTCGACGACTACGATGCCGACGTGCGCTACCGGGCGCTGATCGCTCTCAACGACCTCGGCTACAAAAACCTCGAGACGATCCTCATCGAACGCCTCCGCGAGGACGACGCCTACGGCGTGCGCGAACAGGCACTGTCGCTTCTGCACGAAGCCGGCACGCCCCGCGCCGTCCCCGCCATCCTCGAGTCGCTGCTGGAGCGTGACAAGGACATGCAGCAGATGGCCGAGGAGACGCTCGACCGGCTCGTCCCCCGGATGGACCGCCGCGATTACGAGCGCCTCCAACAGGAACTGACCCCGCGCCAGCGCCGGCTCGTCCTCAACTACATGGAGAGCCGCAACCTGCACAAAGTCTACCGCACCCTCGCCAAACACCTGCAGCTCGAGGCCGCCGACTCCTCGGACCGCGAACGCGGCCTCGACAAGTACGGCCGACTTCTCGCCAGCGACGAGGAACGCGAATTTCTCGACCACGCCTTCGGGCGCGATGAGACCGTCGAGCTTCTGGTCGATCACTGCACCGACCCCGATACCCGCCGCTCGATCCTTCTGGTCGGCGACGCCGGCGTCGGCAAGACCGCCATCCTCCACGAATTCACCCACCGCCTCGCCGAACTCGACGACGACTGGCAGGTCCTCGAGACGAACACCTCCGAGCTGATCAGCGGCACCCGGTATCTCGGCGACTGGGAGACGAAACTCAAGGAGATGACCGAGGCGATCCTCGAGCGCGAGAAGGTCATCCTGTATCTCACCAACCCGAACGACCTGCTCGGCGCCGGCGCCCATTCCAAAAGCGACGAGAATTTCGCCGACTTCTTCAAACCCTACCTGCACCGCGGCCAGCTGACGATGGTCGCCGAATGCACCGACGAGGCGCTGAAAAACGGCCTCACCTCCGATCCCGGCTTTTTGAGGCTGTTCCGCCAGGTCGACGTCCCCGACATGTCGCGCTCGGAGACCCTCGAGGTGCTGCGCCGGCGCACCGACCAGATGCAGACCCGCGGCGAACGCTCCGTCGCCGCCGACGAGCAGTGCCTCGAGGCGCTGATCGACTTCGCCGAAAGCTTCTATACGCGCAGCCGCAATCCCGGCCGCTCGTGCGACCTGCAGGACGCCCTCGTCGACTACGCCACCCGACAGGCCGACGACGACCGGGATCCGATCGTCCTGCAGGCCGACCAGATCCCGCCGTGCCTCTCCGAGGAGACCGGCATCAGCCTCGATCTGCTCGACGATACCGTCCCGCTCGACCTCGACGAGACCGAGCAGTGGTTCACCGACCGGCTCGTCGACCAGCCCCGGGCGGTCGACGCCGTCGTCGATCGGATGGCGATGATCAAGGCCGGCATGGTCGACCCCCGCAGCCCGCTGGGCGTGTACTTTTTGGTCGGCCCGACCGGCGTCGGCAAGACCTACCTGGCTCAACTGGTCGCCGAACGGATCTTCGGCGACGCCGACCGCCTCTCACGGTTCGATTTGAGCGAATATCAGGGCCGCTACGCCGTCGAAAAACTCGTCGGCTCGCCGCACGATCGCGACCGCGAAGGGCTGTTGACCGAGGAGGTCCGCAACCAACCGTACTCGGTGCTTCTGTTCGACGAATTCGAAAAGGCCGACCCGGAGGTCTTCCACCTGTTTTTACAGATCCTCGACGAGGGCCGCCTGACCGACGCCCGCGGCGAGACGACCGATTTCCGCCAGACGCTGATCTTTTTGACCAGCAACCTGGGCGCCTCCAAGACCAGCATCTCGCCGCTGGGCTTCGAGGCCCGCGACGGCGACCAGGCGCAGGCCGCCAAGATCCGCGACAAGCTCGACGAGTTTTTCGCCCCCGAGTTCCTCAACCGCCTCGACGACGTGCTCGTCTTCACGCCCCTGTCCCGGCAGGCGATGCAGCGACTGGTCGAGATCGAACTCGACCAACTGCTCGAGCGCCGCGGCTTCGCCCGCCACAACCTCTCGATCGAGACGACCGACTCCGCAACCCGCTGGCTCGAGGAGCACGGCTTCAGCGAACGGTTCGGCGCCCGCAAACTCAAGCGCACCCTCGAGCAGACCGTCCTCACCCCGATCAGCCGCCTCCTCGTCTCCACGCCGAACGACGACGCCGAGCGCACGGTCGTCCTGTCGGCCGACGACGGCGAGATCGACGTCGAGCTCCACCGGCCGGACGCCGAGGCCGAGCCCGCACCCCCCGAGGCCGACGGGGAGATCGACCAGGAGACCCGCCGGCCTTCGCCGCTGGACTGAGCGGCGGGGATGGCCCCGTTTTTGCCGTTCCCCCCGCCCCCGTCGCCACCATGCCGACACGTCTCCGCAATTTCGCCGAATCCCACGGTCTCCCCTGGGGCGAGTCCATCGCCGCGCGCTTCGAGACGTACCTCGATTTGCTCGAGCAATTCCGCGATTCGATGAACCTCGTCGGGCCGATGCGCCGCGCTCAGATCGTCGCCGACCTGTTCATCGACAGCCTGATTCCGGCCACCCTCCGCCCGCCCGAAGGCCCGATCCTGGATGTCGGGACCGGCGCCGGCCTTCCCGGCCTCCCGCTGAAGATCACCTACCCCGACCGGCCGATCACACTCGTCGAGCCGCGACGCAAACGCTCGACCTTCCTGAAAATCGCCACCAACCGCCTCGATCTGGCCGACGTCTCCCTCGAACGCGCCCGCATCGAGGAGCTCGACGTCCGGCCGTTCGACTACGTCGTCTCGAAGGCCTTCCAGCCGCCCGCCGACTGGCTCGAGACCGCCGCTCCGTTTCGCGCCGAAAAAGGCGTCATCGTCTGCCTCACCACCCCCGCCGAACGCGAGGCCGCCGACCGGCTCGACCTCGAGCGAATCGCCGCTCTCGACGATGTCTCGACGCTCGAACACACATCGGGCGACACGGACCGGGCGGTGTACGTGTACGGCGGGTAGCCCGGCGTTCGACCCTCAAATCCAACTTTCAACTTTCGGTCGGGCTGGTCTATGTTGACCGCGAGTTCGCCCCTTCTGTCGCCCGAGAGTCCGTCGAATGAAATCGAAAGCCCCGGTCGTCATCCTGATCGCGATCATCTTGATGGGCGTCCTGCTGTGGACCCTCTCCGCGCTTCGCAACAGCGGCGGAGTCGACCCGGAACGGGCCAAACTCCTGGCCGAGGAGGCCGAAAAGGAGTGCGTGTTGATGGGCCATCTGCCGGAGGAATGCCCGAAGAAGGTCGGCCGCCACCACCGCGAGTGTCTCGACGAGGTCGAGGCGCGGACGGACGAGCCCCGCCTCGACGAGGACGAGTACCTGGGGTGCATGAAAGAAGCCTTCGGCGAACCGGAGGGGCCGGCAGGCGTCGCAGGGCTCGACGGTCGGGACGCCGGTGACGAACGCCTCGACACCGGCGCCCGGGAGTCGGACGCCGATGCAACCACGCCCGACGTCGCCGGGAAGGAGGAGGAATGAGCGGCCGGCAGCGAGAGGGCTTCGCCGATCGGACGACGCGGGCCGTCCTCGGCGTCGACGCGTTGATCGATCGCCTCGACCCCGACTCCGAGCGCGCAAGACGAGCCGGCGCCACACCCCGCCGCTTCGGCCCCGACCAGCTCGCTGCGCGCCGCCGGACCGTCGAGCGGCTCGAGGAGACCGAAACCTGGGCCGACGCCCACCCGGACGCCCTCGCCGACGCACGCCGCGCCCTCGCCAGACTTCCCGACATCCGCCCCCTCACCTCGCGGATCGCACAGACCGGCGCGTCGTCGAACCCCCGGAACGCAACCGACCCGCTCCGCAACTCCGAGCTCTTCCAGTTCAAACAGTTCTTCTACTTCGCCCGCAAGCTTCTCGACACCGCCGAACGCCCGGCGGCCGCCTTCGAGCTCTCACGCAACTGGAAGAGCCGCCTCGCCGATCTCTCCGAGACGATCCATCCCGGCGGCGGGGGGTCGCCCCGGTTTCGCCTCTCGGGCCGGCTCGACTCCGATCTCGACCGGGCGCTCGACGAAAAAAGCGAGATCGAGGCGATGCTCCGCGACCTCCGCGAACCGCTGGAGGAGGCCGTCGGCGAAGAGTTCGACGGGCAGTTCGCCCTCGACGGCACCTTTCGCCCGGCCGCCTCCGACTCGCCAGAGAGGCTCGAGGCAGACGACGCCCTCGAGCAGGTCGACGGCGAGTGGCAAATCGCCGACGAGGAACTGCGTCGGCTCGAAGATCGGCTCGGTTCGCTCGAGGATCGACTCGACGAGATCGAGCAGCGAGTGCGCCGGGAGCTGACCGACCGACTGGCCGGACGAGTCGACTGGCTCGAGCAGCTCGCACGGCGCCTGACGCGACTCGACCTCGCCTTCGCGAAAGTCCGGTTGCGCCGCGACCTCGACGGATGCTGGGGCGAGGCCTCGACCGCGCCGGGGAACCGGCACGTGGCCGAAATCGAGCAGGGGCGCCTGCCGGGACTGCGGGAACTGGACGGGGAGACACCGCAGGCGATCGATTTCGAGCTGGGCGAGCCTCCGGCGGTCGTGACCGGCCCGAACATGGGAGGGAAATCGTCCCTTCTGGCGCTCGTCGGACTGTGTCAGTGGTGTGCCCAACACGCGATTCCGGTGCCCGCCGACGCGTTCGCCTTTCGCCCGGTCGAACGGATCGTCTACGTCGGAAGCGAGGAGCCGGCGGCCCTCGACGCCTCCGAGGGCCTGTCGGCGTTCGGTCGCGAGATCCGGCGGCTCGTCGAGTGGCGGGAGCGCACTGCCGCCCCGACGCTGTGGCTGCTCGACGAGATCGGCCGCGGCACCCATCCCGAGGACGGCGCGCGGCTCGCCAACCGCATCATCGGCGAGCTGCACGAGGCCGGCCACTATGTACTGGCGGCGACTCACTTTCCGGAGGTCGCCGCGGCCGAGCCGAGCGATGCCCGCCAGATACGCGGCATCGTCGACCCCGAGACGCTCGAAGACGCCCTCGACGCCGACGCCACGCTCGATCAGATCGAACGGACGCTCCGCGAGGCGATGGACTTCCAGCCGACCGACCGCCAGACCGGCGAGGTCCCCCGCGGCGCCAGGATCGTCGCCCGGGCGCTCGGACTCGACGACCGCGGTTGAGCTGTCGAGCCGTCCCGCGACTCCGTACACTCTACTCCCCACCCCGCCACGCCATGGAGTTCGACACCAAAGACGCCGCCCGCGAGTGGGCCTGGCAGACGTTGACCGACGAGGGGGCCGCCCGATTTCCGTACCCGGTCGAGGGACGCATCCCGAATTTCGCCGGCGCCGAGACAGCCGCCGAACGCCTGATCGAACACCCGCTGCTCGCCGAGGCCGACCGCATCAAGTGCAACCCCGATTCGCCCCAGAAACACCTCCGCGAGGCGGCCCTCCGGCGCGGCATCACCGTCTACGTGCCGACCCCGCGGCTCAAAGGCGGGTTCATGCGCTTCGACCCGGCGGCGATCCCCGCGGAGCACTACCGCGACGCCTCGATGCTCAGCCGCTGGGAGCCCTGGGCCGAGTCGGTCGCCCTCGACGATTTGCCGCCACTCGACGCCATCGTCACCGGCTGCGTCGCCGTCACCGGCGACGGGCGGCGCTGCGGCAAGGGCGAAGGCTACAGCGACCTCGAGTTCGCCCTCCTGCGAGAACTCGGTCACCCTCCAGCCCCGGTCGCGACGAGCGTCCACGGGCTGCAGGTCGTCGATGCGTTCCCCGCCGAACCCCACGATCTCGGCCTCTCGGTGATCGCAACCCCGGAGGAGACGATCGAGGTCGACGACCCGCCCGAGGGACCGGACGGGATCGACTGGAGTCTGCTGAGCGACGAGGACCTCGAGGCGATGCCGGTACTGCGAGAGCTGGAGTAAAAAACTGCGTAGGTGTGAACCGCAGAGGCGCAGAGGGTCGCAGAGGAAAAAAAGCAGGGAGGATAATCAAGTTGCGGGGATAACTCTTCGACGGGAGGGGAAGCTTCTGGCGATCTCGGGATGCCAGTCGTCGGCACGAGAGTGACTCGAACGCCCCGTCACCGACCACACCTCGGTGCAGCTATCGGCGTCAGGAGGGTGCCATACCGACGATCCGGCGCCGAATCCAAACCCACCTACGCCGTTTTTGACCTCCCACGCATTTTTTCCTCTGCGACCCTCTGCGCCTCTGCGGTTAGCTACGTTCTTTTTTCAGTCCTTCGCGCGCTCGCTCGATCGCCGCCTCGAGCTGGGGATCCTCGTCGTCGGACGCCGAGCCGGGCGGGTGCTCGACCACCTCGTCGGGCTCCGTCCCGTGGTTTTCGAG
Source organism: uncultured Bradymonadales bacterium (assembly GCA_964600555.1). Classification (GTDB taxonomy): domain Bacteria; phylum Myxococcota_A; class Bradymonadia; order Bradymonadales; family Bradymonadaceae; genus CAJXPB01. The sequence continues at coordinate 9,423 of CAZRLK010000151.1, forward strand.
CCCGAATTCGACGTCCTCGAACCACGAGGCGAACTCGGGCTGGGTGGTGATGCTCCCGTCGACGAGCTGAAAGCGCGGCCAGATTCCGACCACCCCGCCCCAGGTGCGCGTCCCGAGCAGCGGACCGAGCTCCATCAACTTGAAACAATGGCTGAAGATGTCGCCGTCGCTGCCGGCGTGCTCGTTGGTCAGCGCAACCATCGGCCCGGGCATCGCCCCGGAGGGATACGGGATGCGCTCACTCGACCATCGGGCGACGTCGTAGCCCAGCTGTTCGCGGGCGAGTTTCTCGAGGATGAGCTGGCTGACGTGACCGCCTCCGTTGTTGCGGACGTCGACGATCAGCCCGGTGCGATTCTTCTCGGAGACGAACGCCCGGTGAAACTCCGAGTAGCCGCGCGGCCCCATGTCGGGGATGTGCACGTATCCGATCTCCCCGTCGGTCGCCTCGTGGACGCGACGGCGATTGTTCTTGACCCACTCGCGGTAGCGTGCCTTCGTCTCCGAGCGCAAAAGTTCGACGACATACGTCTCCGTCTCGGCGGCCGCCTCCGACGACCCCTCGCCGGAACGGTCCCGCGCCACCGTCACGTCGACCTTTTCGCCGGCCCGGTGGACGAGCGCCTCCTGCAGCGAACTTCCCCCCTCGAGCGGCCGCCCGTGGACGGCCACGATGGTATCGCCCTGTTCGACGTCGACACCGGGGCGGGTCAACGGCGAGCTGGCCCCCCGCTCCCAGTTCTCGCCGCGGACGAGATGGGTGATGCGGTAGCCGCCGGTACGCTCCTCGTCGCCGCGCGTCCATCTCAGCTCGCCGTCCCACTCGCAGTCGACGCCGAGAAAGCCCGGCCGATACTGGGGCGGACGCTCGTAGTCCCCGCCGAATTCGTAGGCGTGGCTCGTTCCCAGCTCACCCTGCATCGTCCAGACGAGGTCCGAAAACTCCGCGCGGGTCGCCACCCGGTCCAGACGCGAGCTGTATTGCTCCCAGACCGCCTCCCAGTCCGCCCCGCCCATATCCTCGCGCCAGTAGTGATCGCGCATCAGCCGCCACGCCTCGCGCAGCATCTGCCCCCACTCCTCGCGGGGTTCGACGGCGACCGGCACGCGACCGAGATCGACCCAGCCCGACTTGCGCGAGGGTCGATCATCGCCCTCGCTGTTTTTCGCCGGACCCCGACGCGTGGCGTTGACGACGCGCAGCCGTCCGCGCTGGCGGAGCACCATCGTCTTGTCGTCGGGACCGATCGCGAACCCCTCGACCTTGCGGGCGAATAGCTCGTCGTCGCGATCCTCGAGCGAAAAGTACTCGAGCCGCCCGCCCGATTCGCTCTGGTCGGTGAAGTCGAGATCGAGGCTCCCCTCGATGGCATGTTTCGTCCAGAACACCCGCTCGGCGGTCGCCCCGAGCCTCCGGTATTCGGCCACCTCGACCGGAAACATCTCGACGCGTTCGCGGATGTTTTCGAAATCGATCTCGAGCGTCGACTCCCCGTCGTCACCGTCGTCGGAGGTCTCCGCCGAGTCGTCCGTCTCGTCGTCGTCGGCTCCGTCCGCCTCGGCGCCACTCCCGCCCGTGCCGTCGAGGGGTCTCGGGTGCTCGACAAACGGCGACTCCTCGTCGGCCTCGAGCGTCACCACGCACGGTTTCATCGTCCGCGGAAAGCTCAGCTCGAAAAAGACCTGATCGTAGACCGGCGTAAACTTCCGGCACGACAGGAAATAAAGATATCGCCCCTCCGGGTCGAAGACGGGCTGGACATCCCGGTAGCGACCCTCGGTGACGTCGTGGATCTCGTCCTCCTCGAGATCCGCCACCCGGATCTTTGCCGTCGCCCGGCTGACCATCTTGCTGTAGGCGACGTACCGGCCGTCGGGCGACCAGGCGAGGCCCGCGATCGGCCGGTGCTCGCTGCGGTCGAGCCGTCGGCTCTCGCCGGCCTCGACATCGAGATGGACGACCTCGTGGCGGTGCGTCGCAAAGACCGCCTGCTCGCCGTCGGGGCCGACCTCCAGGTCGGTCGGACGCCCGATGTCGAACTCGCCGGTCTCGACCGACGCGCCGACTTCGCCGCCCCCGACGTCGTGGATCTCGAACAACTCTTCGCCTCCCTCGTCGGAGGTGACCAGAATGCGCTCGTCGTCGAGGTAGCGGGGAAGGCGGTAGCGCACCCCCTGCTCGCGGCCGTTCTGGCGGACGGCCCCCTCCCAGTGGCCGAAATTGAACAGCTTGCCCCGGCTCGTCACCGCCAGCGAATGACCCTGCGGATGCAGCGTAAAACCCTCCAGATACTCGGAGGCGTCGACGAACTTGCGGTTGAGATGCGTGCGCGGCGACGGATACTCGACGGCGATCTTTTCGGATGCATCGCCCCCCGCCTCGAGTCGATACAGATCGCCGCCGCGTGCATACACCAGACGCTCACCGTCGGCTCGGAGGTGGCGGGCGTAAAACCCCTCGTGGCCGGTGTGGCGGCGAAGCTCCGAGCCGTCCGGCCGGCACGAGTAGACGTTGCCGCACCCCTCGCGGTCGCTGATAAAATAGATGCGATCGCCGAGCCAGATCGGAGAGACCAGCCCCGCCTTCTCCTCCCCCAGCAGCCGACGCCAGTCTCCCTCTCCCTCCGGGTCGAGCCAGAGGGCTCCCGCCCTGCCGCCCCGGTAGCGTTTCCACCGCGCCAGGTCGTCGCTGTGGCGGCCGAGCACCCGCCCGTCACCTCCGGACTCGAAGTCGAGCGAGTGCCCCTGCCCAACCTCGAGTTTGCGGACCTCGCCGCCGGACTCCCCGACGGCGTACAGGACCGGGGCCCGGCCGAACGGCTCGCGGAAGGTCGAGCGGAACAGGATCTCGTCGCCCTCGCGGCTCCAACCGACCACTCGCAGCGGCGCCCCGTTGAAAGTCAACTGCTCGGCGGGCCCCCCGTCGGCATCCATCACGAAGACCTCCGTCGCTCCCTCCTCGTTGCCGGTGTACGCGATCGTCTCGCCGTCGGGCGAGATTCGGGGGTCGGTGACCTTTCCCCGGCTGCTCGTCAGGCGTGCGGCGCGTCCCCCCTCGACGGGGACCTCCCAGAGATCGTCCTCGCTGACGAACACGACGCGCTCGTCGTCGACGGTGGGATGGCGATAGTAGCCTTGTTCGGCAGAGTCGTCGCTCATGATGTTCCCGTCCGGGGTTAGCTGACGAAGTGTGGACGCGGCGATCGTGCTAAGAAAGCGCCGGGGCAAATGCAAATCGGAGTCGGCCGGATCGGTGCACATTCCCTGGACGAGGAGTTTCCACCCGTAGATATACCACCCCCATCTAACACCCTCCGGGAGCCCTGAGGCTCCGCCCCGACCG
>CAZRLK010000152.1:0-12645 GCA_964600555.1 uncultured Bradymonadales bacterium
AGGTCACCATGTTCGTCGACCAGTCGACGCGCATGTACTCGCGGTCGTACCACGGCCGGTCGGTGGTATTTTCGACGACCACATTGCTCGGCTCGCCGGTCTGGGGATTGTATTCACGCTGGACGTCGAAGTGCCCCTCGATCGGAAATGCGGCGACGATCCCGAGCTCCTCGTTGTCCTCGCCGTCGACCTGCTCAGTCACGCCTTCGGCGGGCTCGACTGTCGAGCGGGCGTACAGGACGTCTTCGTGGATCTCCCACTGCACTCGCTTGAGCTGCCGGCTGACCATCGCGGTAAACAGGGGGCGCTGCGTCTGAGCCGCCCCCCCTTCACCGTACACCTCGACTCCCGACTGCCCCTCGACGGTCGTGTCGACGACCGTCTGCTGGAAATACCACTCCCCACTCTCCTCTAGCAGCGATTTTTCGACTTTGTTCGGCTGCGTCCGGTCGATATCCCCGACATCCTGGGCACATCCCGTAGCGGCCAAGAGGGACAACACCAATAGCGTCGCCGACGAACCAATCTTCCAGCGCCCGACTTCCGGCATGATCTCACCTGCAATTGTTCAATAACGCTCAAACATCGCGTGCGAAGACAGTCCGACATAGGTCATGTCGAACCACCAACGCAAATGCTTTCCGCTCCGACAGCGGTCCCGCCGCGCCTACGGATCATACAAGATCCGTTCCGTTCGCCTCCTTACGGCGCCCGCATCGGCGGCGTCGTTACTCTTCTTGACCCGCGGGCGCGGCGGGTTATGGTTGTGGTCCGATAATTTTGGGCTCCAACCACTTCCCCACCCCCGCCATCACCGTGTCGGACCATTCACCGCCGGATTCACAGTCGCCGCCGACCAGCTCGAACATCGAGTTCATCGAACACCTGTACGAAAAATACCAGCGGGATCCTTCCTCGGTCGACTCGAGCTGGAAACCCCTGTTCGAGGAATACTTCGAACAGGGCCAAAAGCCGGTCAACGGCCAGATCCCGTCGTTCCGCCGCCGGAGTATCTTCGAGCCCGTCCATCTCCCCGGCCAGGCCCCGAGCGGGGAGGGGAGTGCAGAGGGGCTCCCGACCGGCGAGATCGCCGGTGCGACGATCCGTCCGGTCGATCGTCCCGAGGGATTCGCCGCCCGCGTCGAGGCACTGGTCCAGGCGTACCGCTTGCACGGGCATCTCGTCGCCGACATCGACCCGTTGGACCGCCCACGCCCCCGGGCTCCCGAGGAGTTCGAGCCCAAACGCTACGGCCTCCAGGAGCCGGAGCTCGACCCTGCCGAATACGGCATCTTTGAGGGCGATCTCGACTCGAAGGTCGTCTGCGAAGGCCTGTTTCCCGACAAACGGGAGGTGACGCTCCGCGAGGTCGTCGACCGGCTCGAGAGCCTGTATTGTGATACCATCGGGGTCGAATACCAGAACATGCCGATGACCCGCTCGCGGACCTGGTTGCGCGAGCAAATCGAGGAAAACGACTACGCCTCGATCGAGGGACCCGAGGAGAAAAAGGCCATCCTCGAGGGGTTGATCGGCGCCGAGAGTTTCGAGTCGTTTCTCCACCAAAAATACATCGGCGCCAAGCGCTTTGCGCTGACGGGGGGAGATTCGCTGATTCCGATGCTCGATTTCCTGTTCGACGAACTCGGCCAGCACGGCGTCGACGACGTGATTTTGGCGATGGCCCACCGCGGCCGGCTGAACGTCCTGCACAACATCATGGACAAGCCGGCCGACGAGATGTTCTCCGAGTTCGAGGAGGACCCGGAACCGACCGAGTACCTCGGCTCGAGCGACGTCAAATACCACATGGGCTACTCGAGCGATTTCACCACCCGCCACGGCGACGACCTGCACCTGTCGCTTTGTTTCAACCCCAGCCATCTCGAGTACGTCAACCCCACGGCTCTCGGGCGTACGCGCGCAAAACAAAACAGACGGGGACTCCCCGAAGCGCGTCAGGCGATCTGCCCGCTTTTGCTGCACGGCGACGCCGCCTTTGCCGGCCAGGGGATCGCCGCCGAGACCCTCAATTTGGCGCGGCTGCAGGGGTTTACCGTCGGCGGGGCGATCCACATCGTCATCAACAACCAGATCGGCTTTACGACCGAACCGGAAGCGGGCCGCTCGACGACCTACGCGACCGACATCGCCAAGATGCTCGAAGTTCCGATCTTCCACGTCAACGTCAACGACCCGGAGGCATGCGTTCGAGTGATGAAGCTCGCCGCTCGCTACCGGCAGCACTTCCAGGACGACGTCATCATCGACCTGGTCTGCTACCGTGAATACGGCCACAACGAGGGCGACGAACCGCGGTTCACCCAGCCGAGAATGTACGAGACGGTCGAGCAGCTTCCCGCTCCCCACGAGATCTATACCGACCAACTGCTCGAGGAGGAAGTGCTCGAATCCGACGAGGCCGACGCCTGGTGGGACCAGCGCATGGAGCAGTACACCGAGGTCTTCGAGGAGATCCACGAATCTCCGAAGTCAACCAGCGTCGAGTCGATGACCGGCCTGTGGGAGCCGTACGAAGGCGGGGACATCGAGCAGCTGGATCATCTCGACACGACCATCGCCCGGGAGCGCCTCGAGAAGCTCGGCCGCCAGCTCGCCGAGGTTCCCGAAGATTTCACGCCTCACCGCACACTCGGACGGCTGCTCGACACGCGTCGCGAGATGGCCGAAGGCGAAACCCCGATCAACTGGCCGTTCGCCGAGGCGCTGGCGACCGCCTCGCTGGTGACCGAGGGCGTCCCGGTGCGCCTGAGCGGTCAGGACTCCGTGCGCGGCACCTTCAGCCACCGCCATGCGGCGCTTTTCGACAACGAGACCGGCGAGCCGTACTGGCCGACCCGCCACCTCGACGACAAGGAGGCCAGCTACAAGGTCTACAACAGCATGCTCTCGGAGGCCGGCGTCCTCGGCTTCGAGTACGGCTACAGCCTCGACTCGCCGGATTCGCTGGTCTGCTGGGAGGCTCAATTCGGCGATTTCGCCAACGGCGCCCAGGTCATCATCGACCAGTTCATCAGCTCCGGCGAGGACAAATGGAAGCGCCTGAGCGGCCTGGTCATGCTCCTCCCCCACGCCTACGAGGGCCAGGGACCGGAGCACTCGAGCGCCCGGCTCGAGCGGTTTCTGCAGCTTTGCGCCGAAGACAACATGTTCGTCGGCAATCTCACCGAGCCCGCCCAGTATTTCCACGTCCTGCGCCGCCAGATGTTGACCGACGTGCGCAAACCGCTGGTGTTGATGACCCCGAAAAGCCTGCTGCGCCACAAGAACGCCACCTCCGAGCTCGAGGATTTCACCGACCGGAGCTTCCGGCGAGTCATTCCCGACGATCGCGACGGCCTCGAGACCGACGCCGTCGAGCGCGTCCTGCTGTGCAGCGGCAAGGTCTACTACGACCTCCTGGAGTACGCCCGCGAGCACGACATCGACGACGTCGGGCTGGTGCGCGTCGAACAACTTCACCCGCTCGATCGCGAGGGCCTGCTCGACGCCGTCGAGCAGTTCCCGAACTACGAACAAGTCGTCTGGGTGCAGGAGGAACCCCAAAACATGGGAGCCTGGTCGTACATGATGCCCGAGCTGATCGAGCTGTTTGGCACGGACCCGATGCCCGAATACGTCGGGCGAGTTCCGAGTGCCAGTCCGGCGACCGGCTCGAAGGCGAGCCACAAGTACGAGCAAAAGCGGCTCGTCGAACGGGCCTTCGAGTGAGGGGCCGGAGGTCCGAGGCTGAACGCCCGAGGAGCGACGACCGGCGCCCGCTTGAATTCGGCCTCGCAGTCAGTAGACTCCCGGTCCGCTGACGCAACCGCTTTCCGCCTCGTGCGCGGTGCGTCCGGCGATCTCTGGATGAGTTGACATTGGATTGTGGTTGAAAGGAAATCCATGACCGTATCTGTCGAGGTTCCCTCTCTCGGAGAGTCGGTGACCGAAGCGATCATCGCCAACTGGCGAAAGCAAGAAGGCGAGTACATCGAACAAGACGAGATCCTCGCCGAACTCGACACCGACAAGATCAGTGTCGACGTCCCCGCTCCCTCCTCCGGAGTCGTCGCCTCTCTGAAATTCGAAATCGACGACGACGTCGAGGTCGGGGAGGTGATCGCCGAGATCGACACCGAGGCCGACAGACCGGAAGCCGCGCCGGAGCCCTCCGAGAGCGACGAAGAAGAAGCGCCGGACGCCGACCAGTCCGAAGCGGTCGCCGGAGAGCCCTCCTCCCAGGACGCCGACCAGAAACTCAGCCCCGCCGTCCGGCGGCTCGTCGATCAGCACAACCTCGACCCGTCCGCCATCCAGGGCACCGGCCCGGACGGCCGCATCACCAAAGGCGACGTCCTCGAGTATCTCGACGAGCACGGAGAGGGGACGGCCGAGCGCGAAGCCCCCTCCGAGCGCCCCGAGACGCTGGTCGAGCGCGAGACGACCGAGACGCCGACCGACCAGCTCGAAGAACGCGTCAAAATGAGCTCGCTGCGCCAGACCGTCGCCGACCGACTGGTCAGCGTCTCCAACGACACCGCCATGTTGACCACCTTCCAGGAGGCGGACATGTCGCGGGTCATGGAGCTTCGCAACCAGTGGAAAGAGCGCTTCCAGGAGGAGTACGATGTGAAGCTCGGCTTCATGTCGTTTTTCGTCAAAGCCTGCATCGACGCGCTGAAGCGGTACCCGGCAGTCAACGCCGAAATCGACGGCGACGAACTCGTCTACAAAAACTCCTACCCCGTCGGCGTCGCCGTCGGAGGCCCGGACGGGCTGGTCGTCCCGGTCGTCCGCAACGCCGACCAGTTGAGTTTCGCCGACACCGAAATCGCCATCCAGGAGATGGTCGACAAGGTCTACGAGCGCGACCTGACCTTCGAGGACCTCCAGGGCGGGACCTTCACCATCAGCAATGGGGGCATCTACGGTTCGATGCTCTCGACGCCGATCCTCAACCCGCCCCAGAGCGGGATTCTCGGCATGCACAACATCGTCGACCGCCCAGTGGCCGTCGACGGCGAGGTCGAGATCCGGCCGATCATGTACCTGGCGCTCAGCTACGATCACCGCGTCATCGACGGCAAGGAAGCCGTCTCGTTTCTGCGACGCGTCAAGCAGTGCATCGAGGAGCCGTCTCGGATGCTCCTCGAGATCTGAGCCGGCAGTCTCACCCCTCCGGAAATCAAGGATTCCGCAATGTATGACCTCGTAGTGATTGGCTCTGGACCCGGCGGCTACGTCGCCGCCATCAAAGCCGCTCAGCTCGGGATGGAAGTCGCCTGTGTCGACCGCCGCGAGACCTTCGGCGGCACCTGCCTGAACATCGGGTGCATTCCCAGCAAGGCGCTCCTGGAGTCGAGCCACAAGTTCGAGGAGGCGAACGCGGGGCTCGAGACGCACGGCGTGGTTGTCGGCGACGTCGAACTCGATCTCGAGCAGATGATGGCTCACAAGGACAAGACGGTCCGCAGTTCGACCAAGGGGATCGAATTTCTGTTCGGCAAGTACGGCGTCGACGGTCTGCACGGCCACGCGACGATCACCGGCGAGGGGACCGTCGAGATCACCGACGGGGAGGATGCCGGCACCCTCGAGGCGGACAAGATCCTGATCGCGACCGGCTCCAAACCCGCCTCCCTTCCCGGTGTCGACTACGACGGCGAATTCGTCATCGACTCGACCGGCGCTCTCGAACTCGACGAGGTTCCCGACCGGCTGATCTGCATCGGGGGCGGGTACATCGGCCTGGAGATGAGCTCGGTCTGGAACCGCCTCGGCAGCGAGGTGACGGTGCTCGAGTTTCTCCCGCGCATCCTCTCGGGTTTCACCGACGACGAGATGGCCGAACACGCCTGCAAACGCTTCACGAACCAGGGCATGCAAATCGAGCTCGAGGCCGAGGTGACCGGGGCGTCGGTCGACGAAGAGGCCGGCGAGGTGACCGTCACCTACGAGGATCGCGACTCCGGCGACAGCCACGAGATCGCCGGGGATCGGTGCCTGGTCGCCGTCGGGCGCGTGCCGTACACCGAGGATCTCGGCCTCGAGAACGTCGGCCTCGCAACCGACGAGCGCGGCTTTCTGTCCGTCGACGACGACTACGAGACGCAGGTCGACGGGATCTATGCGATCGGCGACGTGGTCGGCGACCCACTGCTGGCGCACAAAGCCGAAGAGGAGGGGGTCGTCTGCGTCGAACGGATGAACGGGATCACCTCCTCGATCGACTACGAGGCCATTCCCGGCGTCGTGTACACCCACCCCGAGATCGCCGCCGTCGGCAAGCTCGAGCCCGAACTCGAACAGGAGGGCGTTGACTACAACGTCGGCCAGTTCAACTACCGGGCCAACGCACGGGCCCGAGCACTCGACGAAACCGACGGATACGTCAAGGTCCTGGCCGACGCCGAGACCGACGAGCTGCTCGGCGCCCAGATCATTGGGGCCCACGCCGGCGACCTGATCCCGGAGCTGGTCGTCGGCATGGAATTTCACGGAAGCTCCGAGGACCAGGCCCGTGCCTCCCACCCTCATCCGTCGCTATCGGAGATCGTCAAGGAGGCGGCACTCGACGCCCACGGCGAGCCGATCAACTCCTGAGCGCCGGCCCGCTGTCGGTACCGGTCGATCAGTTGTTCGGCGCCCCGTTTCCGATCCAGGCACGGATCGTGTCGATCTGAGCGCTGCCGAGCGGCGGCTGGTTTTTCGGCATCTGCGTGCCGAGGCACATGTTCTGCCCCTCGAGCTTGTCGATCAGATAGCTCGTCGAGGGGCTATTCGGATCGACGCGCAGTCGGCTGCTTCCGCACTGACTGGAGGGGACCGACACGAGATCATTGTAGGCGACCGACGTGCTGCCCAAATCGAGCCCGGCCTGCGGGTTCGCCCCTCCGTGACAGGTCGAGGCTGCACACCCCGCGGAATTGAAGATCGGCATCACGTCGTTCGCGAAACTCGTCGACGGGTATTCACACTGCTGGCTGGCGTTGCAGACCTGCGCTCCGCTGCAGGTACCGCAACTGCCGCCACAGCCATCGTCCCCGCACGCCTTGTTCGAACAGTCCGGCTCGCAGACGCACTGACCCGCCCCGTCACACATCTCGCTCGGGTCGCACGTTCCGCACTGACCGCCGCAACCGTCCGGGCCGCATTCTCGACCGTCGCAGGAGGGCTCACAGGTCGCATCCTCCCCACCGGCGCCGTCGACACTCCCGTCGCTCTTCTCCGAGGAGCCGTCCTCCGGAGGGCTCGCATCCGAGACCGAGCCATCCCCGGCGTCGCTGGCGTCGCCGTCCACGTCCCGTTCCCCATCGCCGGTCCCGCCGTCGCCGCTCGTCTCTCCCCCGTCTGTGACCTCCCCTCGCGTATCCGTGGTATCGGAGCTCTGCGCGTCGTCGCTCGCTCCGTCGCGCGCCCCTGCATCCCGCGCCGCGTCCATCGCAGGTGCGCCGGAGTCGTCCTCGGGGGTGACATCGGAGGCGGCGTCCGATGAGGACGCCGGTTCTCCGCTCCCCCCTTCCTCGCCCCCGCATCCGACGGTCAACAAGGTGAACCCCAGCACGACAACCCACGATCGAGCTCCGTGACGACACATCGTTTTTCTCCTGAAAACTTTTATTTACTCACACCTAAACCTCTCATTTGCGATACCAAACTTTACTTCGGATTCAAAATAATGAAGTGGCAACGAACGCGCCGAAGGTTGAGACAAATCCCCGTTCCCCGTCTCGAAGGTGTCAGCGATCGGGAAACCGCTTGGCCATGTGGACGCACACCATCTCGAGTCCGTCGGTCAACTCGTGAGTCCCCTCCTCGAGGCGCTCGTAGCCATTTTTCTCGTAAAACTCGACGGCGTTGAGAGAGGCATCGAGGGTCAGACGCTCGACGCCCGCCTGGGTCGCCGTCCACTCGGCCTGTCGAAGAAGCGCCGTTCCGAGCCCTCGCCGGCTCATCTCCGGATCGACGTACACCGCCCGCAGGTATTGCTCGTCGGGCACGACATCCGCGAATCCCAGCACCCGCTCGCCGTCGACGGCGACGAACGGCGTCGCGCCTCCCTCGGCGCGGTCGAGATTCTCGGCCCACTGCTCGACGCGCTCCTCGTCGACAGGCGGCCCCCAGACCTCCAGAATTTCATCGTCGTAGGCCTCCGCCCCGAGCTGGTGGACGGAGCGGTGGTGCATTTGGGCGAGGTCGCGGGCATCCTCCGGTCGTGCGCATCGAATCTTCATCGTCTGATCTCTCCCGGGCGGCTCGTCGAATCGATCGGTACGCGAGGTACGGCAATACCATACGCAGGCTCGCCCCGTCAGCTCGCTTCAGCCCCCCGCGGCCAGCCGGCGCACCTCACTCGTCGGCCGCGAGGACGATGTCGAAGCTCCCGCGGTAGGCCGTCTCGCCTGCATGGCGGGTCTCGGTCAGCTCGACGATCAGCGTCGAGTCGTCGGAACTGCAGACCCCGCACGGATCGTCGGGCCCCAGATACGGGTCGCCGGCAAAGTACATCTGGGTGGTCAACGGGGCGTAACCGGGCTTCGAGACCATGAAATGCAGGTGGGCGGGGCGCATCGAACCCCCGGAGGGATAGTGGCCGGGGCGAATCGTCTCGAGGGCGTACCGCCCCTCCCCGTCGGCCAGAATCTGCCCGCGCAATCGATAGTCTTCGGTGGTGGTACTGTAGTTGCCGTCGGCGTCGGCGTGCCAGACGTCGAGCAACGCTCCTTCGAGGGGCGCCCGACAGTCGGGTCCGTAGACGGTTCCCTCGACGAAGAGGCGAGTCCCCGGTTCGTCGTCGGGGGCAAGCTGGCTGCGCTGCGGGGCATCGGCGCGATAAAACGGCCCCTCGACATCGTCCTCGGTCACCTCGCAGGTGCCTCCGTCATCGTCTGCGCCGGCGGCATCCGCGGCGTCGGGACGTCCCTGCCCATCGACCGACGCAGCGTCCGCATCCTCCGGGCCGGCGTCTTCGATCCGCCGACCGGCATCGGCGCTCGCCGCGTCTCGAGAATCGCCGGGACCACCTCCGGCATCGCCATCGCCCGAATCGGTCTCGTGGACATCCGACGCACGTCTCCGTGTGCGGGCTCGGCGACATCCAAGGCCCGCCCCGAGTGTCAGCCCGGCCGCCGGTGTCGCCGCCAAGAGTCGTAGAAAATTTCGCCGACTATCGTCGCTCATCGCAAACCTCGCAGAAATGACAATCGAGTCATCGCCAGTGTGCCGCAAGTTTCCACGCCACAGCGGCTCCCGCTTTTCCCCGAGACCGGGCGTTCCGCCGCGCCAGGTTCCACAATAGCCTCTCCCGGAAACAATGAAACTTGAATCACCTCAATCCTCCATTAATGTAAAATTTACGAACCTCGCACTCCCCCTATCCGACGATGACCTCGAAGATCGACCGACAGCTTCGCGACGTCTGGAACTGGCTTCCCACCTTTCGAGCAGTGGCGGAAACCGAGCACCTCCCCTCCGCCGCCGAACGTCTCCACGTCACGCCGGCGGCCGTCTCCCGCACACTCGGGCTCCTCGAGGAACGGCTCGGCGAGAAACTCTTCAATCGGGAGGGACGCGGCCTGGTGTTGAACGAGAACGGACGGAGGCTCCTCGAGGAGGTCCGCACCGGCATGCTGGGGGTCGAGCGGGGACTCAAGCGGATCGCGAGCGCGGCGCTCGAGGGGCCGGTGCGCGTCTCGGCGATGGGGGTGCTGACCGATCATTTCGTCACGCCCGGACTCGTGCGGATTGTCCAACGCTACGAGGGAGCCGAGCCGATCCTCCGCTCGATGCGCACCCGGGAAGCCGCCCGCGCCGTGCTGCGCGGCGAAATCGACGTCGCCTTCTTTTACGAGCCGATGACCTTCGAGGGAGTCGCCGTCGAAAAGATCGGCGAGACGACCTCCTCGATTTACTGCGGCGAGGGCCATCCGCTGTGCGACGCCCGCGACCCGACACTCGAGGAGCTTCTCGAACACCCGTTTTCCGTCCCCGGCCTCGGAGACACCGGACGGGTGATGGACGACTGGCCGACCGACATCCCCCGCGAGATCGGCATGCGAATCATGCGCATCTCGTCCAACCTCGAGGCCTGCCGAAGCGGTGAGTTTCTGACGGTCCTGCCGGACATCGCCGCCCGGGAGGCCGTGCACCGCGGCGAGATCCGGCGTTTTTCGTTCGATCTGCTTCCGCCCACCGAGTTGTTCGCCGCGCGCCGCCAGTCCGACGACGCCTCCGGCGACACGCGCGCCATCATCGACACGGTCACCGAGGTCGTCGACGAGAACGCCGAATCGACGGCGCGACTTCGAAGCGAGCACCCGTAGCGACCGCCCCCACCCACCGGGGAAATCTGCGCGAGCAGACGTTCAGTTGCGGCCGTCGACGACGATCCGTCCACGGGTGATCTCGACGTCGAATTGCCCGCGCCCGTCGCGCTCGACGGTCAGGCGCACCGGCTCGCCCGCCTGGCCGCGGATCCGTTGGACCACCGCCGGCAGGGGCAAATCACCGACCGGCTCCCCGTCAACGCTCCGGATGAGATCTCCCTCCTCGAGCCCCTGTTTTTGCGCACCCCCCTCCGGCATGACGTTGCGAATCACCGGCCCCTCGTCGGTCCGGCGAAGACTCGCGCCGATGCCCCGGAAGCCGTACCGCTCGCCCTTTTTCTTTTCGTGCAGATCGATCTGGCGGACGATCGTCTGCCCCTCCCCGACCTGCAGACCGCTCAGCACGCGCGTCAAAAACCCCTCGCGCTCGACCCGGAGGCTGCGCCGCCCTGCTGGCACCCTGTCGAGCTCGAACCCCCCCTGTTTGTCGGTCTCGGTGCGCCGGGGACGAAACGGCGAGGTCATGTCGAAAACGGCGACCGTCGCGCCGGCAACCGCCTCCCCGGTCGATTCGTGTTGCACGCGTCCGCGAACCGTCCCGCCACGTCCGAGCACGATCGTCATCGAGTCGACGCTCTCTCCCTCCCGAATCCGCACGGTCGGAGCGGACGACGAGGCGAACCCCTCCGCCCTGGCTCGCAGCTTGTATCGCCCCGGACGCAGCGGCCCGAGCACGAACGTCCCATCCGGCTCGTCCGCCTCGACCCGCTCGATTGTCCGGTTGCCGTACGGACGGGGACCGTCGACGACCATCGCCCCGACCCCGATTTTGGCACCGGACACCGGGTTGCCCGCCCCGTCGACGACCCTGCCGCGCAGCCGGCCTCCCGCCCCGAGTTGCAGCGTCACCGACTCGCCGACCCGTCCGGTCGCCTCCCGCGAGGAGGCGTGGTTCGGTGAAAAGGCCCGGACCGACCAGACGCGACCCGGCGGATCGTCCCACTGAAAGCCGCCCGCCTGGTCGCTTCGCCGCCACTCTTCCCGATCGTCACCCCCCCGGAACCGCACGAAGGCCCCCTCGACCGGGTCGCCCTCGGCATCGAGCACCCGTCCGAACACCCCCTGACCCTCTGCGAGCGTGACCTCGACGTCGGCCGCCCCCTTGTCGTCGACCGCCACCGCCGGCCGGATCCCGGCTCGATGCCCGGAGGCCGTCGCCTCGATCCGATAGTCCGCCGCCGGCAGCGTCTCGAAGCGAAATCTCCCGTCCTCCCCCGCCGTCGTCGTTCGATCGCGGGGCAATTTCTCGCCGCTCAAGGTAACCCGCGCTGCCAGCGGCTCCCCCGCCTCGCTGGTGACCCGTCCCACGACCGCCCCCTGGGGCGCCAGGTCGATCTCGAGGCCCTCGATTCTGTCCCCCGATTCGACCAGCAACTCCGAGGTCTGTTTCGCCCTCCGCTTCGGCGGTTCCGCCATCACGTGCAGCCGCCCCGGCGCCACGTCGCCCAGCTCGAAATTCCCCTGCTCGTCGGTCCGTCCCTCGCTGCTGAGGGTGAACGGCTCCAAGCCCCCTTGGTAGCCTTCTGCATACCGATAAAAAAGCGTCAGGCGAGCCCCCTCCACCGGATCGCCGTCGGCCACCACCCGACCGGCGAGCGTCGCCGGACGTCGCAGCGTCAATTCCAGCCGCGCCGGCCGCTCATCGACCGCCTCCGGGATCTCGACCGGCACCGTCCGCAGGGCTTTCGGCCCGGGCGCCACGTATCCCGCGGCCTCGACGTCGACCTCGTATTGCCCCGCCCCGAGGCCCCGGACCTCGAATCCCCCCTCCTCGCCGCTCGTCACCTCGACGTCTCCCACCCGAACCCCCGCCCCGGCGACCGGCTCCCCGTGCGCATCGACCACTTTGCCGCGTACCTCCGGCGGGGGTTTGCGCGAGGAGGGAGCTCGCTCGATCGGCTCCTCGGGGCCGGGGTCGCTCGAGGAACCACCGGGCATCGACCACCAGGCGAGCACGGATGCGGCGGTCACCACTGCGACGAGTGCAAAGATACGTCTCATTCGATCGGCCATCGACGGCGAAAGAGGAAAAACCTGCATCTCTCGCTTCTTACAAGCGAGGGAGGGCGACTGGAGTATTCCACCCCTCCCCATCAATCTCACGGCTCGACCTGCCACGACCCTTGGCGGACGCCGATCTGAATGCTACCAGACGGCGTCGCGACGCCCCTGTACGGACGTTCACCCGTCCGTCCCACGACTCATCCACGATCACCGGAGGCTCGACGTGGCCGAAGTCGTAAAAGTCAAACTCCCC
>CAZRLK010000153.1:0-12568 GCA_964600555.1 uncultured Bradymonadales bacterium
GTCGCCTTATCGTTCCGGTGTTTCGGGGGGCGGATGACTTTTCGGACGGCATCTACTTACGCCGCTCCCGCCGCCAGCATGTCGGCGAGCATGTCCCAGTTCGAGGTTCGGAGGATCTCCTCGGCCTCCCGGTACGCCCCCATGATGTCGCCGGGGTTGTCCTCCAGGTGGCTGATGTACGCCTCCCGCGGTCGGGCGGGACCGAGGGCGCGGTCGGCGTCGACGTCCTCGGGGAAGGCGTATTCGGTGCCGTCCTCGTCGCCGACGGTGATCATCTCGTAGGCCTCGCGGGCGTCCTGGATGCGGTCGCGCTCGGCGGTGTAGGCGGGATCGCCCAGGTCGTGGGTGAGCTGGTCGGAGCCGCGGCCCTCGAGGCCGACCTCGTCGGCGATCTCGTCGAGCTTCTCGAGATTTTCGTTCTCCCACTCGTCGAGTTTGCGACGGATCTCGTCGGGGTTGTCGAACTGGCGTTCGTCGAGCTCGCGCGAGGGGGTCGGGAGGTCGTCGATGGGGGCGGGCTCGAACTGCTCGACCGCCTGCTCGGCGCGTTGTTGTTTCAGATGCGAGGTCAGTCCCGCCTCCCAGTTTTCGACGTCGCCGGGGCTGAAGCCCTCGAAGGCCCCGCGATCCTCGAGGCGCTCGCGGTGGGCGTCGACGACCTCCTGGATGTCGGCGTCGCTCATCGGGCGGCCGTCGCCGGCGAGGCTCTCGCCGACGGCGTCGCGAATCCCGGTCGCCTCGGGGCCCTCGCCGGTCGATCGGGTGTAGGCGCGTTTCCAGGCGCTGACCGATTTGTTCCAGAAGCCCTCGTCGGCGTCCCAGTCGACGCCCATCTTTTCGTACTGTCTGTCGAGGGTCTCGCCGAGCTGCTCTTTGCGCTCGGCCATCTCGTCGTCGGCGCCCCGGCGTTCGGCGCGCAGCAGATGCGCCGGCGTCGCCTCGCTGTCGCCGTCGACCGGCTGTCGCGGCCCGCTCCGGCCGTCGCCGCCGCCGCTCCAGCGCCGAAAGCGGTCGACTTCGTCGGGGTCGGGCGGCGTCCGGGTCGAGCCGCTCCGGGTCTCGCTCGTCGCGTCGCTCTCGTTGGCCGCCTCGGTCCCGTCGGGGCCCTGCGTGCCGCTCGATCGGTCGGTTCGATTCGTGGCGTTCGTGTTGCCGGCGCCCTTGCTCCCGTCGATGTTCGTCATCGTCTGCCTCGTCTGGTTGGATGGTCGCTGAACGGTGGGCCTGCGGCCGAAAGTTCGGGCGAGGGAAGACCTCGCTTTTGCACCGGGCCGCGAAGCATGCGTCTCACTCGATTCCTCCCCCGTGGCGCGTCCGACCAAGAGCGCACAGACAGACTTGTCGCCAGGGAACGGGACGACGATCTCACACCCGGGGCGGGGTGTTCAAGGGTGGCGGGTGCGGTCCGCGGGGAGGGTCGCTCGCATCGGGGTTGATTGCTACGGTGTGGGCGCGCCGGGACGCGACTCTCGCATGGCGGTACGCGGCATGGACGACGACGGGATCTACATCGACGAGGAGATACGCCGGCGGGTGGTGGCGCTCGGCCGGCGGGGAGGGGGCGCGTCGCCGAGGCGGGCGGTGTTGACCGAGGGGCTGGCGGCCCTGCACCGGCTGGTGGTGGGGCTGGTCGGGGCGGCCCGTCGGCTCGATACCCGGCTGTGGCCGGAGCATCGCGAGGTGGACCTCGAGGCGCCGGTCTTCATCGTCGCCGCGCCGCGCAGCGGGACGACGTTTTTGCACCGGCTGATGTGTCTTGACGAGCGGTTCTTTTACCTGAAGCTGTATCAGACCATCCTCCCGTCGATCGCGCTGTGTCGGCTCGTCGAGCGAGCGGGCGGGCTCGGCGGGCCGGTCGGGGAGGCGCTCGAGGAGGTGGTCGAGCGGGTCGAGCGGCTCGCCTTCGGCGGGTGGGAGGAGATCCATCGGCTGGGGTTCGGCCGGGCGGAGGAGGACGAGGGGCTTTTCGTGCTGACGCTCGTGACGCCGGCCCTGTATCTGCTGGTCCCCGAGATCGACCGGCTTCGGCGACCGGCGGCGCTCGACACCCTCGACGAGGAGACGCGCCGGCGGGTGATGGACTTTTACGAAAGTTCGCTGGCGCGGGTGAAATACCTCCGGGGCCGCGACAAGCGCTTTCTGGGCAAGACGGTCCTGGCGGCCGGCCGCCTCGAGTCGATGCTCGAGCGGTTCCCGCAGGCGCGGTTCATCCACCTGGTGCGCCACCCGTACCGGACGGTCCCCTCGTTTGTGAGCATGTTCCGGCGCCCCTGGCGCGCCCACTCCCCGCAGATCGACGATCGCAGCCCCCGGATCCGCCGGCTCGCCGACCTGGCGATCGCGTATTACCGCAACGTCCATCGGGCGACCCGGCGGCTCGACGATGCGCGGGTGACGACCGTCGCCTTCGACGAGCTGGTCTCGGACCCGCGGGCGACGATCGCCGACATCTACGCGTGGCTCGGCCTGGAGCCGACCGTCGAATTCGAGCGGCGCGTCGAGGCCGAGCTCGAGGCCGGCGACGACGGGGCGGGTGAGCACGAGTACGCGCTCGAGCAGTTCGGGCTGACCCGCGGCGAAATCCACGCCCGGCTGCGCGAGGTGTTCGACGCGTACGGCTTCGAGCCGTGAGAGTCGGGCGGAGCGACGACGCCCCGTGGCCGGCAGTTGATTCGCGGGGTCGCCTGCCCGATGATGCCGCCAGCTCACACACCCCACGCGGGAGGCCGCCGTGCCCGATCGCGCCGAGTATGCCGAGTGCCCGTTCGCCGAGCGTATCGATCGCTTCGCCCCCCTCGCTGCCCTCCTCGCCGTCTGGGGGCTGGTGGCGCTCGCGCCGATCCCGGAGGCCCGGGCCGCCGACAGTGCCGAAGGCGAGTCGAGCGAGACGAGCGTACCGCAGAACCCGAGCGAGCTGCGCGACGAGATCCGCGCGCTCCTCGACGAACACGACGTGCCGGCGGCCGGCGTCGCGGTCGTCGAAGATGGGTCGGTCGCGATCGCCGACGGATTCGGGGTCGCCGACCGGGCCGACGACCGCGAGGCGACCTCCGAGACATTGTTTCGGCTCGGGTCGGTCTCCAAGAGCTTCGTCGGCCTGGCCGTGCTCGCTCTCCGGGAGCGCGACGACCTCGCGCTCGACGAGGAGGCCGCCTCGGTGACGCCCGACCTCCCGCTCGAGAATCGGTACGCCGATGGCGAGCCGGTCCGGATCGTCCACCTGCTCGAGCACACGGCGGGCCTCGAGGATCTCGGCCTGGCGGGTGTGGCGGTCAGCGAACCGGGGCTCGACCCGCTCGAGGGGCTGCGCAGGGCCCGCGAACGGTGGCGTGTGCGGTGGCCCCCCGGCCGGTATTTCGCCTACTCGAATGCCGGTCCGACGATGGCGGCGGCGATCGTCGAACAGACTGCCGGCGAGTCGTTCGAGCAGGTCACCCGCGAGACGATCTTCGAGCCGCTCGGGATGAACTCGGCGGTCTGGCAGCCGGACGAGGCCGACATGCAGCGGATGGCCGTCGGATACCGCTCCGACGGGACCACGCCCGTGCCCTACAAGCACCTGTTGATCCGTCCCGCCGGGGGGCTGTCGATGACGCCTCCCGACATGGCGACGTTTCTGCGCCTGATGATCGAGCGCGGCGAGGTCGACGAAACCCGCGTGTTCGAGGCGGCCTCGATTCGGCGCACCGAGCACCCGGAGACGACCCTGGCGGCGAAACAGGGAGTGGAGACGGGCTACGGGCTCGGCAACGCCACGCGGGGCGTCGACGGCCACCTTTTTAGCGGGCACGACGGCGGCATGGAGGGCGTGCAGGCGACGTATCGGTATCTGCCCGGTGAGGCGGGTTTTGCCGTCTCGATCAATGCCTCGGACGGGGCGGCGATCGAGGCATTGAAATCGACGCTGGTCGACTACGTCACCCGGGAGCTGGAGCCGCCGGAGCCGGCGCCGCGCGTCGACCTCGACGAGGGCCGACTCGCCGAGCTGACCGGCTACTACGAGCCGTTCGCGCTGCGCCACGAGTGGTCCCGGGCTCTCGCCGAACCCCAGGGAGTCGTCGAGGTGAGTCGCGGCGACGGGGAGTTGCGCTTCAGGCCCCTGCTCGGCGCCGAGACGACGCGCCTGATCCCGACCGGCCCGACCACCTTCCGCACGCCGGAGAGCCCGAAGGCGACGACCGTCGTCACGGATGCCGGCGAGATGCAGCAAAACGTCGGGATGGGCACGGGGAACTTCCGGCGGGTCTCGGGGGTCGTCGCCTGGGGCCGGCTCGTCGGGCTCGGGCTGTCGCTGATCGTCGTGGTCAGCGCGATCCTGTTTTCGCTCGTCTGGGTGCCTCGCCGGGTGTTTGGCTCGCTCGACTCCCCGCGTCTGTCGGCCCGCGCGGCGACCGCCGGTGCCTCCTGGATGCTCGCTGCCTGGATCGGCGTGCTGGTCGCCGCGACGGGGCCGGGCTGGATCGAGCGGCTCGGGACCGTCAACGCCTGGTCGGTCGCGATCGCCGCCGCCTCGGGGCTTTTCGTGCTGGCGGGCGTCGGGGCGGTCGGCTGGACCGCCCGGCTGGAGTGGCGCGAGGTCGACCTCCCGGACGGCTGGGGAGGATGGCTGGCGGCCTGGCACACCCGGCTCGTGGCGGCGTCGCTTCTCGGCCTGGTGGTTTTCCTGGCGTATTACCGCATGCTCGTGCTGTTCACCTGGGATCTATGAGCGGCGGCTTCAGGCTTCTTTCTTCGTTCTTGACAAGTGATCGGGGTGCTGCGATTCTCTGACGAGATTACTGTTCGTTCAACAGGGTTTCGCCGACTCTGAGGGCGCGGTTTGGAGGATTCCTGGCGAGGGCACCGATGTCTCTCGCCGAACCGGGTCGCACTTTCCGTTCGGTCGATGCCTCTCACAATGTGACTTTCGGGGTGCTGCCGTGAAATGGCGCCAGATCTTCATCGTCCTCGTCGGCTCGTGTACCTTTCTTGTAATCGCGGGCGGGTGTGCGTCCGAGTCCGGCGGGGGAGGCGCCTCGGATGCCGATCCCTCTACCGACGCCTTTACCGACACTTCTACAGACGCCGGGGGAAGGGAGGATTCCGCGCAGGGGGGCGAGTGTACGGACGCTTCGTACGAAACCGATTGTCCGACGCGCCCCTGCCGGGTGGCCGTCGGGTGTAGCGACCGGGGCGACTGCGAGTACGCGTCCCTGCGGTGTGGTGGCGAGGTGTGTGAGTGCGCCGGTGACGAGTGCACCGACGAGGAGCTTCGGCCGTGCGGCGACAACGCGTGTGGTGGGCAGTTTTGCGATCCGTCGCCGGAGATGTCGGGAGGAGAGAGAGTCTTCGGCAATGTCTGCATCGATCCGCCGGAAGGGGAGGCGTGCGGGACCTGCGAGCTGGGCGCGACGAGTTGTCGTGACGGTGCGATGGTCTGCGACGATCGGATCGAGCGGGCTCCGCCTCGGGGCGAAGTCGACCAGCTCGAGTGCGACTCCTCGTCGGCGAGCTCGTCGTTTCTGTATGTCGATACCGGCTACGACGGGTCCGACTCCGACGGCAGCCGCGAGGCGCCGTACACGGATCTGAGGGAGGCGATCGACGAGGCGGACCAGTCGACGGCCGTCGGCATCGTCGTCGGCGGTTCCCCGACCGTCGAGGGGCGACTCGAGGTTGCGGAGGGCGTCTCGATTTACGGCGGATTCGCCAACTTCCCGTCGTTCGAGGCGACCGACGGGCTCCGTCCGACGATCGAGGCCGGCATCGACAGCGCCGAAAATGAGGTCGTCGTCGGCGCCGTCGCCACCGATATCGAGTCGCGGACCGTTCTCAGTGGGCTCGAGATTCGGACGACCGGGGCCGGGGGCGAGAGAGACCACTCCAGCTACGGGTTGTACGCCGACAACGCATCGGGGCTCGAACTCGAGGACGTGCGGATTGTCGCCGGACCGGCCGGGCGCGGGGGCTCCGGTGACCGAGGAGGAGAGGGGCGGGATGGAGGCGACGGAGGGCCCGGCGTAAACGGAAATCACGCGCCGACCCCCGGAGCCTCGATTCCCGGAGGGTATCCCGGGCAGAGGGGCGCAGGTGACGGATGTCGGTTTTCGACCGAGACGGACGTGGGGAGCGGGGGAATGGGCGGAGCCACCAGCGCGGATAGTTCGAATTCGGGCAGCGAGTCCGACGGAGGAGAAACCGAGGGGGGAGACGAGAGTGACGGCGACCACGGGTCGTGTTGCGCGGGAGATCGGGCGCCTCTCGGGGCCGACGGGGAGAGCGCAAGTCTGGAGGTGCCGGCCGACGGAATGCCGGCGGTCGCCGGCGGACGCGGCGAGGACGGAGAACCGGGGCGACCCGGAGCGGGAGGCGGCGGGGGCGCCTCGGGGGCCGGTGTGCAGGTGGGCGGGAGTTACTATTACGGAGGCGCCGGCGGGGGCGGGGGCGCCGGTGGATGTGGGGGCGAAGGGGGAGGCGGGGCTGCACGTCGTCGAACTCGAGGATGATCTCGGCGCTCTGTTCCCCGGGCGTCCGTCGATCGCCACCCTCACTCGCGAGGGAACCGACGGGTGGCGCCTCGAGGTGCCGAGAGAGCATTTTGCCGGTCCGGACGGCCCGGACGCCGAGCAGATCGAGCTCGCGATGGCCGGCGAATCCGATGCCGCCACCTGGGAGGGGAATCGCCTCGAGTTCGATTTTCGCGCCCGTGTCACCGGGGCGACCACCGCGCAGCGCCCCCTGTTCGTCGACTGGCGCATCTCGCTGACGCGCACCGCCCCACTCGCCGAATCGGCCAGCGCCCCCGAGGAGCCGGCGGCCTACGACCCGGCGATCAGCGCCGAGGCGCGCGCCGAACAGCCACGGGCCGCCGCCAGCACCCTCGAGCAGGCCCTCGCCAATTTGTACGGGGCCGACCCCGATCCGCAGACGCTCACCGAGTCGCTTTTCTGTCTCGAATCGACCGACGAAACGGCGGTCGCCTCGACCAGCGAGATCGCCACCAACGACACCGGCGAGGCGATCACCTCCGGGGACCTCGCCTGCGAGAATGGCGCGATGCCCGGCATCGTCGGCGTGCTCGACAACAGCGTCGTCGACCTCCAGCAGACGATCGGAGCGTGTCAGGCCGATTTCGACCGGGCCGACCGGATTCGAAACGGCAGCGAACAGGACGTCCTCGCCGGCGAGGGTTGTGTCGACATCGCCCGTCTGTCGGCCATCCTCCGGCACGGCTTCGGGGGCGCCCGCCAGAACGCGCTCGGCGAGCAGGACCAGCCGACGCCGGCGGCCAGTGCCCTCGCGTTGCGTGCGCTCCAGCAGTGGCTCGGGTTCCAGCCGTTCTTCGGCCGCGAGGTCGCACGGCTCGGGGAGCTCGGCGCGGTCCTGCCGGAAGCGGAGGAGCTCGACGCCGACCCGGACCCGCTCGCCGTCGCCGATCGGCTGATCGAGGGCTGGGATCTCGTGTTCCACCCGCGTACCGCCTTCGCCCTCGACGGCATCGATCCGGACATTCTGGCCGAGCCCGACTATCGCGCTCGGTTGCACCCGGACGGCGCCTACGACGGCCGCCACCACGACCAGACGGTCGGGATCCCGGTCGCGATCCTGGACGGAGCGACCGGCCAACTGGAGTATCTGGACGAACTCGTCGGGGAGGCGCACCAGCGGCGCATCGAGGCCGACCAGCTCGAGTCGCGCCTGCGGGAAGTTCTGCGCCGGAGCTTCGCCGCTCTCGCGCTCGCTCAGGGATTGTACGACGACGCACGCTCGGTCGGGCAGCCGGACTGGTCGGACGACTGGCAGCTCGCCCGCCGGCAGTTCGGCGACGCGCTGGCGGGTCTGACGTCGAGTCTCGACGAGCTGCGAAGTGGCGCGAACCCGCTCGGCATCGAGGAGGTCGATCTGCCGCTGTATCGGATCGGCGACCAGCAGCAGCCGGGCGAGCGCTTCTACGCGATCTCCGATTACCTCGTCGGCGACGCCACCCGCGACGGCTCGGCGGTCGCCCCCTCGATGGTCCAGCGGGCCGCCGAGGCCCTCGACCAGGCGCGCGAGGCCTGGCTCGGCAAGCTCGAGCACGACCTGGCGGGAGCGACGCAACAGGCAGCCTCGGATCGGCGCCTCGAGGCGGTCCGCCGCGAGTACGGCGGGCGGGTGACGAGCCTCTGCGGCGACCCCGAGCTCGACGCCGAGACCGTCCTCGATCGCGCCGACGAGATCGATCCCGATCGGTGCTATCTCGCCGACGAATGTCGGTTCGATCCCGAACAGATCGTCCGGTCCGCCTCGACCGCCGAGATCGGCAAGAATATCTGTGTGCTCGGGAAACTCCGGGACGTCGCCGGCGACATGATCTCGACGGAGTCGCCGCAGGTCGACGAGACGATCGACCGGATGACCGACCAGATCGAGTCGGTCGACCGCGGGTTCGGGTTCCGCGTCGACACCATCGATCCGCAGACCCGCGAGATCGAGTTCGTCGCCGAGGAGGCCTTCCCCGGCGACACGTTGTTTCCCGGCGATACGCTCGGCATGGCGGCCGCCACCATGAGCCACCGGGGAGACCTGCCCGACGGGCTCGAGTTCGGCGCCTACCAGCGGATCGACCGATTCTGCTCGAAGCGGGCCGATCAGGTGGCCGCCGAGCGGCCGGAGACGAACGACGGCTCGTGCGAGACCAGCGACGACTGCCGGGAGGGGTGGCTGTGTACGCCGAACCGACAGTGTGAACCGGACACCCGGCCGAGCGACGAGGAGAGAGCGGACTGCTACCGCGGGTCGCTCGGCGAGGCGGCGTATTCGCTGCTCGAGACGGCGCGCGAGGTCGAGGTCGCCCGCTCGAGGCTGCGCGAGCACAGCGAGCGCTACGACATCGCCATGCGCTCGTGTCTGATCGCGGAGGCGGGTCGGGAGCGCGTCGAAGACGCGATGGCGGACCATCGGGAGACGATGGATGCGCTCGGCAAACAGACGGAGGCCTCGCGGGGGATGGGCCTGCTCGCCGAAGGGGCGCGAAAGGCCGCCGGAAATCTCGAGGAGTCGGACGACGGGTTCGTCCGGGGAGTCGGGAAACTCATCGGTCTGTTTGCCGACGGCAACGAACAGGGCTCGGAGGCGTTTCGCGAATGGGAAGGGGAATCGCGAGCCAATCGGATGCGACGGGCGCAGCAGCGCCACGAGGAGACCGTCGCCCGGATCGAAAGCGAGACCGAGCAACGCGAGTGTGTCAACGATGCCGAGATGCATCTGGTCGGGGTCGATACGGCGGGCCTGGAGGTCGAGCGCAAGACCCTGGAGTTGCGCCGACAGATGGTCGAGTTCCAGAACCTCCAGCGCGAACTCGAGCGCGCCCTCGAGGAGGGCCGACGGGCGCTGGCCAACGAGCACGATCGTACTCTCAACCCCCTCCAGATCGACTTCTGGCTCGACGAAAAGATCGAGGGGTATCGGGACTCGCTGCGCATCGCCAAACGCGCCGCCTATCTCGCCGTCCGCGCCGTCGAATACGAGTTTCAGACGACGCTCGATCAGCGCGACGCCGTCCTGCGGGCGACGACGCCCGGACAACTCGAGCAGACGCTCGACGATTTGAAATCCTATACCGGCTCGGGGACGGTCGACGGCGGATCGCCGGACGAGGCGCTGACGGTCGTCAGTCTGCGCGACGAGCTTCTGCAGGTGGCCGACCGCTCGGCGATGCCCGACGGGTTCAAAAACGTCCCGCCCGAGAAGCGCTTCCAGATGTTTCTCACCTCCCCGCATTTCGCCCGACACGGCGAGGACGGCGAATACCTCGGCCAGCAGATTCCGTTCACGCTGGCGCCGCTGGGTCGGGGATCGCTCGGCTCCGATGGCGGAGTCTCGATTCTGGCGGGGGCGAACTGCGCCGAGCGGCTCTGGGCGTTGAATGCGTCGCTGCAGGGCGGGGATCTGTACGAGGGGAGCGAGACGACGTTCGCCCAGATCGTGGTGCGGAAGCGAAACACCTTCTATAGCCAGTGGTGCCGCTCGGAGGGGCGCGAAGAGTCGTTGCAGAGCGCGTCGACGCGTCCGAAACGCAACCTGTTCGTCGACCCGTACGCCGTCGAGGCCTCGCAGACCACCCAGACGAATTCCGTCGTCGCCGGGGCCGGCACCGACGGATACACCAACGCCCGGGTCAGTGCCTATTTCGACGTCTCGCGCGCCGAGATGGAAGACGAGGCGTACTACAACGGCGACTCCCAGGAACTCGCCGGTCGCGGGCTGTACGGCGACTATGCGTTGTTCTTCCCCAGAGAGGTCCTCGCCTCGGAGGGCGATTCCGGGCTTCGGCTCGACCGCATCGAGGACATCCTCTTGCGGCTCGATTACGTCTCGGTCGCCCAAAACTGAGCGAGCCCGCGGGGGGTCGGCTTCCGGCGGGGGCGTCCGACAGATTCTCGCAATCGGCAGGTGTTGTGTTACGGTGAGTCCGAGCGAACCGTAACATCTTCGAGTGGTTCCGGGCGAAGTCGCAGGATAGCCACGCGACGAGTCCTCGTCGCCCAGCCTCCTTTCGCCGGCGTCGTGGTCCGGGACGTGCCGAGAGAGGGCAACCGATGGAAGAGACGAAGCAGAAGGCCCCGGACGACGACCTCGTCGCGATGTGGGAGACGGTCGCCCAGGAGGAGGACCTCGACGTCTCCCGGGCCGGCGAGACGGTCGCCCCGGCGGACGGCTTCGAGACGTTCCAGCGCCAGAAGCTGCTCGGCGGGCTTCCCCGCATCGCCCCCGACCGCGAGCACTCCGAGTTCAGCGTCCGCGAGACCCTCGGCGAGGGAGGCCGGGGGCTGGTGCGGCTGGCGCGCCAGACCTCGCTGTTTCGGGAGGTGGCGCTCAAGACCGTCCGCCCCGACCAGATGGATCCCGAGGCGACCCGCGATCTGCTCCAGGAGTCGTGGGTGACGGGGATGCTCGAGCATCCGAACATCGTGCCGGTCCACGCCCTCGGGGTCGACGAGCACGACGCCCCGATGCTCGTGATGAAGCGCGTCGAGGGCGTCAGTTGGGCCGAGGCCCTGCGCGACGACGAGGCGCTTCCCGACTCGTTTCGCGGCGGCCGCGACCGGCTCGAAAACCACCTCGACATCCTCGTGCAGGTTTGCAACGCCGTCGAGTTCGCCCACAGCAAGGGGATCGTCCACTGCGACATCAAGCCCGAAAACGTCATGCTCGGGGAGTACGGCGAGGTGTACGTCGTCGACTGGGGCGTCGCCGTCGCGCTCGAGGACGACGGCACCGGTCGGCTCCCGCTGGCCGGGGAGGTCGATTCGCTGTTCGGGACGCCGGCGTTCATCGCCCCCGAGCTGGCCGCCGGCCGGGGCGCCGAGATCGGGCCGCGCACCGACGTCTATCTGCTCGGGGCGACCCTCCACGCGATCGCCACCGATGAACCGCGCCACCAGGGCGGCTCGATCGAGGCGATCCTCCTGGAGGCCTACCAGTCCGAGCCGGTCGACTACGACGAGTCGGTGCCCGAGGGCATCGCCGAGATCTGCAACCGGGCGACCGACGCCGACCCCGACGAGAGATTCCCGGATGTCGGGGCGTTTCGCCGCGCGCTCGTCGACTTCGAGCGCAACCGCGAGTCGCTTCATCTGTCGGACCGGGCGTCGGCGCGTCTGGAGCGCCTCGAGGAGATGGTCCGCGAGCTCACCGCCGACCGGGGCGCCGGGCCGGAGGAGCTCGACGACGCCTCGGTCACCGAGGTCAATCGGCTGTACAACGAGTGTCGGTTCGGCTTCGAGCAGGCGCTCGATGTCTGGGAGGGCAACGACGAGGCGCGCCGGGGCCGGCGGCGGGCGATCGAGACGATGATCGAATGCGAACTGTATCAGCGCGACGACCGGGCCGCCGCGGTCTTGATGGAGGAGCTCGACGAGGTCCCGGAGGCCCTGAGACGTCGGCTCGCCGAACTGCGCGAGGAACTCGAGGCCGAGGCCGAGGAGATCGAGCGCAACCGGCAGTTGAGCCACGAGGTCGACATCGAACTGGCGAGCCGCCAGCGCAGCCGGGTGTTCGTGCTGTTCGGGCTGATCTTCGGCGGTATTCCGATGCTCAACCAGATCGGCATCGACGCCGGCTGGATGGGGATGACCTTCCAGGATTACTTCATCCAGTACGCCGCCGTCGTCGTCGGCGCCGTCTCGGTGGTCTATCCGTTGCGCGAGCGGCTGTTCGCCAATGCGATCAACGCGCGGTTCACGGTCTCGATCTTCGCGATCATCGCCGGGCTGTTCGCCGTCCGGATCACCGGCTACCTCCTGGGCCTCCAGCCGCCGGGATGCATCGCCTTCGAGAACGTCTTGCTGGCCTTTTCGGTCGGCATGATGGCGATCGCGTTCGACTCGCGCCTCTGGGCGACGCCGATCCCGTTTGTCGCCGGCGCGATCGGCGGGGCGCTCTATCCGGACTGGATCCTGTATTTCGACGGAGCGAGCAACGCCGTGGCCCTCTGGATCTTCGCCTGGGCCTGGCGCGAGTCCAACCGCGGCGAGGGCGGTGGATACACCGTCTGAGAACCGGTCAAACAACTCTCCGCGTCGCGATGAACGGCCGAGTTTTGGCC
>CAZRLK010000154.1:0-12443 GCA_964600555.1 uncultured Bradymonadales bacterium
GTGCTGGCTCGAGGAATGAGAGCTCCAGCGGGGGTTGTCGGCGGAGCCGGCATACGACCAGACGAGCGAGCGGGCGGCCGGATCGTAGCGCAGCACCCGGGAGGGCTGGCCGGGGCCAGTCGCACCGCTGTTGTCGAACAGGAGGATGTTGCCCTTCGGATCGAATTCGGCATCGTGAGGTTCGAGCCAGGGGCCGCGCTCCGCCCAGACGACCTCGCGGGCCTGCATGTCGAGGACGAGCAGGACGCTGATGTTGCGGAGGGTGATCAGAAGGTGTCCCGGTTCGAGAAAATCGTAGCGGTCGGCCTCGGGTTGGCCGGCGACGGCGATGGCATTCGGGTGGAGGCGGTCCCAGGGCTCGCCGTGCACGAGCGGGACGTGCCAGAGTCGGTGATACGGAGAATCCAGCAGGGCTTTCGTCAGGGAGACCCGCCGTTGCACTCGGCCGTCGGGCGATAGTTCGACGACGTGATCGTCGAGGACTCGGCCCGCCGGGAGGTCCTCCGGGGTCTGGAAGGCGTCCGTGAACTCGTTGGTCAGCGTATAGATCGTCCCGTCCGAATCGACCTCGACGTCGTGATGGGCGCGCAGGGGGGCTTTCCAGAGGAGGTTCGAGTCGCGGTCGATTTTGGCGAGGCCGTATCCCCAGGGCGTGTCGGCATCGGCGGTGTAGACGACGAGCAGGTCGCCGGAGGGAAACAGATGGACGTCTCGCCAGTCGACCAGTTTCGCAGGGACGGGCCAGGAGATGTGGGGAGGATCGCTCCAGAGTTCGTCGAACGGGAGGCGCCAGGTGTGCACGACGCGCCCGGAGGCGTCGATCATCTTGGCGCCGGCGAAGGGACCCGGGATATACAGGGTGTAGCCGGGTGCCATGCGGTCGGGACGGACGACCGGCAGGTCCTCGTCCGGGTTGGGAGCAGTCTCCCAGTCACCGAGCTGGCTGTGTGCGCCGTAGGATTTGCGGAGACGTTCGGTCACCGCCTCGAGGGCATCGAAGCCGGGGCGGACGAGTTGGCGGTACGGGAAGACGCCGAAATGACTGGAGGCCGTGCCGGCGAGGAACGCAAGGAGGGCGAGGCCGATCACGGGGAGAGAGCCGGAGGGCGTGTCGTTCATCGAGCAGAGCTCCTCGACGGCAGGGATCGGCCAGCTGGCTCACCGGAGTCCCGGCGCGTGCGGCATCGAGCAGACGCCGGGAGCCGAGACGGAATCGGCGAGACGCTGGACGTCTGGGATCTGGAAAAGTGCGCGAGGGACGACTCGAACGCCCGACCTTCGGCTCCGCAAGCCGATGCTCTATCCAACTGAGCTACTCGCGCTCCATCGAGCGCCTCGACGAGTAACGTCTCGGCGACAAATCTTCAAGGCGAAAGCGGCCATGTCCCCTCGAGCAGCGCTCCGCCGGCGAAATACGCGAGGAAGGATTCGAACCCTCGACCTTCGGCTCCGGAAGCCGACGCTCTATCCAACTGAGCTACTCGCGCTCGAGGCCCGTCCGACAGTCTCGTTCATACCCACCGGTCGGGTTCTGTGCAAGGGTAGATCAGCGACCCGCCTCCCGGAGCTGGCGGAGGACCTCACTGGCGACCTCCCGCAGGCGGTCGGGGGCGTCCGGGTCGTTGACGATGCGCTGAAACCAGTCGCGATGTTCGCTGGCGGCCTGGTTGGCGACGATTTTGAGGAGCTTCTCGCGGAAGCTGTCGTCGATGACGATGCGATGTTTGGTCTGGTCGCGTTCTCGCCAGACTTTCGCGGGGCACTGCTGGTCGAACGAGCCGACCTGATACTGGCGTTTGGCCCAGGAGACGTCCTTGTCGGTGGCGACCTTTTTGAGGGCGTCGAAGGCGGCACAGCGTTTGAGCAGGGGAGTCTCCGGGTCGATTCGTTTGCGAACGGACGGGCGGGCGCGCTCGCTGCCGATTTTGCGCAGGGCCCAGAAGGCGTGGATCATCACCCGCTCGTCGTCGGCATCGATGTACTCGAGGGCGGTCTCGACGGAGTTCGAGGAAGCGAGCAGTCCGAGAGCCCGGAGTGTCCCGATTCGAATTTTCGGCGAGTCGGTCGAGGCGAGACGCGAGGTGATCGCCTCGCGGGCGCCGGCGTCGAGGCCGAGTTTGCCGAGGGCGATGGCGGCGTCGGCGACGACGCGGGGGTCGGTGTCGTTTTCGACCAGTTCGATCAGTCGGGGGCGGGCGTTCATCAAATCGATTTTTCCGGCGGACCAGGCGGCGATCGCGCGGACCTCGGCGGCCGGATCCTCGAAGCCCTCCAGTACCAGTTTCTGGACGCCGTCGTTCTCCCAGATCTGAAAGTTGACGTCGCGCGTGAGCATCTCGTAGGCCTCGACGCGCGCGGCGGGCGCTTCGGCGCGGAGGCGAACGTCGAAGTAGCCGACGGTGTGGTAGCGGTCGAGAAATCCGCCGGCTGCGGTGTTGATGCCGAAGGCGTTGACGACGACGGCGAGCAGAAAGATGATGAGAAATTCGCCACTGTGGTTTTTGACCGGAGCGCGGTCGAGATCCTCGGGCGAGCTCGAGACGAAGACGGTCTCTCGCCAGGGGCCGGGAAAGGTGAGGTCGCCGATCGTCGCCGCCACGAGGAATGACGCGAGGAGCACGAGGAACATCGTGCCGGTGATGATCAGCATGTTGAGGACGACCGAGGCGCTTCGCTCGAGGATGTAATGGGCGCTCCAGAGGCCGAGGCCGTAGGTGGCCGCCAGCGCGATCAGGGTCGACCCGAGAAGGCGCGCGCGGGTTTCCGCGAGACTCTGCAACAGGCCGATTTTGGAGACGTCGGTGACGAGTTTGAGTTTCGGCATAGCAGTGCTCGAGGGGTCAACTGGACAACGGCCTTGCTGGTATCATATCGAAAGGATCGGTTCACGGAGCGCGGGACTCGGGAGTCGCTCGAGTGTCTGGCGGCGGGCTCGGCCGCCCGGAGCTATCAGGATCGACAAACCTGCGGGCGAGCTGTTCCATCGGAGGCCCGAAAGAGCTTTGGACTGTTTTCGGTGGGCCGGTACAATGTCGGAGATTGACGGAAGGGACGCGGGGAGGGGCCGTCGAGGCCCGGAATCGAGCGGACTGGAGGTGCACAGCCATGAGATTGAAAACCGTTGCCGGAAGTTGGGTGGTGTTGTTCGGGATGGCGGGGGCGCTGGTGGCGCCGCCGGTCGTCGTGGCGCAATCGGACGGAAGCGAGAAAGAAAAGAAGAGCCAGGAGATCGAGGTGCGTGCCACTTTCGATCGGGCCAATCGACTGGCCGGACGCGGGGCGCTCACCCGTTCGATCTCGGCGTATGAGAAGGTCATCGAGCACGGCTGGGAGAAGTACCCCTCGGCCCATTACAACTTTGCGGAGGTGTTGAAGGCCAAGGAAGAGTACGGGCGGGCTCTGTTGCACTACCAGGCGTACGTGAGGCTCGGCGAATCGGCGGGGACGAAAGACGATGCCCGGCGAGGACTCGAGCAGGTCGAAAAGCGGCTCCCGGACAAGAAGCTGGCGAGACTCTCGGTCGAGATCGAACCGGAGGCCGAATCGACCATCGCGGTCGACGGAGTGGTCGTGGCGCAAGATGAGAGCGTCGACGAGTTGACGCTGCTGGCCGGTGAGTACGAGGTGAGGGCCGACGCCGTTGATCATCGTCCCGCCACCAAGAAAGTGACTCTCGAGCGGGAGGGCTCGGCGTCGGTTACGTTGGAGCTGACGAAAAGGACGTTTTTCGGAGGGGCCAACGTGTCGGTCGACGAGCCGGAGGCGACCGTGAAGTTCCACCCGGAAGAGCTCGAGGCGCCGGGGGGACCCGACGAGCCGGTGGTGCGCGAGTCGCCGCTGGAGGAAGCGGTCGAGCTGCAGACCGGCAAATGGCTGCTGGAGGTGACCAAGCCGGAGTATCGTCGGTGGGTCCGGTATATTCAAATCAAACGCGACAAGGAAAAGAGTGTCGAGGTGACGCTCGAGAAGAAACTCCCCGAAGAGATCCGCTGATCGGTCACGACTCCTCATCGTCGCCGCGCGAAGCAGAGTCGGGGTCGAGTCGGCGGTCGGTCGTCTCCGGAGTCATCGAGATGGCGTACGATTCGTCGAACCAGAGGCCTAGGTCGCGGCGTTTGCACCGCGACGAGCAGAACGGAAACGACGGGTTGTCGTCGAGGGTTTCGACGGGGTCGTCACAGATCGGACAGGTGGCTTTTCCACTCATCGACATCTCCGGTCGTCGACTAGACGCTACGACGGGGGATCGGCTCGGGGGAAACGCCGGCGGCCCCGGGGCTATTCCGCTGGGGCTGCCGGCCTGCCCCCGGGGCGAATTGACGCGAGGATATGGTTGCTTACCATGCATTCGAGTTCAACCACCGACATCCGCGTTCGGGTCGAGGCTGGCGGGCGAGGCATCCGAAGAAAGGGGGAGGCGTCCGTCTGACTGTCGGCCTGGCGGGAAACGCGTCGGTGGAGAGGCGATCGAAGGTCGCCTCATGTATCGATCGATGGCAAGTGAATGCATGAAAGGAGTCGTTATGCGTCGATGGACGAGCATGTTGGGTATCGTGGCGATCGGAGCCGCTGTGGCGCTGGTCGGATGTGATCGGCAAGATCAACAGGATGGCGAGAAGGGAGAAAAAGCCGAAGCACCGAGCGCCGAGGAGTCGGCCGAGCAAGCCGAACAAGAGCAAGCCGAGGAGGAAGAGACGGAGTATTCGCGTGAGGACTATCTGCAGGTCTCCTACGAGCTGTCGTGCATCGACGCCGAATTGGCCGAAGACGAGCTCGACCTCGAGGGGGTCGAACAGGACGTCCTCGGCAAGTACGGATTCGATGCGGAGACCTACGAGCAGGCCGAAAACGAATTCGGAGACGACCAGGAAGTCACCGACGAGATCGATTCGAAGCTCGAGGAGTGCACCAGCGAGAAGGCCCGCGAGTTTGCGGGGCTCTCCGAGCAGGAAGATGGAGAGGGCGAGGGAGGAGACGACGGGCAAGCCGAGAGCGCGAACGAAGGAGGCTCTCAGGGCGGCTCACAGCCGAAGCCGGCGACGGTCGGGACGATTTCGTCGACGATCGAAGAGTCGGCCGGATTCAGCCGGGCGGAGTTGAAGCTGACGGTGCGGGATGACTTTTCGGCGAACGGGACCTTCAAGGGTCGACGCGAGGGCAAAGGATTTCAGGTGTCGCTGGACGGAGAGGTCTCCGAGGACAACTCCCTGTCACTGTCGGGGACGAGCGGTAAGAACGAGGTGTCGGTCTCGGGGCCGCTCAAAGACTCCGGGGCGACCGCCGAGATTTCGGGAACGATCTGGGAGCGTAAATTCAGTACGACCATGCAACTCGATTGAGGAGCGCGGGGGGAACAAGATCGCTGGGGATTCGGGGCCGCCCGGACGGCGGCCCTTTTTTTGTGGAGGAGCGTTCGTTCGGGAACGCCCCGCGAGATGAGGGAGCGGCCCGGAGGTCCACCCGGGCCGGGGCCCGACCAAAAGTTGTCGGAGCTGATCAGATGATCTATGCTGGGACGCGACTCTGCACCAGCACCTCTACAAGGAGAGCCATCGAATATGCGGTTTTGTACCACCTGCGGTAGAAATTTCGAGGAGGACGTCGACGTCTGCCCGCACGATGGGACGCCGTTGTTTGGCTCGTCCGATGACGAGGGAGAGGGGGGGGGTGATTCGCAGCAGGAACAGCAGGCGGGGTTTTCGGAGGCGTCGGAGCCGGCCGAGCCGCAGCCGGAGGGAGTGGGAGTGATCGAGGAAGGCGAAGAGGAGAGTCGACCGAGCTTCGACGCCTCGCAGGCAGATGGAGGTCCGTCGGCCCTGGAGTTGCTGGAGGGAGATGAAGAGGAGGCAGCAGCGGATTCCGGGAGCGGGGACGCGCCGGAACCGGCGGCTGGCTTGGAGGCGGGCGAGCAGGCGGACAGCGTCGGGGGAGAACCGGAAATCGACCCGACAGTCAGCAAAGACGTCGACGAGTTTGCCTCGTCGACGGCGGAGGGGGAGCGAGACGAAGAGCCGGGGGCGTTCGAGCAGCAGTCCCCGTCGGAGAGGGGGGAGAGGCCGGAGGGGAGTGGCGCGATGTCGGGTCATTCGCTCGAGCCGAAAGAGTCGGACCTCGAGGAATTTGCCTCCGACGAGCCCGATCTCGAGCCGGAACCGTCGGGAGGAGCCCAGGGTGAAGCCCCTGGCGACGAGGTATTTACGGGAGAGTCGGGGGCGTCGGAAGAGCCGGCCGCACTGGAGGTCGACGAACCCGGGGAGGCGACGGCGGAGGCCGGAGTGGAGAGGGTTGATGCCCCGGAACTCGACGAGCCCGAAGAGGTGTCACTCGAGGAGGAGGCCTCTTCGGATGAGATTGCGGCGGGTATTCAGGATACACTCGGAGAGTTCGAAGAAGAGGATCAGCAGCCCCTGGAGCCGGCGGCGCAGCCGGTGGCGCTTGACCGGGAGGAGGACGAGGGAGGTGTCGAGGTCGAGTCCGTCGATGGGGAATCAACCGACGCCGCGGCCGAGGCGGGGGGGCGCTCGCAGGAGGGAGGGGGTGCGGGACTGGGGACAGTGATGCTCGCCGCCGTGGTTTTGTTCGGGGGAGGAGCGGCGGCACTGGTGTATTCCGGGATGCTTGACGAATACATCGGAAACGAAGGCAGCCCGAGAGCCGAAAGCGACCGGTCGGGGGTCGATCAGGAGCCGCCGCCGGGCCTCGAAGAGAAGACGAAACGAGACGAACGGCCCTCGGCCGGGGCAGCCGGGAGCGAAGGAGAGGCCGGGCAGAACGACGACAAGCCGGCCGAACTTGAGGGGACCGGGCAGGCCGGAGACGGCGAACCGGAGGGTACAAAAGAGGACGAAAAGGAGAAGAAGGCCGCCGAAAAGGAGGCGAAAGCAGTGGCCGATGATACGAAAGAGACGGCCGAAGAGGGGGGGCGTGAAGGCGAATCCAACCGTGGCGAGGAGGAGACCGAATCGGCGGCCGCCGCCGAGGAAGAGACGGAAGGGTCGACCGGCGGGGCGGAGCCGTCCGGCGGTGGACGGGCGGACGACGAGGAGACGAGCGCCGTCGAAGTCGGAGAAGCCGAAGAGGAGAGTGCGGGCAGCAGCGAGCAGCCGACCTCGACGGCGAGCGGCGACCGGGAAGAGACCGGCTCGCAGCGGGGGGAGACCGAATCGGCGGCCGGGGCCGGAAGCGACGACGAGCAAGAGGAGTCGGCGGGGGGAGGCGATTCGCTGGATTTGCAGGCGCCGGAACAGGCCGGCGACTCGAAGGACGACGAGCAAGCACGGGAGGAGACGGAGTCGGGATCGGCCGAGGAGGGGGCGGAGGAAGAGTCCCTGCTCGAGGAATCGGGAGGAGCCGAACCGGCGGCCGACGACGAGTCAACGGAGGAGCCTTCCGGGCAGCCGGAGGAGGCAGATTCGGAGCCGTCGGCCGACGAGCCGGAGGCCGCGGAGACGGGCTCGGGATCCGAAGAGGAGCAGGAGAGCGATACGGAAGAGGAGCTCGAAGAGGAGCTGGAAGATTTCGAGCTCGACTGATGGGCGGCTACAGTCGCGCGGTTGATTTGAGCCACTCGCCTAGCAGACTCACCTTTTTGGCGGCGCCGGGAATCAACGACGTGTGGACGAGACGATGAAGCGCGGCGCCGGCCTGCCCGGTGACCACGGCGCCGTTTCGGTACACGGCGGCCTCGTCGGTCCCGAGAGCGATCGTCCAGGTCGGCTCGTCGAGTTGCGGGGCGACGGGCGTCCGCCCCGACAGGTCCGCCAGGAGATTTTCCGCCGCGAAGCGTCCGAGTCGTCCGACGACGCCGGGAGTCGAAGAGTGCTGCCTCGGCTCCGAGGCTGCCGCGCCGGCCGCATAGATGCCCCGGGAAGAGGTGGCGGCGAGGGTTTCGTCGACGCGAAGACGCCCCCGTTCGTCGGTCGGCAGGGAGCTCGAGTCGACAAAGTCCGGGGCGCGATTTCCTCCACACCAAAAGATCGCAGTCCCTGATCCGGGGTCGGTCGGAAGAGATCGGACGTCCTCGAGATGAAGCTGGCGGTCGCGGATGTCGGAGACGGTTGCTTCTCCGGCGAATTCGACACCGCGGAGCCGAAGGTATTCCCAGCAGGCCCGACGCAATTCGACGGGGTGATCCGGGAGAGGGATTTCGGCCCGATCGGCGAGGAGGATCTCGGGTGGAATGCTCTCTGCCGTCCCGTCGGTTCTCAGGGCGGTATGCAGTTGGCCGGCGAGTTCGACGCCGTTCGGGCCGGCGCCGACGACGATGAGCCGATCCGGGGCGGAGTTGGAATCGGGTGGATGAACCATCCGCCGGATGTCGGCAGCGTCGCCGGGAGTCTCGAACGGTTGGGCGTGTTCGCTCCACTCCGGACGACCTCTCCAGTCGACGACAGGGGCGGGCGCGACGAGCAGGTAGTCGAACGGGACCTCGCCGTCTTCGCCGACGATGCGCCGCTCGTCGAGATCGATCCTGTCGATCCGGTCGACCACGAGGTCGGTCGACTCGTCGACGAGATCGGCCAGCGGGATCGAAATCGAGGAGGGTTCGAGCTGGCCGGAGACGACGGGAGCGAGGAGCGGCCGATAGAGGAAATGGGTGGAGGGAGCCACCAGGGTCAGTGACGTATGGCGTCGACTCTCGAGGCGCTTTTCGAGCGTGTGTGTGGCCCGGAGCCCGGCGAAGCCGGCCCCGAGGACGGCGATCTGGCGCATGAGTCGAAGCGGGGCAGTCGAGTCACGTTGGTCGGATAAGCCTTGCATGTCGATCTTGGAAGTGCCAGCGTCGCGCCCGGATCGCATCTCACCGAGCAGGGGCAATTCGATGGCCGAACGTACAGATCTCTCCACCCACCAGCACTGGGTCGTCAAGATCGGCAGTTCCGTGTTTTTGCGCGACGACCGCCACGTCGACCGGCCGACATTCGTCGATTTGGTGTGGGGCGTCGACGCGTTGCTCGGCGCCGGGCATCGGGTGACGATCGTGTCGTCGGGGGCGGTGGCGCTCGGGCGCGGGCGGCTGGGCTGGCCGGAGGTCGACCAGCAGTCGGCGGTGACCGACCAGCAGGCCCTGGCGGCGCTCGGCCAGTCGCGTCTGGTGCAGATGTACGAGGCGGAGCTGTCTCACTACGGGCGCAAGGTAGCCCAGATCCTGTTCTCGCGGGCGGATCTCGACGACCGGGAGCGGTTTTTGAATGCTCGGCGGGCGTTGCGGCGTGTCCATCAGTTCGGGGCGATTCCGATCATCAACGAAAACGACAGTGTGGCGACCGAGGAGCTGCGTTTCGGCGACAACGATCGGCTGGCGGCGATGACCTGTGGGGTCGAACAGGCGGACGCGCTGATATTGTTGTCGGATGTCGACGGGATTTACGAGGTCGATCGGAAGGGCGACGAGCCGGTCTTCGGGGAGCGGCTGCGGGCGGTGGGGGTCGACGATCCGAAGCTCGACGAGGTGGCCGGGCCGAGCGACAGCGAGGTGGGGACGGGGGGGATGGTCTCGAAGGTGATCGCAGCGCGGATCGCGGCGCGGATCGGTGTGCCGACCATCATTGCACCGGGCAAACGCCCCGGGGTGCTCGGGGAGCTTCGCGCCGGAGGGGAACTCGGCACGCACCTCGATCCCGGCGAGCGTGAGGAGTTGGTCGGGAAGAAAGTCTGGCTGGGGGCCGGAGCCCGGCCGGTCGGAACCATTCGCTGTGATGCGGGTGCGAGAGAGGCTCTGATCGGGGAGGGCGCCAGCCTGTTGCCGTCGGGAGTCGTCGGAGTCGACGGAGAGTTCGCAGAAGGGAGCGTCGTCGAACTGCGCGACGAAGAGGGGGATCTTTTTGCGCGCGGAGTCACCGTGTACGGCTCGGAAGAACTCCGCGAGATTGCGGGTCGACACAGCCGGCAGATCGACGAGATACTCGGCCACCGGATACTCGATTGCGTGGTCCACCGCGATTCGTTGGTGGTTCTGGAGCGGCCCCGGTAGGCGTCCGGCAACGATGCCCGCGACAAACCGCCTCTCGGCCCTCCCGCAATACGGGCCGGCGGGGATCAAGGCGCGGCAGGCCAGTAGTCGCGCAGAACTTCGGGGCCGAGATACAGCATGATCGCGGTCGAGAGGACGATGATGAAGACGAGAAAAGGGTTGAGCACGTTGCGCACGACGACGCGCTCCGAGGCCAGCGGTTCGCCGTCGACGGTCAGTTCGGCCCGGGGACGGAAGCCGGCGATCGACAAAAGTTCGGCTTCGATCCGGTGAGGCTCGCCGTCCTCGTCGTCGACCGTCGCCTCAAGTTGCGGCTGGACGACGGGACCGCCGGTGCGATCGACGGACTCTCCGTCGACGAGCAGTTCGTATTCCGGGGCGAGGTACAGCCACCGGTACGTCCAGTCGCCGTGCACCTCGAGGGTGCGATCTTGCCAGTGAACTTCCATCACAGGTGAGTCGGCAACGGGAGAATCGGTCAGGCGGCGTCGTCGTCGATCTGGGAGTCGGCAACGAGAATGAACGGTTTGCGCACGTGGTCGGCGAGCTTGCAGTTGTGCTCGATTGAGTGGTCGGTGTAGGGGGGATGGCGACAGTCCATCACGTCGGTCCACCCGTCGACAAACTCGGGGAAGGCGACGTCCTGACCGGCGAGGGTCGCTTCGCCGGCGCGCTTGCAGGTGTCGGTGTCGATGAGAAAAAGGCGTGTCGGCATCGGTCTCCGGCAGTCAATCGGGGTAGTGTTGTTCCTTGCGCTCCTGTTCCTCTTTGCAGTCGATGCACATCGTCGTCACCGGCCGGGCGCGGAGTCGTTTCAGCGAGATCTTGTCTTCGCAGGAGACGCAGCGACCGAATTCGTTGGCCTCGATGCGTTGGATGGCGTGGTCGATCTTTTCGATCAGCCGGCGCTCGCGCCCGCGTAGTCGGAGGTTGAAATTCTGGTCGGCCAGCACGCTCGCCAGGTCGACCTCGTCGGCCATGTCCTCCTGAGGGAGCTCGAAGTCGTGATGGACACTCTCGAGAATCTTCTCGAGCAACTCCTGGCGTTGTTGTTCGAGCCGTTCGCGAAATTCCTCGAGCTGCGCTGCCTCCATTGCTACCTCCCGACCGCGTCGCGGCCCTTCCAGCGGGGCATCCACCGGTGAGCGGGATGCACCATCTCACCTCACATCGCTCGTGTGCCGTCCGGCATTCCTTGAGTCACATCCATTCAGAGATCGCATCCTCTCCATCCTATAGTGGTATGTGTAGGGGAAATTGACCGCTCCGGCAATGCGCCGGGGGTGCGATCGCAGGGGGAAGGAAGGGAAATCGGGCGCGACAGGGGCCAGCTCGCCGCCAGGCGGGCCGGATGGCGGCCGAAGGGAGATGAATTTCTTGACCCCTTATCGGAGCCGTGTCACGCTAATTGGAGCGTTATGTGAACCCATGCTTTCGCAAGAGTCGGAGCGATGGCCAAAGGCAAGAATTGTTTGGGTCTCGACATCGGCTCCAGTTCCGTCAAGGTCTGTGAGCTGCGGTCCAGAAAGGACGAACTGTATCTGGAGGCGTTCGACTACGCGGATCTGCCTCCGGAGACGATCGTCGACGGGGAGTTGATGAACGCGACGGCGGTCTCGGATGCGGTCTCTCAAATTCTCGAACGCAACGGCATCACGCGGACGCCGACGGCGCTGAGTGTCTCGGGGAACACGGTGATCATCAAAAAGATCACGTTGCCGCTGATGACCCACGAGGAACTCGAGGAGTCGATTCAATGGGAGGCCGAACAGTTCATCCCGTACGATATCGAGGATGTCTTCATCGGTTTCGAGGTGTTGGCGCCGAAGACCGAGCAGGGTCAGATGGACGTGGTGTTGGTGGCGGCCAAAAAGGAGATGATCAACGACTACGTGGGGGTGTGCCACCAGGTCGGCCTCGAGCCCATGGTCGTCGACGTCGATTCGTTCGCCGTCCAGAACATGTACGAGGTCAATTACGGGTATCACCAGGGAGAGACGATCAATTTGATGGACATGGGCAACTCGGTCATCTCCCTGAACATCGTACGGGATGGGATCACGACCTTCACGCGGGATTTGTCGACGGGGGGGGCGGACATCACCGGCGAGATCCAGCGCCAGCTCAACGTCACCTTCCAGGAGGCAGAGGTCTACAAGATGGGAGGCACGCCGCGGGGGTCCGGGGAGGACGAAGTGGTGCCGGGGGAGGTCGAGGACATCATCCAGAACAAGGCCGAGGAGATGGCCGACGAGATTCAGGAGTCGTTGAACTTTTATGCGGCGACCGCTTCCGATGCGGACATCGACAAGATCGTGGTGACCGGCGGGACGGGAGCGATCCCGTCATTGCGGCGGATCATCTCGTCGACCAGCGGCGTGGACGTCGAGTTGGCCGATCCGTTTCGGGCGGTCAACTGTGACGAAGGCCAGTTTCCGCCCGATCAGCTCGAACAATGGGCCCCGATTGC
>CAZRLK010000155.1:0-12334 GCA_964600555.1 uncultured Bradymonadales bacterium
TGCGGCGCTCCAGACCAGGGATGGTCTGGCCACAGCGCCGGGCCGACGTGGCGGGGCGTTGCGCCTGCGGCGCTCCAGACCAGGGATGGTCTGGCCACAGCACTCGCCGACGTGGCGGGGCGTTGCGCCTGCGGCGCTCCAGACCAGGGATGGTCTGGCCACAGCGCCCGGCCGACGTGGCGCGGCGTTGCGCCTGCGGCGCTCCAGACCAGGGATGGTCTGGCCACAGCGCCGGGCCGACGTGGCGGGCGTTGCGCCTGCGGCGCTCCAGACCAGGGATGGTCTGGCCACAGCGCCGGCGTCGGTCGGGAAACCTATCTGGCGAGGACGAACCCGTCATTGTGGCCGGACCACGTCTGGCCGTGCATCGGTCCGAACGACTCTCCGACCACGTAGTAATGCCCGGGGCGGGCACTCACCGATTCGGGGGAGGCGGGGGAGGTCCCCCCGATCAATCGTCCGAAGGTGCGCGTTCCGCCGAAGGTGTACTCGGCGACGAAGATGCTCGCGTTTCCGGGGAGCTGCTGCCCGAACATCGCTTGCTCCGTCTTCCCGGTTACGAAGAGACGGCCGTTGCGGCGAGCGAGTCGAGTCGACGAGGGGGCCGGGGAGTTGAAGTGGGTGGAAGAGAGCACGTGGTCAGCCTCCTTCGTGAGCTGAGAGCCCGACGAGGGGCGTGAAAATCGCATCATGCACAGGCCCGACGAGCCCGCCGGCGTCACGTCGCAGTCGTCGATCGTCACCAGATCCCCGTTGCTCGGATCCAGGACGGCGTCGGTGAACTCGATCTCTGAGGAGGCGTTGGTGACGTAGGTGCCGACCGTTGCGCCATCGACCTCCTCGAACCCGATTAGATAGAGACCGGAGTATTGGCCGGTCGACAGACCGTTGAACGTCGTGCTGCTCGGCTCGCCGGCGACCCAGACGTTGCCGTTGCGCAGGAGCAGAGCCCGCGCGAAATCATTGCTGAATCCGCCGAACGTCTCCGCCCAGATGTCCTGGCCGGTCGTCGGGTCGAGTCGCACCACAAAATTGTCCGTCGCAGAGTTGATCGGTTCGCCGAGAAACTCGGCGGAGGTGTCTCCCGCGACGAATACGCGACCGTGGTCGGAGACCTCGAGAAACTCCGCCCCGTCGAGAGAGACGGAGCCGAAATGTCGCCGCCACAACCGCGTGCCGTCCGGCTGGTATTTGGCAGCGAGGACGTCGGTCCGGCCGGGAACATAGACATCCAGATGGTCGTTGACTCGTCCCGCGACATAGACGTCGCCGCTCGGGCCGACGTCGACGGCGGTCAGTTGCTGGGTGACGTCGTACTGGTGGTACTGACGGTCGATGAATTCGATCCACTGGCGTGTGCCGGAGGGGTCGTATTTGACGACCAGTCCATCTCGCCCCGACCGGGTGTGGCCGGCGAACGAGCTGTTGGTGTGCCCGACGGCATAGACATTGCCGGCGGTGTCGACGGCGACATCGTCGAAGGTCTCCCTCCAGTTGCCCCCCGCCAGACGCGTCCAGTTCGGACACGCCTCGTCGACCGCGCCGTCGCAGTCGTTGTCCTTGCCGTCGCAGACGACTTCGGAGGGGCTGTACTCGGGACCGAACTGATCCGCCCCGCATTCCGCAAACGAGCCGGCCTGGCAAGTGGCCTCCGACCCCGCACACACCCCGGTCTGATTGGCGCACGGGCGTGTGACGGCTTCGTCGACCGCGCCGTCGCAATCGTTGTCGCGCCCGTCGCACGAGATCTCGTCGGCCTCGTAGTGAGGTCCGTACTGATCGGCGTTGCAGGTCGGAAAACTCCCGGACGTACACGAAATGGTGGCGCCGGCACACACGCCGGATTGCTTGCCACACGCCGCCGTCAGCCCTTCGTCGACCGCGCCGTCGCAGTCGTTGTCTCGCCCGTCGCAGGAGGTCTCATCGACCTCGTAGTGAGAGCCGTAATCGGCCGGGTCGCAGGTCGGAAATCTGCCGGAGGTACACGAGACGGTCGCACCGGCACAGACGCCCGTCTGGTTGCTGCATGCGGTGGTCACCCCTTCGTCGACGTTGCCGTCGCAGTCGTTGTCTCGCCCGTCGCAGGAGGTCTCGTCGACCTCGTAGTGGGGTCCGTACTGTTCGGCGTCGCAGGTCGGATACCTGGCGTTGTCACACTGAACCGACGAGTCGATACAGACGCCGGTCTGCCGGCTGCACGGTCGGTACATCTGTTCGTCGACGTTGCCGTCGCAGTCGTTGTCGCGACCGTCACAGACCTCTCGTTTCGGGGCGATCTGGTCGCTACACTCCTCCCAGGTTCCCTCGTTGCAGACCTTCGTGCCCGTCTCACACACCCCGCGGTCGGTCCCGCAAATGGTGCGTTCATTCGGCCGGCACTCACACCCCGCGTCGGGGCGGGAGTCTCCGTCACAGTCGTGGTCGACCGCCGTGCAGGTCTCGCGAGCGCCGGGATGAATCTCGGGGTCGGAATCGTCGCAATCTCCCCGTTTGGCGGCATATCCCGTCTTCGGTACGCACTCGACCGGACCCTTCGAGGTGGTACCGTATCCGTCTCCGTCTTCGTCGACGAAAAACGTCTCGCCTGCACACGATTTCGTCTCGCAGCCGTTGCCGGTCGGGGACTCGAGATCCCCGTCATCGTCGATCCAGTGGCGCTTGCACTCGAAGAGGCACTCGCCGGCGCGACAGGCGAGGGTGCGGGCGTTCGGCGGAGGATCGCAGGAACGACCACACACC
Source organism: uncultured Bradymonadales bacterium (assembly GCA_964600555.1). Lineage (GTDB taxonomy): Bacteria > Myxococcota_A > Bradymonadia > Bradymonadales > Bradymonadaceae > CAJXPB01. Next base: position 2,740 of record CAZRLK010000155.1, read on the forward strand.
CCGCAGTGTTCCGGGTTGCGAGAGAGGTCGACGCAGTCGCCGAGGCATCGCCGCTGTCCCTCGGGGCACGTCTCGGAGAGGTCCGACCCGTCAACCGAGGGGGCGGCGTCGTGCTCCGGCGGCGACCCCGTCTCCTCGGTGGTCCGATCGACGAGGTCGGCCTCTTCGCCGACGTCCGCCCCTTCGGTCGATTGCGGCTCGGGGTCCGTGCGCGTCTCACACGAGGAGGCGAGCCACGAGACGGCTGCGATCGCGACGAGCAGTCGGAATTGGAAACGCCCATCGTGATGCATGCCGACTCCGCGGTCGCCGACTCGAACCCCGTACTGACGAGATACTCAGGGGAGTTGGCGGCATCGTAGTAAATCGCGCGGCATGCCCCAAGCGGCTGCGGCGGTTCCGGCGGGTCGGGGCGTCGACGTCGCTGTTCGCCTCGGGGTTCCAGTGCAGGGGGAAATTTGTTAGGACGACTGCTCGATGACGAGAGTGCTCGTGTGTTGTGGACGATTCGAGTGGGTGAAACGATGAGTGGAACGGGAAATCGAGGAGTTGTCGCAGTGGTGATCTGCCTGACGCTCGGTGCCGTGGGGTGCGGCGGGGGTTCGGAGGGGGACGGATCGGACGAGGAGTTGCAGCCGGTGGAGACCGACCTGGAGGTGCCGGACGACGCGCCGGCGATCTTCGCGCTGGCGGGGGCGGTGGAGGCGGAGGTGACGGCCTCGACGTTCACGCGTGGCGAGGAGGGCTCGGAGGAGATCAGTCTGACGTTCGGGGGCGTCTCGAGCGGGGAGTGTGACAACGTCAACGTGCGGCTGAACGTGCCGACCTCGGAGGGGGAGACCGGGACGTTCGAGACGATCAAGACGCCGCAGTTCACCTGCAAGAGCACGCAATACACCGCCAGTTCGTCGGTGCGCGTGACGGTCGAGACCCACGCCGACGGGCAGATGGCCGGGGCGGTCGCCGGGACGTTCGACGAGACCTCGGGCGGGGAGGCGGCGGAGCCGGCGCTGGAGGTGGAGGGGCGGTTCGACATCGAGTACGGCGAGTAAAACGGCGGGTGCTAACCGCAGAGGCGCAGAGGGCGCAGAGGAAAAACAGCGTGGAGGTAAAAAAACGGCGGATGGATGTTGCGATTTGGGAACTGGACGGCATTTCGGTAGGTGATGGGCGGGAATTGCTTTGAGGCGTCGGATGCGTCTGATCGGAATCGGCGGGACGCCCTTGGGCTTGCGGCGGTCCGGGAACGACTACGCGAAACCGCAACGGGCACAAAGCACGCGAACGCGTCCTCGTGCCCCCCGACAGGATCCGCTCGATCGAGGCACCGGCCCGGGAGACGGCGTCTCCCGGGGAGTCGCCGCATACGGACGCAGATGAAAAGCCGAACTCCAGGCTTTTCACTGCGCTCCGGTTGCGGCGAACCCGGGCGGCCTTGCCGCCGTCCGGTGCCGTCGGTTTTGGGAGGTGCGCCGTGTGTTGCTGGTGTCTTGGCGTCTTGGTGAATTCGACGCGGGACGCCGGTGATTCCACGGAGTTGGATCACACCCGCGTCGGGTGTCAATTTGAGGCGTCGGGGCTCGCGGACCGCACCATCGATTTGAGGTGTCTTTCGGCATTTGGTTTCTCTGCGATTCTCTGCGTCTCTGCGGTTAGCCAGAGTCTTTTTTGTTTTTCTCCCACCCCTCGTAGTCCGTGAAGTTGCGACGTATCCAGCTTTCGGGGTTCAAGTCGTTCAAGGACGAGGTCGAGGTCGAGATCGCCGACGGCGTGACCGGCATCGTCGGGCCGAACGGCTGTGGCAAAAGCAACATCGTCGATGCGATCAAGTGGGCGATGGGGGAGATGTCGCCGACGAGCCTGCGGGGGGATTCGCTGTCGGACGTGATCTTCAAGGGGACCGAAGAGCACCGGGCGTCGGGGCTGGCGGAGGTGACGCTGACCTTCGAGAACGACGCCTCGCACTGGCCGGACGAGGGGATCGACTGGGGCGATACGATCCCGCGCGAGTACCGGGAGATGGCCGAGATATCGATCACGCGGCGTCTGCACTCCGACGGGGAGAGCGAGTATCTGATCAACCAGGTCGAGTGCCGGCTGCGCGACATCCGCAACCTGCTGGCCGGCACCGGGCTCGGCAAGCAGGGCTACTCGATCATCGAGCAGGGGGAGGTGTCGTTCATCGTCAACGCCAAGCCCTCCGAGCGGCGGTTGTTGATCGAGGAGGCCTCCGGGATCACCCGCTACAAGGACAAACGCAAGCGGGCCAAACGCAAGCTCGAGCGCACCCGGGAGAATCTCCAGCGCGTCGAGGACGTTCTGAGCGAGGTGCGGATGCGGCTCGGGCGGCTCGAAAAGCAGGCCGAGCGGGCCGAGCGCCACGGGAAGTTGACCGACGAGCTGGAGCAACTCCGGGTCGATGCGCTGGTGCGGCGTCGCAAACGCCTGACCGACAAGGCGGCCGACAGGCGCGAGGATCTCGAGGAGCTGCGCACGGAGGTGCAGCAGGCGCAGTCGGGGCTGGAGGGGCGAGAGGAGGCGTTGTCGACGGCGAAGGTCGCCGCCCACCAGGCCGAGGAGGTCCACGAGGAGGCGCGCGATGCGTACTACGAGGTCGAGACCCGGCTGAACGTCGCCAAATCCGACCGCGAGCACGCCAAAAAAGCCGTCGAGCAGGCGAAGGAGCGGCGCGACGAGGCGAAGGCCGAAAAGACCGAGCTGGAGGCCAGGCTCGAGGAGTTGCGCTGGGAGCGAAAGTCGGTCCGCGAGGAGCTCGACGAGCTGGAGGACTCCTCCGAGCAGTTCGACGCCGAACTCGAGGCCAAACGCGACGCCTGGAAGGAGGCGAAAGAGCGGCTCGAAGAGGTGCGCGATCAGCGCGACGAGCTCAAAGGGGAGCTGTCGGAGCGCCAGAGCCGCCTGCAGCGCCTGGAGGACAAGCTCGAGCACCTCGACGAGCGCGAGTCGACGCTGAAGCAGCGGCGGGGGAGGCTCGAGGAGGAGCTCGAGGAGGCGGCCGACGAGCTGGAGGCGGAGCAAGGTGACCTGCAGCGCCTCGAGATCGACCGCGACGAAAAGGAGACGGAGCTCGAGCGCCTCGAGGAGCGCGTCGAAGCGCACGGCGACGAACTCGAGGAGGCCCGCCGGGCGCTCGAGGAGGTCGAGCAGGCTCGCCAGGAGGTCCACTCGAGGCTGGTCGAAGTCGAGGCGCGGCGCGAGAGTCTGGCGCAGATGCGCGAGCAGGGGGAGGGCTACGAGCGGGGCGTGCAGACGGTCCTGGAGTGGGCCGACGAGCAGGGCCGGGAGGATGTCGTCGGGCCGCTCGGAGACCTGCTCGAAGTCGAGGAGGGCGAGGAGTCGAAGGTGGCGGCGTATCTCGGGGAGCGGATCGGCGACGTGGTCGTCGAGCGGGCGGAGACGGCGGTCGACGCGATCCGGATGTTGCGCGACCGGGAGGCGGGGCGGGTCGGCTGCTGGATCGCCTCCGGCGGCGACGAGGTGCGCGAGCAGATCGAGCGCGAACTCGAGGGCGTCGAGTTCGTCGGGGGGCTCGACGAGGCGGTCGACGGGTTGATCGGGTCGGGGGAGAGCGGGCGGGCCCGGGTGACCGAGCAGGGCGACGTGGTGTTCGCCGGCGGGCGGATCGTCGGGGGACACGTCGGCGACCAGGGTGAGCAGGTGTTGCGGCAGGCGCGCGAGCTGGACGAGCTGGTCGAGCGCGAGGCGGAACTCGAGGAGGAGCTCGAGGAGCTGGACGAGAGGCTCGAGCGGCGGCGACTCGCCGTCGAGGATGCCGAGCGGGCCTTCGAGGAGGTCAGCGAGCAGCTCGGCGAGCGCCGCCACGAGTTGCGCGGACTGAACCAGCAGCTCGAGTCGAAACGCGAGGCGGTCGAGCGGGGCGAGGGGCGGGTCGAGAAGCTGCGCGGGCAGCTCGAGCCGCTCGGGGACCGGCGCAGCGAGATCGACGAGGAGCGGGCCGGGCTTTGCGAGGAGCGCGAGGAGCTGGAGGGGACGATGCCCGAGCGCGAGGAGGCGCTCGAGGAGTTGCAGGAGCGCCTGGAGGAATGCCAGCGGGTCGTCGACGTGCGCCAGGGCGAGTTCACGGAGGCGAAGGTTCAGATCGCCGAGAAGAAGCAGCGCCGCGAGAACCTCTCGGAGCGTCTCGAGCGGCTGGAGAGCGAGGTCGCCGAGGGGGACGAGAGGCACGAGCGGCTCGACGACGAGCTCGACGAGCTGGCCGAGCGCATCGAGGAGGCGAAAAGCGAAGCCGAGGAGTCGGCCGGGCGGGTCGAGAAGCTCGAGGAGCTGCACGCCGACAAAAAGGAGGCGGCCGAGGAGGCCAAAGACGAGCTCGAGGAGGCGAAATCGGAGGTGAGCGACCTGGAGGTCGAGCTGGTCGAACAGCGCAAGGATCTCGAGCAGCACCGCCGGGACCTGAAGGAGCTCGAGATGGAGCTCAACGAGCTGTCGGTCAGCGTCGAGCACCTCGACGAGGATCTCGGCGAGCGGTTCGACCTGTCGGTCCGGGAGGCGCGGGAGGTCGCCTCGGCGATCGAGCTCGAGGTCGACGAGCGCGACGAGCGGATCGAGGAACTGGAGCGCGAGATCGAGCGGATGGGGGCGGTCAACCCGATGGCGGTCGAGGAATACGAGGAGACGCTCGAGCGCCGGGAGTTTCTCGAGGAGCAAAAGGCCGACCTGGAGGAAGCGAGCGAGGATCTGGAGCTCGCGATCGAGGAGATGGACCGCGAGAGCCGGCGGCGCTTCAAGGAGACGTTCGAGGCGGTCGACGAGATGTTCCGCGAGATCTTCCCGCGGTTGTTTCGCGGGGGCTCGGCGCGGCTTGTGTTGACCGAGCCGGACGATCTGCTCGAGACAGGGGTCGACATCGACGTGCGGCCGCCCGGCAAGCAGTTGCAGAACGTCTCGCTGCTGTCGGGCGGGGAGAAGGCGTTGACGGCGGCGAGCCTGATCTTTTCGATCTTCAAGCTCAAGCCGAGCCCCTTCGCCGTGCTCGACGAGGTCGACGCCCCGCTTGACGAGGCGAATGTCGGTCGCTACGTGCAGTTGGTTCGCGATCTCAGTGACATGAGCCAGATGATCCTCATCACGCACAATCGCCGGACGATGGAGTCCGTCGATACGCTGTACGGGGTGACGATGGAGGAGGCGGGAGTCTCGAAGCTCGTCTCGGTGAAGCTCGACGAGGTGGACGAGAAACTCGCGTCGTAGTGGTTGAGCGGCTCGACGGCTCTAGTACGACGACATTCGGCAAAGAGAAGACGGTGCGGCCCGGGGACGGGTCGGAGGCGATTTGCGACAGTCCGGGAGATTCGAGGATGGGAGAACAGGTGGAGACGAATGGAGACGGAGAGCACGAAGTGCGGGAGGAGCGGGGGGCGGCGATGGTTGCGGCGCCGGTGCTCGCGCAGATGCTGGGGCCGAATACGATCCTGGCGCTCGTGATCGTGGTGCTTCTGGTGTTTGCCGGTCTGTTTTTCGTGTACCGGCGGATGCAGGCCGACCGGCAGCTCGAAGAAGAGGAGCACCCGGAGCTCGAGGAGGGGGAGAGGCCGACCGAGGATCTGCTCGAGGAGCGCGAGGAGGTCGACGAGCCGGTCGAGGACTACGAGGACATGTCGCTCGCCGAGGTCAAGAAGGCGAAGATGGCGCGCGTGAGCTCCAAGAAGGAGCGCGCGAAGGCCGGCGAGGCGACCGAACAAGCCAAGAAGGAGCACGTCGAGGTCGACGACGAGGACGACGAGGAGCGAGAGGCCGAGGCCGCCGACGAGGAGACGCCCTCGGAGACGGAAGCCGACACCTCCGAGGAGGAAACGGACGAGAAGCGTGAGGGGGAGGACGACGAAAAGGGGGAGGACGAGGAAGAGGGGGAGCGGCGCAAACGCGAGGAGCCGCCGCCCGGGATCGACGAGGCGGCGGCCGACGAGGCGGTCGGCGAGATCGAGGAGCGCGACGACGAGACCGCCGACAAGGAGGCGCTCGACGACGAGGGGGGCGGAACGTCGGTCCCCTCGCCGACGCAGCTCGCTGGCGAGGAGGATGGTGCGGGGGACGAGGACGAGGAAGCGGGGACGCTCGGCGAAGAATCGTCGATCCCGGCGCCGACGGACCTCAAGGAGGATGCGCTCGGCGACGAGGAGGACGAGGAGCGTGACGCCGAGGCGTCCGAGCAGGCCGAGGAAGTCGAGGCGTCGGGTGACCGAGAGAGTGAGACCGACGAGAAGAAGTCCGAGGGGGACGAAGCGTCGGACGAGGAGGCGGGCGGCGGGGAGGAGCGAGCCGCCGAAGAGACCACGGACGGCGAGGACGAGGCCGGCGAGCAGGACGAGACACCGGAAGACGAGGCGACATCGGCGTCCAGCGAGTTGGAGACGGAGGCCGAGCCGAAGAGCCTCGAAGAGGGGCTCGAGAAGACGCGCGAGGGCTTATTCGACCAGCTCAACAGCTTTTTTACCGGCGAGAAACTCAGCCCGGAGATGGTCGAGGAGGTCGAGCAGGTCCTGTTCCAGGCGGACATCGGGCCGCGCGTCGCCCAGGACATCATCGACGCGATCGAGGAGCGCCTCTCGGGCGAGGAGTTGGAGCAGCCGGGCAAGGTCTGGAGCTTCATCCGCCACTACAGCGAGGAGCTCCTGTCGACGCACGAGGAGCCGCTCGATCCGACGACCGACGAGCCGTTCGTCATCCTGGTCGTCGGGGTCAACGGGGTCGGCAAGACGACGACGATCGGCAAAATGGCGAGTCGGTTCAAACAGGCGGGCCTGTCGTCGCTGCTGGTCGCCGGGGATACCTTCCGGGCCGGGGCGGTCGACCAGCTCGGCATCTGGGCGGAGCGCACGGGGTTGCCGATGCACGAGGGCGAGGAGGGGGCCGATCCGGCCTCGGTCGTCTACGAGGGGATCGAGCGGGCCAGGGACGAGGAGATCGACATCGTGCTGTGCGACACCTCCGGTCGGCTGCACACGGACGTCAATTTGATGGAGGAGCTCGAAAAGATGGAGCGGGTGGCGGGCAAGGCGAAAGAAGGGGCGCCCCACGAGGTGCATCTCGTGCTCGACGCCAACACCGGCCAAAACGCCATCCAGCAGGCGGAGAAGTTCTCCGAGTCGCTCGATGTCAGCGGAATGACGTTGACGAAATTCGACGGGACGGCTCGGGGGGGAGTCATCCTCGGGATCTGCAAGCGGTTCGAGGCGCCGGTGCGGTATGTCGGCATCGGCGAGCGAGTCGTCGATCTGCGGGAGTTTCGCGCCGACGAGTTCGTCGAGGCGCTGTTCATGTAGAAGCGAGGTCGGCTCGGCGGCCGATCGTGTCGCCGTTTCGAGGGTGGGGATGGCCCCGCGGCGCAGGTCGATGCGGTGGTCCCGTAACTTGTCGACCGATCGCACGGTGTGCTATATCGGAGTAGAAGCCGAGGATTCGTCGCATTCCGGATGGTCGAAGGGCCTATGAGTTATCAGGCATGCTCCGCTCGATGGTCGGTCGCGGTCGTCGCCGCCGTCGCCTGCCTCGCGGTCGAGGTGGCACCGGTATCGGCTCAGGAGGACGACCAGGAAAAGCAGGAATTCGACGATCCGGTCCACGTCGTCCAGCGAAAGCCCGTTCTCAAAAAACAACGATTCGAATTTGCGCCGCGGTTCGGGACGAGTCTCAACGACGCCATCTACCGGAGTTTCAAGGTCGGGGCGAACGCCAACTACCACATCACCGAGCGGCTGCACATCGGGGGGCTGTTCGAGTGGTACGATTTCGGAGGCGCGCTCGGGGGGCGAACCGGCGCCTACGAAAAGTCCTACGATCAGACCTCGACCGAGGCGGACGCCCCGGTGTTGAACTGGTTCGGAGGCCTCGAGGGAGGCTTCGTGCCGATCTACGGGAAGTTCACCCTCTTCAACAGCGCGATCCTCCACTACGACATCGGGGCGAGCCTCGGAGCCGGCTACGCGAACGTCGAGAGTGTCAACAGTACGAGCGACGACGGAACCTTCGGGGCGACCGGCAGCCTGATGGCGCGGCTGTTTCTCAACGACTGGATGGCCCTCGATTTCGAATTGCGCGACATCTTTTTCCCGGCGACGCTGACGACCGGCGGCCAGCAGCACGACGTGTTGGCGAACGTCGTCACCTTCTCCGGGGGAGTGAGTCTGTATTTGCCGACGAGCTTCGAGTACTCGGAGGCCCAGGGGGACTGAGGGGCGGGCTCGAGGCGGCTGTGTGATTTTCGACTCCAGCGATTCGGAGAGACATGAGACGGAAATGCTCGAGCCGGGTGTCGGGGCTGGTTTTCGCGCTGGCGTGTCTGGTGGGTCTGCCGGCGCTCGGCTGGTCGCAGGAAGAAGAGGCCGATGCGGCGGTCGGCGGGAAGAGCGCCGAGGAGGAACAGGAAGAGCAAGAGGAGAGCGCCCTCGAGACCGGCCCGAGCGTTCGCCGCAAGGTGTTGTATCGGTCGACGCGCCTGGAGCTGGCGCCGATGGTCGGAACGACTACCAGCGGGGCGTATCTGCGCGACGTCGTCACCGGGGTCAACCTCAACTACTATCTGACCAACGCCGTCGGCATCGGACTGGTCGGCGGGTATTCGCCGCTGCATCTCGAGACCGATCTGGCCCGCAACGTCAAGTCGTCGCTGGAGTCGAACGACTCGGAGCGTCTGGAGAATCTCCAGTTTTCGTTTCTGCAGTGGCTGGCGGGGGTGGAGTTCAAGTTCGTGCCGATTTTCGGGAAGTTCTCGTTGATGAACAGTTCGGTGGCCCACTACGACGTGCATCTGATGGGGGGGATGACGATGATCGGGCGCGGGGTCTGCGAGGCGAACAGCGTCGGGGAGTCGTGCTCGGGGAACACGGTCTCGGGCGGGGAGACCGAGTTCAATACGGGAATGATCCCGGCGGGGACGATCGGAGCCGGCTTTCGTCTGTTTTTCGGCGATGCGTATGCGTTGAATCTGCAGGCACGTACTCACCTGTACCGTCGGGCGGAGGCGAGCACGGGCAACGCCGATCCCGAGTTCAGCAGCAACATGTTCGTCAACCTCGGGTTCAGCATGTTTTTCCCCCAGACCGTCAAGATCTCGCGGTGAATGTGAACGGGTCGGTCCCGAGCCCGAACCGCGACGGTGTCCGCATCTGCACTGCGTCGGGACGTCCCCACCCCCTTCCCTCGAGAGCGCCGATCGCCTCTGTCGGCCGGCGTCGGCCCCACCCGTCGATCCAGGCGGCGCGGGCAGCGAGGCGTCGCTGAGGGGTCCCTTTCATGGATTTCGAGCAACGGGCAATCAAGGCCTACGAGCGGGGCGACGCCGTGCGCGCGGTGGTCCAGTTGGCCGAAGGGCTCAAGCGCCATCCCGACCGTCGCGAGGTCGCCGAGCGGCTCGTCGTCTACTACGTCGAAGGGCTCGATTCGCCGGGGCTCGAGCGGGATGTCGTCTCCGGCCTGCGGGAGACGCCGGAGGCCGAGGCCCATCTGCGCGAGATTCAGACGCGATTGCGAGGGGAGAGCCGCGACAAGATGGCCCGCAATTTCGAACGGGCCGTCGACGAAGCCGGGCTCGAGCTTCGCCCCGCGGGCGCGCCCT
>CAZRLK010000156.1:0-12247 GCA_964600555.1 uncultured Bradymonadales bacterium
CGTCGACTGGGACGTCCACCACGGCAACGGCACCCAGGAGATCTTTTACGGCGACGACGAGGTCCTGTATTTCAGCACCCACCAGTTTCCCTTCTATCCGGGTACCGGCGACCGCGGGGAAACCGGACGCGACGAGGGCGACGGCTACACCGTCAACGTCCCTCTCCCGCGCGGCATGGGCGACGGCGACTATCTGTGCGCCTTCGACGAGGTCCTCGAGCCGGTCGCCGAGGAGTACGATCCCGATCTCGTCTGCATCTCGGCCGGATTCGACGCCCACCGCCGGGACCCGCTCGCCGGCATGCAGCTCACCGCCCCCGGCTTCGCCGCCCTGTGCGGCCGGTGCCTCGATTACGCCGACCGATTCGCCGAGGGACGCATCCTGCTGACCCTCGAGGGAGGCTACGACCTGGACGGCCTCGCCGATTCCGTCGAAGCCTGCGTCGACGTCTTGCTCGGTCAGAGGCCCCCGGAATTCGACGCCGCACCCTCCGAGGAGGGCTGGGAGGCGATCGCCGAGGCGCTCGAGGTGCAACGGGCTCACTGGCCGGTCAGCTGACGCCCGGCCCGGTCACTCGAAGGCAATCTGGCGCTCGTCGACGTGTCGGTACGCCTTTTCAGTCCCGTCGGGAGCCCGCAGGGTGAGGCGAATCGTCCGTTTTTCGCGATACGACTCCGGCTGCAGGTCGGCCGGATGCGTGACCACCTCCACCTCGCTGCGGATGAACACCTCGCCGACCTCCAGATCGGGGGTCTGCTCGCGCCCCTGGCGTTTCGCCGTCGCCTCCGCCACCCGGTCGACCCACCGTTGCACCAGCGTCTCGGCCTCCCGGACGTCGGGACGCGACTCGACGCTCGCCCGGACACACGCCGGTCTCTCGCCGCCCCCGCCCGGCCTTTCGCCACACGCGACACGCTCCCGGACTCCGAAATCGACCTCCACCGGCATCTTCCGGCGCCCGACCAGCGGAAGCGCGAAACTCGCTTCGGTATCCCCCTCGTACGAGGCCCCCAGCTCGAAGGACTCTCCGGCCCAGAGGCCGACCAGCATCTCCCAGAACTGCCGACTTCGGGTCTCGAGCACCTCCGCGGCGAGCAGACGCTCGAGCATCGAGCGCACCTCCTGCGGGAGACTCCCCTCGGCCGCCGATCTCGCCGCCTCGAGGTACTCTCGCCGGGTCGCCTCCCGTCCGCTCACCCCCTCGAAGCGTCCCGCCGCGGTGACCTGCATCGTCGGCATCGCCGCAAACGAGGCCGCCGTCACGATCCGCCCCAGCTCGGTCCCCTCGAAGGTCCCCTTGCTGCCCTCGAGCTCGGGTTCGACCCGTACCTGCAGCTGCTCGTCCCCCTCCTGCGTGCGAAACGCGTACCTCCCCCGGTAGGTGCGCGCCTCGCCGCCCGTCTTTTCGACGGTCCGGCTCACCTCCGCCGAACGCGCCTCCGACGGTTCCCAGCCGAATTGCAACTCGACCGTCTCGACCGACGTCTCCTGCTCGGAGCTGTTCTCCGGGGCCGCATCCGCCGCGCGAGGTGCACTGCGACACCCGAGTGCCGCCCACACGAATCCCGTCGCGCCGGCGACGGCCAGCGTCCATACCCGTTTCCGCATCGCACGTCTCCCGTGCTCGGAGTTACTCCCGACCGGACTGCCTGTGACTGCTGTGAGACGTGTAACACATCTTCCCGGGTGGTGCATCTGGCGGGAGCATCTCCGAGCCCGGGCGCGAGGCGGGAGACGACCGCTCAGAGGCCGGTCGAAAGATCGAGCAATTCGTGCAGATCCGTCAGGTCGTCGAGGATTCTCGCACAGCCACCCCGGCGCAGGGCGGGCCGCATCCTCGAGGCGTCCTCGTCCGGCGCGACGATGCCGAGCGCCAGCATGCCCGCTCGCCGTGCGGCCCGCGCGTCGTCGGGCGTGTCGCCGAGCATCCATGCCCGCTCGACGCCCATCCGCTCGGCCAGCAGCTCGACCGGGTCCGGTTCGGGTTTCTGGGGGGCGTCCTCCATGACGACGACCGCCTCGACCTTTTCGTCGAGGCCGGTCTGCTCGAAGAACCGCTCGGCGTCGCGGCGGGGACGCCCGGTGACAATGCCGAGCGGCAGGCGCGTGCCGAGCCGTTCGAGCTCCTCGAGGGCGACGATCAGGGACTCGTGCCGCCACAGGCCCGGCTCACCGTCTTCGCCCTGGTACAGCCGCTCGTAGACCGCCTTGATCTCCTCGTAGCTCTCCTCGATGCCCGCCTCGGCGAGCATGCGCTCGAGCAGCCGCCAGTCGTTGTTGGCGTCCCCGCCCGCCTTCGCATGCGAGACATCCTCGGCGGAGACCTCCAGACCGAAATGCGCGGCGGTCAACCGGATCGCCTCCCGGTACGAATCGGCGACGTCGGCCAGCACCCCATCCATGTCCAAAAAGATCGCTTCGGGCGCGAGAATGGTCGCCAGCGCCCGCTCGAGGCGGTCGAAGCCGGCTCCACGCTCGGGCACTACAATGTGCAGCGTGGTCCCCTCGAGTCGGATCTCGTCGTCGACGTCGAACCCGCCGAACGCATCGCACAGCCAACGCGCGCCCTCGGCCTCCTCGAATCGCACCGCCAACTCCGTTTCGGAGTCGACGCATGCCTCGAGGTTCGCCCGTTCGACCCAGACGGCGAGTCGCCCGGCGCCGTCGCTGTTTTCGTCCTCGGCCGCTCCACGCATCGTTGCCTCGGGTTCGAATTCGAGATGCTCCGCCACTCTGGTCGCTGTGAAGCGAACTGACAAGACGGCGAGGGAGATGACGCCCGACGACTGTTTGTACTTTCAACTTTCCTCGCTGCCTACTAAGAGTGCCGGCGACGCGTCGCATTCAGGCCACCCCGACTACGTGCGCCGATGGAAGATCCCAGCGAAATCGAACACGACATCACCCGCCTCGAGATCGACGACCGCGAGATCATCCTCGTCGGTACCGCTCACATCTCCCAGGAATCGATCGATACCGTCGAGTGGGTCATCGACCAGGAACAGCCGGACACCGTCTGCGTCGAGCTCGACCGCCAGCGCTTCGAGTCGCTTCGAAGCGACGCCCAGTGGGAAGATCTCGACCTGGTCGAGATCATCAAACAGGGGAAACTGACGTTTCTTCTGGCCCGCCTGGCACTGACGGCCTTCCAGCGGCGGATGGGGGCGAAGACCGGCGTGACGCCGGGGGCCGAGATGGCGGCCGCCGCCGACGCCGCCGAAACGATGGGCGTCCCCGTCGAGCTGGTCGACCGCAACGTCCAGACGACGCTGCTGCGGGCGTGGCGGCTGACGCCCTGGTGGCGGCGGGCCGAAGTCGCGATGCTTCTGGTCGCCGGCCTGTTCCAGGGGGGCGATATCGACGAGGACGAGCTGTCGGACCTTCGCGGCTCCGCCCAGATCGCCAAGATTCTCGACGAGCTCGGCGACGTCTTCCCCGAGGTCAAGGAGGTCCTCGTCGACGAACGCGACATCTACATGGCCGAACACATCCGCAACGCCCCCGGCGACAAGATCGTCGCCATCGTCGGCGCCGCCCACCGCGACGGCATCGCCCACTGGATGCGCGAGGTCATCCCCCGCGAGAAACTCGACGAGATTACGACCGTCCCCGACAAATCGAGTTTCTCGAAACTCCTCCCCTGGCTTCTGCCGGCGCTCGTCGTCGGGGCATTCGTGTACGGGTGGTTCAACGCGCCGGCCCAGGAGTTCAACGCGGCGATGATGGCCTGGATTTTTGCCAACGGAATCCTGTCGGCGGCCGGAGTCGTCGCCGCCCTCGGCCATCCGCTGACCGTTCTGTCGGGCTTTGCCGCCGCGCCGCTCACCTCGCTCAATCCCCTGCTGGGGGCAGGGATGGTGACTGCCCTTGTGCAGACGATGGTCGCCTCCCCGAAGGTGCGGGATTTTCAGTCGATCGGCGAGGACGTCACCGAGTGGAAGGGCTGGTGGACGAACCGGCTCTCGCGGGTGCTGCTGGTGTTTGCCTTCTCGTCGCTGGGCAGCGTCCTCGGGACGTTCATCTCGTTTGGATGGCTGAAAAACCTGGTGCTGTAAGGGCGGGACCGGCTGGGTGCGGCGGGTCGGCGGCAAGTTCAGTTTTTCGTCACCTCGATCTCGTAGGGCCGGCACTCGAAGTCGCGTGCACTCGAGACCTCGACGAAATATAGCCCCGGCGGCAGGTCGATGCTCGTCGACTCGTCGGCTCCCGGACCGCTGTGGTCGACCTCCGCAATCAACGCCCCCTGCTCGTCGAGCACGGCGAACCCGAGGTCGAGCCGGTTGGCCTCCAGCGAGATCTCGACCGACACCGGCTCCGCCGGCGGAAGCGACTCCCCGCCGGTCTCCACATCGCGCGCCGACTCGCTGCTCCCGGCGTCGGCCCCCGTCCCGCCCGTCGCTTCAACGGAGTGACGGTCGGCGGCTTCGAGCTTCCGCTCGTCGGGAATCCCGAACGCGAAGACATCCTCGTCGCCGGCCTGCGAGATGAACCCGGTGCGCGGCTCGTCGAACGGCAGCCGGTCGGCCCGAGCACGCTCGTCATTGGGTTCGATCTCGAGACGGTCGACCTCGCGCAAAACGTCGACGGCCGTTAGCTCGTAGGTGAACGAATCGCGCACCCGCCGCGGCTCGACTCGCTCGCCGCGTACGCCGACCCGGATCAGCCCCTCGTCGATCGGGACGTTGCACAGCTTCACTGGCTCGCCGCGCCCGTCGGCGACCAGCCTCGTCCGCCGTCTGCTCCCCTGGTGGGGGTCGGCGAAGTGCGTCAGCGCCAGCCGGTCGGTCTCGGCGAGCGGTCGCAGACCGACCTGCACGACGTGATCGCTTTGTTCCTTCTCGTCGACCCGCTCCAGCGGCGGAACGTACGCCGGCCCGTCGGTCGCCCCGGCGTCGGCGCCGCGCTCGCCCCCGGCGTCTCTCGGCTCGTCGACCGGCCCGACGTCGGGGGGCGGCTCCGCCTCGTCGACCTCCGCCCCTTCGGCCTCGTCGATTTCGTCGGGAGGCGGGCGCCCGACCGCCACGTGAAACTGGTCGCGGTCGCTCGGCTCGTGCAGGTAGCCGCGCACCATCTCCCCGAGTCTCATCCCGACCGCCTGCTCGGCGCTGTCGTTCGGCTCCCCCTCGATCGTCGCCTCCGACTCCGTCGGGTGACGCACGGCGCGTACCCGATAGCCCGCCTCCTTGCTGTAGTTGTCGTCGGCCTGCATCGAGACCCACAGGCCCTCGATCGACTCCGAGAACTCGACGTTCGGCACCGAGGCCGGCTCGTCGGGCGGCGCCTGAATCGACAGATACGGCGAATCGGCCTTGCGCCGCGTGTACAGTTTCATCCGGTGCGAAAACTCGCCGGTCGGCGTCACCGACACCCGATAAATCCCCGGCTCCACCCCGTCGCGCACCACGTGATACCAGTCGCGATCGCCCGGCCGCCCGTAAAACCCCTGCACTTCCCCGGGAAATTCGAAGCTCGTCGCCGCCTCCCGCACGTCGTTCGGCTCGCGCTCGACCGCTCCCCCGGTCAACTGCTTTTTGAACGTCAGACGGTAATCGCCGGTTCCGCCGCTCGACCGAACCGCAAAGCGAAGAACCTCGTCGGTGACGTCGAGATTGCGGATCGACTCGATCTCGCCGCGATCACTGGTGTCGTACGCCACCCCGCCGTCGCTCTCGCTGCTGACTTCCAGCTCAACCCGGGGGTCGACGTTGCCCAGCGGTTCGACCTCCATCGTCACCAGCCACCGCTGCCCCTCGACCGCACGCACCGCAAACCAGTCGACGTCCTCCTCGCTGGCGAGGCTTCCCTCGATCGGGCGCCGCTCGTTGCCGAGTTCGATCATCGTCGCCTGCTCGGGCGCGTTGTTCGGCTCCTGCTCGGTCGGCTGCGAGGACTCGCCGGCATCCTCGAAGCGACGCTCCAGCGGCTCGTCGTCGCCGGTCAACGCGTTGCGAAACTGCTCCTCGCAGGTGCACGAGGCAAACGACACAGACAGGCATCCCACCGCCAGAACCCCCAGTCTCAGAACACCTCGGCCCATCGGCTCGCCATCACTCGTCGCTGCTGTCGCCTTGCTTTTTCTGCTCGAAGCGCTTGATCAACTCGTCGGTCAGATCCATCGCGTCGTTGGCGTACAAAACCGACGAACGCTTCTTTTCGAGCACGAGGTCGTAGCCCTTTTCGTCGGCGATCTTCTCGACGATCTTGCGCATCTCGCCGAAGATGTCCTTGGTCTCTTTCGCCTCTTTCTGCGAGAGATCTCGCTGGAGCGTCATGTAGGTCTGCTGCAGCTCCTGCATCTTTTTTTGCAGCTCCTTTTGCTTTTTGCGCTTGGCCTCGTCGGAGAGCATCGCCGACTGGTTTTGCAGCTCCTCTTTGAGCTTTTTGACCTCTTTTTGCTTTTGATTGAGCTCCTGTTGCTTGGACTGATAGTCCTGTTTGAGTCGCTTACGCGCCTCTTTCCCCTCCTCGACGCTGGTCAGAGCCCGCTGCAGATCGACGTAGCCGACCTTCAGCGACTCCTCCGCCATCGCCGCCGAGCTGACGCCGAGACCGGCCAACAACACCACCAGAGCGACGACGAAGCGACTCGCGGACGTGTGCGCTCGAAACGCATTCTCTCGTGCCAACATGTCGAACTCCCTTCTTGGGGTCACTGATTTTCCCGCAATTGCCTTTAACGCATCTCGAGGTCGAAATCATTCGAACCAATCGCACCCTCCCCCCCGAGCGGAGGCCGTCTCGGCGCCGGCCCGCCTCCTCCCTCCCACCGCTTCCGGCCGGCGCCGACTCCTCAGAAAGCATTCCCGATGCTGAATTCGAAGACGACCGGATCTTCTCCACGCAACCGCTGCAGCGGCCAGCCCCACTCGAAGCGAAGCGGTCCGAGCGGGCTGCGCCATCGGACGCCCAGGCCGACCGCGGTGCGCAGAGCGTCGGTGTAGTTTTCGTCCGGGTCCTGAAACAGATCGAGGTTGAGTGTCGGCGGCTGCCCGTTGTCGAAGGCGTTGCCGGCATCGGCGAAGACGACGCCCTTGAAGCCGGCGGCCTTGAGGATCGGAAACTCGATTTCAGCGGTCAAAAGCAGCTGTTTGTTGCCCCCGATGTTGTACGACGACAGGGGGCTGGACGGGTCGCCGCCGACCTGCGCGACGTTGCGCGCCGGACCGAGCTGGTAGCGGTTGAACCCGCGCATCGTCCGGGGGCCTCCCACGAAATACCGCTCGAACAGTGGCACCGGCTGCTCGTCGCTCAGCCCGGTGATGTAGCCAAATTCGCCGTTGAACCGAAAGACGAACTCCCAGACCAGGGGGACGTACAGGCGGCTCTCCCAGTCGAATTTCGCAAACTGCGTTTCACTGAAGGTGACCTGCTCGTCGGCGTACTCGAGTTTCGCCGAGTGCAGTTGCCCGTCGGTCGGGAACAGTCGGTTGTTGCGCGTATCGTACTCGAGCTCACCAGCGACGCTGCTGGTGATCCCGCCCTCGAAAAAGCTCCCCGGCCGCTGCAATCCGCCGCCCGCTCGGCGGCGTCCACCGGCTTCGATGCCGACATCCTCGAGCTTGTAGATGCCTCGGGCCGTCAACTCGCCGGGAATCTCCCAGTCGATCGCCTCCGAGATGGGATAGCCGAACGACAGATCTCCCCCGGTCGAATTGCGGGTGAAGTCCCGATACGCGATCTGATAGTTGTAGATGTTCGATGAAAACTCCCAGCGCGAGTCGAACAGCCACGGCTCGGTAAACCGCAGGTTGAACATGCTCCGCACGCCCGAAATCTGCGCCTGCAGACTCAGCGACTGCGCCCGCCCGAACAGATTGTTCTGCGAGACCCGGGCGTTGAATATGAAGCTCTCCGTGCTCGAAAATCCGGCCCCGACCTGGACGTTGCCCGTGCGCTTTTCTTTGACCTGGACGGTCGCGTTGATCCGGTCCGATTCCTCGACGCGCTGAGTCGACACCTCGACGTTCTCGAAAAACCCGAGTCTCTGGATGGCCTGCTTCGACTGCTCGATCTCGGATTTCGAATACAATTCCCCTTCCTCAATCGCCAGCTCCCGGCGGATGACCTTGTCACGGGTCCGCTCGTTGCCCGCGATCTCGATCCGCTTGAAATACACCTTCTCGCCGCGGGTGATGTCGTAGGTGATGTCGACGGTCTGCGCCTCGCGGTTGATCCGGTTTTTCGGCTGGACCTGCGCGTAGGCGTACCCGTCGTTTTGATACACCTTTTTGATCTCCTGGGCGTCCCGTCGCATCTGCCCCCACTGGAAGGTCTCTCCTTCCTCGAGGCCGACCATCGAGCGAAGCTCGTCGCGCTCCCGGATCAGATCCCCCTCGACGGCGAGGTTGCCGACATCGTATTTTCGACCCTCGTCGATGCGAATCGTGATGTACAGATACCGCTTGTCGCGCGAGAGCCGGATGGTCGGCGTCTGGACGTTGACCTCGACGTATCCCTGGTCGTAGTAGTAGGCGGTCAGCCGCTGGATGTCCTTCTCGAAGCGCTCCTCTTTGAAGCTGCCCTGGTCGGTGACCATCGACAGGAAGCTCCCCTCCTGGGTTTTCATGATGCGCTCGAGCCGGGAATCGGAGACGTTCTCGTTGCCCAGCAGCGTGATGCGGCGCACTTCGACTTTGGCGAACTCGCGGATGGTGTAGGCGACGACGACCTGGTTGCGATACTTCTCGGGCCGTCGGATCTCGTAGTCGACCTCGGCGAGATAATACCCTTTGTCGACGTACGCCTGGCGGATGTTCTCGACGTTTTGTTTGACCTTGGCGACATCGAGGATGGTGTGCGGCTCGAGGCTCACCTCTTCGCCGAGCTTCTCGTCGTCGATCTCGTCGTTGCCCTCGTATTTGATCGCCGCGACGGCGGGCTTTTCGTCGACGATGAACGTCACCACCAGACGCCCCTCGGGCGTCTCGGTCGCGTCGACCTTGATGTTCGAAAAGTAGCCGAGATTGTAGATGCGATGGATGTCCCGCGAGAGGGCCTCGCGGTCGAGCGGCTGGCCGGGCTCGGTGTCGACCGCCTGCAGAATCGAGGCGCGCTCGACGCGCATGTTGCCCGTCACCCGGATCTCGTCGATCCTCTCCCCGGGGTCGCCCGCCTCGCCGTCCGGCAACTCGACGGTCCGCTCCGGAGGTTGCGTCGGCTGATCGCCCGGACCGGCGCCCGCTCCCGGCTGCGCAGCCACGGGACTCGGCGCAATCGCCGCTGCGATCGAGACCAGACACGCCAGCAGCGTGCCGCTCGGCCAGACCTCTTGCATACAGTCAGTCACCCTCGGTGAATCGGGTCGACACCGATACTTCTGCTCGTCGACG
Source organism: uncultured Bradymonadales bacterium (assembly GCA_964600555.1). Taxonomy (GTDB): domain Bacteria; phylum Myxococcota_A; class Bradymonadia; order Bradymonadales; family Bradymonadaceae; genus CAJXPB01. The sequence goes on from CAZRLK010000156.1 coordinate 9,331, forward strand.
GTCCGGCGCTCGACACTCGGCATCCGCTCGCCCGCCGATCCGCTCACCCCTCCAGGCGGGAGGCGTCCTCTCCCGGTGCCCCGGCCGCCTCGGCCCAGACATCCCGGTCGGTATCGGCGCGCAACTGCTTGGGATTGGTCGGTTCCTTGTCGAGAAGCTCGTCCGGAATTCGCCCGCGAACCTCCTCGTCGCCCGGCGTAAACGGCAGCAGTTTTCCGTCGTCGAGCACCAGCTTGATCGGCATCTGGTCGGCCAGACGCGGATCGTGGGTGACGACGACCACCGTGACGCCCAGGCGCTCGTTCAGGTCACGGAGAATTGCGTGTATCCCAGCGCCGGTCTTGAGGTCAAGGTTGCCCGTCAACTCGTCGGTCAACAACAGCCTCGGTTCCATGTACAGGGCTCGGGCAATCGCGACTCGCTGCTTCTCGCCGCCCGACAGCTCGCCGGGCTGGTGGTGGATGCGCTCCTCGAGTTCGACCATCTCCAACAGCTCCGCCGCCCGGTGCTCGACCTCGGTGCGATTCTCGCGGGCGATCATCCCCGGCATCATCACATTTTCGAGCGCCGTAAACTCCGGCAACAGGTGGTGGAACTGGAAGACGAATCCGATCTCGCGGTTGCGAAACTCGGCGCGCCCGTCAGAGTCGCGCTCGAAGACGTCCTCGCCGTCGAATACGATCTTCCCCCAGGTCGGCTCGTCGAGCGTCCCCATCACCTGCAAGAGCGTACTCTTGCCGGCCCCGCTCGGCCCCATGATCGAGATGCGGTCGCCGCGGTAGACCTGCAGATTGAGATCCTCCAGCACCGTCAACTGACGGCCCCGATGGACGAACCGCTTGGTCAGATCCCGAACGTCGACCAGTAGTTTCTCGTCATTCATAACGCAGTCCTTCGACCGGACGCAGCCGCGACGCTTTGCGCGACGGGTAGATCGTGGCGAAAAAACTGATGAGAATCGTACAGGCAACCACCAAAAAGATCTCCATGCGGTTGATGTCGACCGGCAGCGTCGAGATGTAGTACACCTCGGAGTCGAGCGGAAACCCGAACTCGACGAGCAAAAAGCAGATTGTCAGCCCCAGCACCAGCCCGATCGCCGCCCCGACCGCGCCGATCGCCACCCCCTGATAGATGAAAATCCGCATCACGCCCCCGTCCGGCATGCCCATCGATTTCAAGACCGCGATCGCGCGTTTTTTCTCCAGAACGATCATGATCAGCATGGCGATGATGCTGAAACTCGCCACCAGGATGATGAACGTCAGGACGACGAACATCGCGATCTTTTCTAGCTTCAGGGCGTAGAACAGACTTCGGTTCATTTCCTTCCAGTCGAGGACCTCGATGCCGTCGGGGACCCGCTCCTGGAGGGTGTTGGCGACGGCGAAGGCGTTGTCGACGTCGTTGGTCTTGAGCTCGACGCCGGTCACCCCCTCGACGTCGAGAAAATCGCGCGCGTTCTCGAGGGTCGTGTACGCGTGGTTGGCATCGTACTCGTACATGCCGGTATAAAAGATACCGACGACCCGAAACGGGCGCGTCCGAGGGATCGGACCGGTCGGACCCATCTCGCCCTGCGGGGTGACGACGTTGAGCTCGCTGCCGAGCTCGACCTGCAGCGACTTGGCGAGTTCCTTGCCGACCAGCAGCCCCGGCAACTGCTCGTCCGACGCCCCCTCGCTCTCCCCGTCCTCCTCGCCGGCCACCGACGGCATCCCGGAGCCGTCCTGGCCGTTTCCCGCGGATTCGGCTCCACCCGCTCGACCTCCCTCGTCGCCCCCGGTCATCGATGGCATCGACTCTCCCTTCTTCGAGTCCGTCGGCGCCGAGTCCGGCCCGCTCCCGGCCTCGTCCGCCCCCGTGATCGATGGCATCGAGCCCTCTCCCCCGCCCGTCTCCGGCAGTTCGGCATCGGTGTCGTCCGGAGCCGATCCCTCCAGCGGCGCCGTCTGGTCGGCCGTCCCCTGGCTCGTCTCCTCCCCGGATGCCCCTGAGGATTCAGCCCGTTCGCGCTCGCTCTCGAGATCCTCTCGCGCCGCCTCGATCTCTTCCTGCAACGACCCGTCGAGCTTCTGGCGCTCCTCTTCGAGGCGCTCGACCAGTCCCGAGGGATCGCTCAGATACTCGATCTTGCCCTCGGCCTCGTCCGCCCGCATCGACTCGTCGAGATCCGAGACCTCCCCGATCGTCTCCGGGTCGATCCCGCGCAGCATCACGCCGTTGAGATTGGTCGGGCTCGAGGCCATCACTTCGGCGTCGATGAACGGCGAGGCCCCGACGACCCGGTCGAACGAACGCGCCTCTTCGAGTACACGACCGGCCCGATTCATCTCCTCGTCGTCGTCCGACTGGACGACGACATGCGCCTTGGCCCCCAGGATCTTGTCTTTGAGGTCCTTTTTGAACCCGCCCATCACGCTCAACACCACGATCATTGCCGTCACTCCGAGTGCCACCCCCGCAACCGAAATCAACGTGATGATCGAGACGACGCGGCTGCGCCGCTTGGCCATCAGATACCGGAAGGCGATGAAGTTCTCATACGACATGCGGGGCGACACCCGGGAGTGGAAGCACGAACGGACGGTCTAGGCGGCGTCGTCGGACGCCTCTTGTTCTTGTTGCAGCAGGTAGGCTTCGACGAACTCGTCGAGATCCCCGTCGAGCACGGCCTCGACGTCGCCGACTTCGAGCTCCGTGCGCAGATCCTTGACTTGCTGGTACGGGTGAAGCACGTACGAGCGTATCTGGCTGCCGAAATCGACGTCGGCCTCTTGTTCGTACTCCTTTTCGGCCTCCTCGCGGCGCTTCTGCAGCTCGCGCTCGTACAACTTCGAGCGCATGATCTTGCGGGCCGTCTCGCGGTTGGCGTGCTGGGAGCGTTCGTTCTGGCACTGGACGACGATGCCGGTCG
>CAZRLK010000157.1:0-12026 GCA_964600555.1 uncultured Bradymonadales bacterium
AACGTGGTCTCTGAGACCCACGGCACGCAACGACCGCTTCAGTCATCACGTCGAAGCCAGTGCGCCCCCGTAAGCGAGTTGCCGGCGACCGGGGCGTGTCTCCCGACCGCGAACGACAAACCTAAGAACCCCGGTTCGTGTGTCAAGCCGCCCACCGCCGCCGCCGAGGCCTGCCTGCCGGTGCGCGGCCCTGCTTCGGACGCTCGCCAGCCAGAGAGAGCCGCCCGCGGTCAGCTGGTGTGATCGTCGTAGGCGCGCTCGAGGTCGTCGAGTCGTTCCGCGTGGTCGCGGGCGCGCTGACGGGCTCGCTCTCGTTGCTCGGCTTCGAGTTGCCTGTGGAATTGCTTTTTTCCCTGGCAGACGCCGAGTTTCACCTTGACGTGGCTGCCCTTGAAATAAAGCGACAGTGGAATCAGCGTGTAGCCGCTCTGCTCGACGCGCGTCTCGAGGCGATTGAGCTGTTTGCGCCGCAACAACAGTTTGCGCGGCCGGTCTGGCTCGTGATTCGGGACGGTTCGCTGGGCCGATTCGGGGATGTGAGCACCGACCAGGTATAGCTCCCGATCGTCGAACTTGGCGTAGGCCTCACCGAGGTCGACGCGCCCCTCCCGGAGACTCTCGATTTCCGAGCGCACCAGACGCACACCGGCTTCGTATTCGTCATCGACGAAATAGGCGCGGTGGGCGCTCGAATTGCGCGTGATCAACTCGATCTCGTCCACGAATCCACTCGTCGTCTCGAAGGGGCGTCAGACCGGGCCACCGGTCGATACTCGGTCGACCCACCTGCCGACTAACCGTAATCGCCGTAGTCCTGGCGCCGGGCCTGCTCCCGGGCGACTTCTCGTTCGTGCTCGCGGCGCTTGATGTCTTCGCGTTTGTCGTGCTGCTTTTTCCCCTTGCAGACACCCAGGTTGACCTTCACTTTGCTCCCTTTGAAATAAAGCTCGAGGGGAATCAGTGTGAATCCCTCCTGCTGGACCTTCGCTCGGAGCCGATCGATTTCGTGGCCGTGCAACAGCAGTTTGCGCGCCCGTTCCGGCCGGTGATTGTCGTGGCTGGCCTTCTGGTACGGAGCGATGTGGGCATTGACCAGATACAGCTCCCCATCTTTGAATGACCCGTAGGCATCCTTCAACTCGACGCGGCCCTCGCGGAGACTCTTGACCTCGGTCCCGAGAAGCGAAATCCCCGCCTCGTATTCCTCGTCGACGTGGTAGTTGCGGCGGGCTTTTTTGTTGCGCGAGATCGTCTGTCGGTACGGCTCGTTCATCGTCGTCTCCTGGATCGAGGCGAGGCGCTCGCGGCGGTCACCGAGCGGTGGCGTCCGGGGAGTGGCCGGCATCGCCTCCGGCTGGCGATCCCTCCGACCCGCCCTCGCCATCCTCCGGATCCTCGGCGGTTCGCTGCTTCCAGGCGGTCTTCAGCTCGTAGGCCATCTCGATCGCCTCCTCGACGCTCAGACGCCCCTGGATGATGTAGCGGCCCGGCCGAAAGGCCTTCTCCTCGAACTCGACCTTCGACAACAGAATGTCTTTGGCTTGCTCCTGGCCAATCTCGCCCAGATCGGCGTCGTCCGGCAGATCCGCCAGCTCGATCGTCAGGGCGCGCAGCCGCTCGACGAGCCCGATGAAGGCGAGCTGCCGCGCCTTGTCGGTGTCGCTCTCGTCGTCGGGGTCGAGCCGGTAGTCGACGTCCTGCTGGAGGTCGATCACGATCGTCTCGTCTTCCTCCGAGAGGGTCAATCCGTCGAGCTCGGCGATCGTGTCGGTGCCCTTCGATTCAAACCGCTCGCGGCCTTCGTCCTTGAAAAACTCCAGGCGCAAATCACGCGCCTTTTTGCGGGCCCGCTCCCGGCGGTCGTCGCCGCGCATCGTTCGAAGATCCTGGATGTGCTCGAACGCCTCGGCCGCCTCTTTCTTGTTGCCGGCCTCGACGAGCCGCTGGCCGCGATTCCAGTAAAAGTCGACCAGCATTCCGTTCAACTGCATGTCCTTCGGGTCGTAGTCGAGCCCCCGCCGAACGACATCGACGAACTTGTCCGGTTGCTGGCTCGGATCCAGCTCCTCGGCCCAGTCGGTGTACAGGTCGACGAACTGGTTGCGCAGAAGCTCGCGGGCGCTTTTCAGCCGCGCCGACCGGTCCGCTCGCGCGTCGTCGAAGTTGTGCGCACTCCACAACTTCTCGAGCTGCTCTTCGGCCCGCTTGTATTCGCCGCGAAGCTGGTAGACCTCGCCGCGAAGGCGCTTCGCCTCGAGATTGTCCGGCTGGGCCTCGAGGACCTCCTCGAGCAGCTTTTCGGACTCGTCGAGTTTCGTCTCCCGTTGCAGGTTCGTCGTCGCCTCCAGGAGTTTCTCACGGGGGTCCTTCTCGCAGGCAGAGGCGGCCACCGCCAGCAGGGCCCACGCCACCCCCGCCACCAATGCTCGCCGCCATCCGAAGCTACGACCCATCGTCATCCTCGATCTCGTCCAAAGAGACTCGCTCGACTCTCCACTGGATCGCCTCCGAGACGATCCGGGACCTCCCTCGGCCCACCTCCGCTTGTTCGATGACCTGCTGAACTCGGTCGCCGTTGTTATAGGCGCCATCTCGACGGGCCGCAAGGATCGCGGCCCGTCGCGGGCGCGTCGGTTGACACCCTCCAGCCCAACGTCTAGGTTTCGAGGCGCCTGACGGATGCCACTCCCTCCCGCACGTCGGTCTCCGCCTCGAGCGTCCTCGACCGAAACACCTCGTGTACGCGCTCGACGTTGGCGACCGCCCGAACTCGACGCCTATTTCGATCGTCTGAAGCCCATATGGGGACTGCCATGGCCATGTTCGATGTCGTCGCGAAGGGATTTCGTGATGTACGCAATCGCTTCGAAGGCAAACGTGAACTGAGCGAAGACAACATCGACGATGCCCTCAAAGATATCCGCATGGCGATGCTCGAAGCGGATGTCAATTTCAAGATCACGAAACAGTTCATCGAGCGCGTCAAACAAAAGGCCCTCGGTGAGATCGTCAAGGTCGAAGCCGAGGGCAACGAGGAGACCGTCGAGGTTTCTCCGGGCGACCACTTCGTCAAAATCTGCCACGACGAACTCGAGAATCTGCTCGGACCGGCCGACACCGACATCCACTTCTCGCCTCCCCGGATGGGGCCGACCAAGATCATGCTCGTCGGCCTCCAGGGCTCCGGCAAGACCACCACCGCCGCCAAGCTCGCCCGCTACCTGATCGACCGCGAGGACAAAGAGCCGCTTTTGGCCGGAGCCGACGTCTACCGCCCGGCCGCCATCGACCAGCTCGAACAACTCGGCGAGCAGGCCGAGGTGCCCGTCCACGCCCGCAAAGAAGAGGACCCCGTCGAGGTCTGCACCGAGGCCGTCGACATCGCCCGCGACGACGACCGCGACGTGGTCATCATGGACACCGCCGGACGGCTGGCGGTCGACGACGTGTTGATGGAGGAACTCGAGGAGATCATCGAGGCGACCCAGCCCGAAAACATCTTTCTGGTCGCCGACGCGATGATCGGTCAGGACGCCGTCAATACCGCCAAGGAGTTCAACGAACGGCTGGAGGTCGACGGGTTCATCATGACCAAACTCGACGGCGACGCCCGCGGCGGGGCCGCCCTGTCGATCAAGGAAGTTACCGGCAAGCCGATCAAATTCATCGGAGTCGGCGAGAAACTCGACGATCTCGAGGCGTTTCGCCCGGAGGGCCTCGCCAACCGGATCCTCGGGTTCGGCGACGTGATGGGCCTGATGGACCGCTTCGAGCGGAGCCTCTCCGAAGAGGAGGCTCGCCAGGCCGAAGAAGATGCGATGCGCATGCTCCAGGGGGATTTCGACTTCAACGACTTTTACCAGCAGCTCGACCAGATCTCGCGGATGGGATCGATGAGCGAGCTGATGGAGATGATGCCCTTTTTCGGCGGCGGCATGCCCGACGACGTCGATGTCGACGACTCGGAGTTGACGAAAATCCGGGCGATCATCCAGTCGATGACCGACCGGGAGCGCTCCGAGCCCGACCTTCTGACCCGCCAGCCCGGCCGCGTTCGACGGATTGCCGACGGTTCCGGCACCTCACAGGAACGCGTCGAACAGGTCCTCCAGCAGTTCAACATGATGCGCAACATGATGGATCAGTTCTCCGACATGGGCGGCGGGCTATTGAGCAAGCTCCCGGGGATGGACAAGCTCAACAGCCTCCGCCAGATGAAAGACATGGACCTCGGCGAGGTCTTTGGCGACATGATGGGCGGGGGCGGAGACTCGAACGGTCCCCCGATTCCCGGGATGGGAGGCGGTCCGGATTTGCCGCCGGGCTACACGCCGCCGGGCGCCTCGAACGACCAGAACCAAACCGAGGGTGGGCAGTCGGAATCGATGTCCCGCAAGAAAAAAAAGCGCAAGCGCCGGAAGGTCAGCAAGGTGCGCAAAAAGCGGCGTCGTCGGCGACGCAAGAACAACGAGGATGACGACGAGTGAGCCCGCCGTCGACAGATCCGACATGTAATTACCACCAGTCCTCGCCGGCGATCGCCGTCTGTGCCGAATGCGGCGCGGACATGTGCGGAGCCTGCCACGGCTTCGACGCGCGAGGGTTTGCTCTCTGTCCCGCCTGTCGGGGTGGCGTGCCCGACACTCGCCCCGACTGGGAGGCGGAGTCGACGGCGTACACTCCCCGCGCTTACGCTTCGACGCTCTGGGAGATCCTCCGGTCTCCACGCGCCTACTTCGGCGAGGTCTCCGCGCGGGGCCCCTGGCTTCCGGCCGTCATCTTCGGATTCATCTCGGTGACCTTCGGGCTGCTGGTCGACCGGCTCTGGAAATTCACCTTCGAGACCGGCTTCCAGGCCACACTCTCGGAGTACACCGCCGCCCAGGAACTCACCCCCGACGAATTGCAACTTCTGGCCTTTTTGTCGGTCCCCCTGAGCGCCCTTCTGGCCGGCGCCGTGCACATAGGGGCGCTGAAAGTCGCCATCGAGGTCGCCGGCGCGGACTCGAGCTGGTCGACGACGGCACGTATCGGCGGCTATGCCCTCGCGTCGTATCTCTTTTTGCTCATACCTCCGGTCGCCGGCTTCCCGCTCGGCCACCTGCTGGCGGTCGTCTGGCTGTTCAATCTGGAAGCCTCGGCGCTGCGCTCACTGTATGGATTCGGCCCCTGGAAGGCGACCGGCACCGTCATCGTACCGGCGATGCTGCTGATGACCTGCGGCGGGTGATCGCGTCCCGCCTCTCGCCCCGTGAGCCAAAAAAAACCGACGGTGCCGCGGTCCATCCGGCGGCACCGTCGGTTTTTCGATCGAATCCTCTCGGTCGCTCGAAGCAGCGTCGATCAACGCTTCGAGTACTGAAACTTCTTGCGAGCGCCGGCCTGGCCGTACTTTTTGCGTTCTTTGACGCGGTCGTCGCGCGTCAGATAGCCCTCGTCTTTGAGCGGCTTGCGCAACTCCTCGTCGAACAGGGTCAGCGCCCGCGCAATGCCGAGCAACATGGCGTCCGATTGGCCGGATTTGCCGCCTCCCTGGACGGTCGCCAAAATGTCGATCTCGTCCGTCAACTCGACGTGATCGAGCGGTTTGCGCAGATTGGCCACCAGCGAGCGCCGGTGGAAGTACTCGTCGGCGGGCTGGTGGTTGACCTCGATTTCGCCGTCGCCCGGACTCAAAAACACCCGAGCACTCGCCGACTTGCGCCGGCCGATTGCGTGATATTGCTCTTTGTCAGCCATCGTCCTCTCCGGTAGCTGTTCGGTCGCTGGGGATCTGGTCGATTACGCGTCGATCTCGTAGTCTTCCGGCTTCTGAGCCTCGTGGGGATGGTCCGGCCCGGCATACACCTTCAATTTCTGGAAGATGCGGCGCCCGAGTTTGTTTTTCGGGAGCATGCCCCAGACGGCGTATTCGATGATCTTTTCGGGCTGACGCTCCAGCAGCTCTTCGGCCGAGATCTCGTCGAGCCCGCCGGGATACCCGCTGTGGCGGCGATACTCCTTGTTTTGGAGCTTGTTGCCGGTCATCTCGACCTTCTCGCAGTTGGTGACGACGACAAAATCCCCGCAGTCGATGTGCGGAGTGAAAATCGGTTTGTGTTTGCCGCGCAACAACGAGGCGATCTGGCTGGCGGCGCGCCCGAGGGTCTCGCCCTCGAGGTCGACGTGCCACCAGTTGCGCTCGACGTCTTCTTTTTTCGCGCTGTAGGTTTCCATGGCAACTCGTCCTGGTCGGCCGGTCCAGAGTCCGAACCCGGCGTCTCGATTCGTGACTTGCGTATCGTCCCGCACGCCGGAAGGGGCGGGCGGAGGCGAGGATGTATACTGACTGGGGGAGGGGCTGTCAAACAGTCGTCGACCCCCGAGCCGCCGCGGTTCAATTCCCCGAGGAGGTCTTCGCTCGCAGGTCGTGGGCCGCCATCAACTCCTCGGCCCGCTCGGCATACTCGCTGTCCGGGTGATATTCCTTGAGATCGCGAATCGCCGTGCGAGCCTCGGCCGACTGCTCAAGGCGAGCATGGGCGACGGCGAGTTTGTACAGGGCCTGGGCGTCGAGGCCGAGCCCGGAGTAGTTGTTGAGCAGATGTTTCAGACGCATCTTTGCCCCGCGCGGATTCTCCCGGTCGAGATAAAAGTCGGCGACGTACAATTCGTGGTCGGCCAGTCGGCGCCTCGCCTCGCGCATCATCTCCCGGGCCTCTTTGCGGTAGTTGGAGTCGGGATACGATTCGACGAACGAGGAGAGCTCGCGGGCGGCGCGGCGCGTCGAAGAGAGATCGCGCTCGTGGGACGGCGGGAGAAAAAACCAGTCGTCGGGCATCTTATTGTACAGCGACTTTCCGATTCGGAACCGCGCGTAATCGACCTTCTGGTGCTTGGGATGGAGTTTGACGAAGGTTCGGTATTGCTCGGCAGCACTCGCCCACTGGCTTTGTTCGAAGTAGGCATCGCCGATGCGCAGGTCTGCCCGGACGGCGTACTTGCTGTAGGGATGTTCGTTGCGAACCTCGTTGTACAGGTCGACGGCGGCCGTGTAGTCGCCCCGGTCGAGGCGGACTTCGGCCTTGCGGTACAGCCGCTCGGCGGGCGTGCCGGCGTTTTTGACCTCCGGCGGAGTTGCACACCCGACGAACGTGATCGTTGTGGCGCAGACGACGAGAGCGGCGAAGAGACGAACGTGGTGCATCCGTAAGTCCGTGGGTTCGATGAAGCGATCTTCGAAACGGGGAATCGCGGCGAGCGAGGCGAAGATAGTCGACCCACCGCCTCGCTGTAAACGCGCCTCGGGCGCACAAAATTCACCTGCCCCGCTCGGGCCCGGTCGAATGGATGGTCCAAATCGTGCATGTCTGCAAGAGTGCATCGGACTTTGACACGACGAGCCGACGATGAGTACCGTTCCGATCCAGCATGGTGACGCATCGACGCGACCGGGGCCGCCGCCGGGAGCGGGCTCGGAGCATGATTGCTCCAGTTGCGACGTCAATGTCAGCACGGGAGGCTCGATGCCTGGCATCCCATACTGCAGATTCTGGGGGATCCTCGTCGTTTGGGGACTGGCCCTCGGTGGCCTCTCCGGCTGCTCGGCCGGGATCGGACGCGACTGCGAAGTCGATTCGGACTGTTCAGCGGCGCAGATGTGTGCGCGGGGCGAATGCACCAGGACGTGCACGACCGACGAGGATTGTACGCGTTCGTCCTACGCGTGCCGGCCCCTGGAGGATTCGCAGCGAGACGAGCGGGTCAACGTCTGCGTCGCGGTCGACGCCGGAAGTGGAGACGCCGGGGACGGCGAGTGCCGCTCCGACGAGGAGTGTATCGACGAGCTCGGCCCCCACGCCCGCTGCGGCCTCGACGGCCGATGCATCGTCGAGGAGCGTCGGGCCGGATTGCTGGTCGACGATTTGACCGACCCGGAGGACGAGTCGACCCCCGAGCAGCGACGCGGAGCCGAGATCGGCGCCATCTATCTGGCCGGCGATTCCGGCGAGCCGACCGCCTTCGCCCGCACGATCGCATACGAACCGGGCGGCGGGCTCGAGGGGGCATCGCACCTCGAGGGTGATCCACCGCGGCTGAGCGACGACCGCCAGTGTGTCGAGCCTCCCCTCGAGGAGGCGACGAGCCCGCTGGGCGGCGGACAATTGCTGGTCGAATTCGTCGACGCCGACGGACAGGCGGTCGAGATCGAACCCGACCAGGAGGTGGTCGTCATCGAATGGGCGCACGACAACTGCGGTCAGAGTCTCGACGACGCCGACACCTACAACGTCTCGTATTGTGTCTCCTCTTCGGCAACTCTCGAGACGGAAGACTGCGACGACCGGCTCGCCTCCGAGGCGAGTGGACGAACCGTCGTCGTGCCGCGCCCCGCGGACAGCGGGGGAGACACCGGCGTGGGCGACGCGGGAACGGCGGCGGACGCCCATTGACCGACCGGCGTTCGTTTCGGGCCATCCTTCGGGGATTGGCGAGAGTTCGGACTTCGACCAGATGACTCCAACTGGCGCAGAGATTGCATTGGTCCCTGAAGTGACGTAGAAGTCAATCGATCGGCGATATGATCGATTGCAGTTCGACCGACGCTCATCGTTCCTTTCTGAAGGGAGTATGGAGATGAAGAAACTGATCTGGCTAGTTGGACTTTCGGGCCTGGCTTTCGGGCTCGTCGCCACCTCGGCGTGTGGACCGATCGACGAAGACGACCTCGATGCTGGCGAGATGGCCGACACCCCGACCGACGAATGCGAAGAAAACAGCGACTGCGACGAAGCCGAAGGAGAAGTCTGCAACACCGAAGTCGACCCGAACGAGTGCGTCTCGACCGAGCCCGAACCCGAGTACACCTTCGTGCAGATTCGCGACCAAGGGGCGGAGCGTCACGACGAAGACACCTGTGACGCCGAGGATCCGGGCTCGGACCTGTTCGCAGCCGAACTGCTCGACTCCGAGGGAAGCAACCTCGGCTGGGGCGCCCACATCGCCTCCAACCTGGAGGGCGCCAACAACATCTATACGGACGTCGACACGGTCTTCGACGGGACGGCTCCCGACCTCGCCGACTTCAGCCGCGAGGGCGACGACGAGACGAATCAGTGCCCCGCTCCCGGTGGTGACGACAACTCGAAGTTTCGGTCCGACACCATCGTCTCGCTCGGCTGCAACGGAGCGATTGTCCTCGCCTTCGAAAACGACGAGGGCGAAGACGCCACGCTCGAGGCCGGCCAGCAGCTCAACATTCACGAATACGGCGCACAGTGCTGCGCGACCGAGGGTGCCTGCCCGGCGGAGTACGTGACGGCCACCGTCTGCTCGGCCGAGTCCGAGGACGATATCATCGGCCAGGGCACCGACGACAACGGCAACTTCCCGACCTGCGACAATGCAGAAGTCGTCAGCGGCTCGGGGCTCGCCTCCGGAACGATCGGCGAGTCGGCGCTTCCGACCGACGAAGAGGGCAACTGACCCTGCCGATCGACCCGTCTTCTCGCCCGGCTCCCGATCACGGGGGCCGGGCTTTTTTTATCGCTCGGGCTCCTCACCCGTCAGCCATGCCGCCAGCGACTCGGCCATCCGATCGCGGAGCACTTCGACGTCCCGGCGCCTTCGGCGAAACATCCGCTCCAGACGTGCGATCCGTCCGCTCCGCTCGCGACGATCGAGGCGGCCGCGGTCGTACAGGCGCCTGGCAAAGTGGCGGCGGACCTTGCCGCTTTTGGTCCGCGGGATCGAGCGGAGCGCGAGAGCGACGAGTCGGTCGGGGCGCACGGCGAGATGCGTCTCGAGAAGACGTTCGAGCGATCGCACCACGTCCTCCCGGGCGGTACCGGGTTGCAACTCGAAGGCGACGACGAGTTCCCCGGAGTCGCAGCCGAACACGGCGGTGTGCCCGGCGTGAACGCCGTCGACGGCGTCGGCGACGAATTCGATCTCTTCGGGAAAGACCTCCCGGCCGTCCTCCAGGGCAATCCGGTCGCAGGCTCGCCCGACGACATACAGTCGCTCGTCGACCCGGTAGCCGAGATCCCCCGTGTACAGCCATCCGCGCTCCACCCGCACCGCTCCGCGAGGATCGATCCCGTCGACGTATCCGCGCATGAGGTTCGGGCCCCGAACTGCCACCTCGCCCAACACCCGCTCCCCGACCGGATCGCCTCCCTCGTCGACGATCCGCAGGTCGATCCCTCCGATCGGGGTACCGACCGAGACGAGGTGCATCCGCTCGGAGGCCGTCGGCGGACCCTGCTCGGTGAGCGGTTTCGCCCGGCCTTCTTGCTCGAGGATGTGCCGGTTGACGGCATCCATCTCGAACGACTCGCCGAGCCCCCCTACGGTCACTCCGATCGTCGCCTCGACGAGGCCGTACACGGGAGTAAAAACGTCCTCGCGCAGTCCCCTGTCGCGGAGGCGGTCCAGAAAGGCCTCGAGGTGCTGCCCGCGCACCGGCTCACCGCCGCTCATCGCCACTCGCCACGACGAGAGATCCAGATTCTGAAGATCCGATTCCCGACAGCGCCGCGCGGCGTAGTGGTAGGCGAAATTCGGCGCCGCTGACAGCGTGCCGTCGTACCGCGAGATCGCCTCCAGCCAGCAGTACGGACGAGCGAGAAAGCGCTCCGGATGGATCAAGACGAGATCGATCCCGAAGGCGACCCCGAAGCAGACGACTCCGATCAGACCGAGCGGGTTGTGCAGGGGAATCCAGGAGACCCCGACATCTTCGGCTTCGACCTGCAGAGCCCCGCCGATCGCCGAGACGTTCGAGACGATGTTCTCGTGGGTCAACTCGACGGCGCGCGGTGAGGCGGTCGTGCCTTCCGACATCTGCACGTAGGCCGTCGACGGAAGGTCGGTCGGCTCCCGGATCGTCACGTTCGAGGGGACGTCTTCGAGCAGCTCACCGAGGTCGGTCACCGTCGCAAACGGGCTGGTCCATCCCTCGCCGGGCCAGTTGCGGGCCCCGCTTCCGACCGGACGCACCAGCATCTCGGCGTCGAGCCGCCGGCCGGTCCGCACCAGCATCCGACGGAGCCGTTCCTCGCGCTCGCCGGCCAACTCCGGCACGGGCACCGGCACAATCCCGGCCGACAGCGCCCCGAAAAACGTCGTCAAAAACTCAAATCCCGTCGGGAGCGCGAGCACCACACGCTCCAGGGGCTCGACGCCGTCGATCTGCAACGCCGCCGCCGCCCGATCGGCCGCCTCCCGAAGCTGGTGGTAGGTGCGGAACTCGCGGGTGCCGCTCTCGCCGACGATCGTCACCCCGCGATCCGGCTCCGACTCGGCGGATCGCAGCAGACAACCGGGCAGCGTGTCGGGAAGATCGAAGTGTGCCAACGAGATCCCGCGTCATTCGTCGAGTTCTTCCTGGCTCATCACCACGCGATTGACGTATTCGGCCAACTGGCGGCCCATGTACGACAACGCATTCATCTCGTTGGAAGTGAAGGTGCTTGCGCCCTCTTTGTTGATCAGTTCGATCGCGCCGTACACCCGCCCCTGATACTGGATCGGGGCACACAACAGGCTGTCGGTCTCGTAGCCGATTGACTCCGAGATCTCCTCGTAAAATCGCGGGTCGTTCTGCGCATCGCCCACCGCCAGACTGACGCCCTCTCTCGAACAAAATCCGACGATGCCCTGCCCCATCGGCACGCGAAAATCCATCACCTCGTTGGCCTTCGGCCCGCGCGCCGCGGCAAAATACAGCTCCCGGCCGCTGGTGTCGGCGAACAGGATGCTCCCGCTCTCGGCATCGATGTTGTCGACTGCCAGATCCATCACGTAGTTGACGACCTCCTCCATCCCCTTGTCGCCCTCGTGGATGGGCTGGATTTCGAGGAAGATGTCCTCGATGAGCGACTCGGAGACCTTCTCGTCCTGGCGGCCGACGTCGACGCTGCTGTGCTGGTCGGTGCGCTCGCGCTCCTCTCCGACGACCGTCGGTTCTTCTTCCTCCTCGCGAAGCGCCTCGCGCGTCGACGAGCCGACTTGCATTTCACTCTCGTCGCGAGTCCAGCTTTCCT
>CAZRLK010000158.1:0-11965 GCA_964600555.1 uncultured Bradymonadales bacterium
CATCCGACCGGCGACCTCGCTCATCGGCTCCAGAAGCGGGAGACTTCCGTCCTCGGCCTGGATCGTCTCGTAGGCCACCGCCGTGACGTCCCGCTCCAGCAGTACGTCGGCCAACTCGGGGACTGCCGCCAGGTGAAAATACGTGTAGATCATCTGTCCCGACTGGATGCGGTCGTACTCCCGCTCGACCGGCTCTTTGACCTTGACGATCATGTCGGCCGCCTCCCAGACCTCGACCGCCTCGTCGACGACGACCGCCCCGGCCTCCTCGTAGGCGACATCCGGAATCGCCGAGCCCTCTCCGGCCCCTTGCTCGACATACACCTCGTGGCCCCGCCGGACGTACTCCCGGACTCCTCCCGGAACCATCCCGACGCGGTACTCGTGATTTTTGATCTCTTTGGGGACTCCGATCTTCACGACTCACTCCTGACAGATGGAACAATGGACGAAACCGTGGTCGGTGGGCGTGTAACACGACATCCGGTACGATGACCATACGCGCACCGGGCTCGCCTCGCTCCCCCTCCCCGCTCCCCCGACCCGTGACGCCACCCGGCGTCGGCGGTTTACGGAATGGTGCCGACGCCTTACCAGTGGCGCGAGTCCGCGAACGATCCGCCACCGATCGTACCCCCGCCCCGAGACGCATTCGGAGCCATCGCCATGAACGTACGCGAAGCCATCCTCGAGCGACGAACCGTTCACCGATACAGTCCCGAGCCGATCCCGGAGGGCGCCGTCGAGCGCGCCCTCGAGGCGGCCGTCGCCGCGCCGAACCACAAGCTGACCAACCCCTGGCGGTTTACGCGCGTCGGCCCGGAGGGACGCCAGGCCATCGAGGACCTGTACGTCGAGCTGAAATCCCAGGACCGGGATCTCAGCGAGGCGGACGAGCAAAACTACCGCAACAAGGTCGGCAATCCTCCCCAGCTGGTGGTTCCGAGCCAGGTACTGGTCGACGACGCCTTCACCCGCCGCGAGGACTACGCGGCGGTCGCCTGCGCGATCGAAAACCTGATGCTGAGTCTGCGCGGCGAAGGGGTGTTCTCGAAGTGGACGACCGGCTCGATCACCCGCCATCCCGACACCTACGAATTGCTGGGCATCGACCCCGACGACGAGGAGATCGTCGGATTCGTCTGGATCGGCTATCCGCGCGAAGATCACCGCGATCTCGCCAAGCCCGGCCGCCGGCCGCTCGAGGAGGTCGTCCGACGCCTCCCGTGAGCCGCCCCGCCGTCACTCGCGATCGCCTTCGGCCTCGGCGATCGTCTCGGGATAGTGCGCCAGCGACATCCCCTGGCGCCACTCGCCGAGCTTCTCGCCGTAGTGTTTGGCCCGCGCGACCCGGAGCGCCCGCGAGACCGCCACCTCGCGCAACGTCTCCGGCTCCGGCACGCGCCCCTCGAGGCGCTCTTCGGCGCGCACCAGATGCCAGCCGAACTTGCTTTCGACCGGCTGCGACAACTCCCCGGCCCGCCCCTCGGCCAACAACCGATCGGAGGCCTCGGCGAAGGCCGGCACGACGTTCATCCAGTCCGCCGGCAGATCCCCCTCGAACGGTCGCGCATCCGGCGCCGGAAACGACAGGCGGGCGTTGACGACGACCTTCAGCGGCTCGGGCACTCGCCCGGCGAACTCCCGACGCGCCTCGAACAGATCCTCGAGACTCGCATCCGACGCGAGCCCCTCGCGGATGCGCTCGGCCCACTCGCGCGCCTCGCCTCGCAACTTGTCGCGATCCGGTCCGCCCTCGCCCGCTTCCCCCTCCTCGTTTCCGTTCGACTCCGATGTTCCCTGCGACTCCGACTCCCCCGACTCGTCGTCCTCGCGCGGCAACATCACCAGCAGGTGCGAGGCGCGGATGCCGGCCGGACGCCCGAGCCGACGGCGAAGCTGCTGCTCGAACTTCTCGACCCTCTCCTCGTCGAGATCCTCGACCCCCACCTCGCCTTCGACGCTCCGGCGCAACAACTCCTGGACCATCGCCTTTTTGCGGACGAACTGCAGCTCGTCGTCCCGGTGCAGCCCCTCGTCGATCGCCTTGCCGACGGCGATCTCGCGGCCGACGACCTCGTCGATCACCTCGTCGGCACCGCGTTCGGGCCGGGTCTCCCAGTAGGTCTGAAACTCGGCGACGCCCAGCGGATGGCCGTCGACCTCCGCCCCCGTCTCCTCCGGGACCGAGGCCCGCCACCGCTCGACGACCGCTCCGGGCGCCGGATGGTCGCCACCGGCGTTGCACCCGACGAGCGGCGCGGCGACAATCGACGCGATCATCACCCCCGCGATCCGATGGGAGACGGTACTCATTCGCGCTCTCGACGGGTGAGAATCGCCAGCTTGCTCAACTCGACGCCGGTGCGGATGACGGCCAGACCGACCACGATCGTCAGGATGCCCGACACGTAGTCCTTGCCCGCCAGAAATTCGACGGCTCGAAAGAAGAAAAAGCCGCTGCCGGCGAGCAGGGCGAGGGCGAGGATTTCGTAGCTGATGGCTCTCATCGAAACCGCGGAGGTCGAAAGGCAGCCCGTGTGAAGATAACGACTCGCTCCGGAACGAACAATCGACGACGGGATCTCGCGTGGGCTCGGTGCCCATTGGCGCCTCTCCTTCTGAGTCCGGCGGCCGGACGTTCGTCGAGAGAACATCACCGGGAAGGTCGTCTTCGACGGTGTCCAGGAGAGGCCGACCCGTGCCGGTCGGGGCGACAGCGTCCGCGTTCCCGGCGGCCGTTGCCTCAATCGATTGCGAGTCCCCCCGGATCTCAGAGGCCGATCGAACCCCACAGCATCCAGGCCCCCGCCGCCCCGAGCCCCGCCGCCACCGACAGACCCAGCCGCCAGCGAATCCCCGACGCCCCGCTCGCCAGCCCGTCGATCTGGCGGGAGAGTCGCCGGAGATCGTACTCGACGTTCGCCAGCGGCAAAAAGAACATCGTGTAGGCGACGACACACCAGGTGAAAAAGCCGAGGACCGCGATGAATATCTGCGCGGAGGCCCCTCCCTCGTCGCCGTGATGCTCGACGACGAGCTGCCGGATCGACGGGTCGAAGACGACCGCCCCGACCAGCACCGCGAACAGCCCCACCAGGATCACCAGCCGAATCGAGACGTAGTAGCGATACAACCCCTCGAGGCGCTCCGGCTCGTCCTGCTCGAGCGCCACCCGCTCGCTCGGGGCCATCTCGTCCGCCCGTGTGGCGACCGCCGCAGCTCCCAGGTAGGCGATCGCCGTCCCGGCGATGAAGATCCCCCGGTGGACCTGCAAGAGTGCGGCGGCATCCTGCTCGGGGACGATCACCAGGCCCGGGAGCGTCGCGACCGGAACCCCGAACAGCAGGCCGGCCGAGCTTCCCGTCGCCAGCGAGCCGGCCAGAACGATCACCGGCAACACGTACAGGCCGACATACAAAAGCCCCGTCGTCTCCGCGAGAAATTCCGTGGCGAAGGGAAACCAGAAAAGCTGCGCCCAGAGGCTGATCCCGAGCACGCCCGCCACCAGCGACCAGGCGGCGCGATACTCGAGCAGCCCGCGCTCGGCGTCGACCCCCGCCTCGGTGTCGGACTCGCTCGTCACTGATTCGTCTGCCCGTCGGAGCTGTCGCTGCGGACCACCCAGTGGGCGCTCTTGCGCTCACCGTCGCGCAGCAGCTCGATGCGAATCTCGTCCTCCTCGGCGAACGCCTCCCAGGCCTCCATGTAGTCGTCGGGCCGCTCGATGGCGACCCCGTTGGCCCGGACGACGATGTCGCCGACCTCGATCTGCGAGCTCATCGCCTCCTCGACCTCCGGCCGCGCCCCGGCGACCTCGTAGCCCCGGAATTGTCCGTCCTTTTTGGCCGGCTCGAGCTGGACGACCTGAAACAGATACGCCGGCCCCTTCTCGAGGATGCGCTCCTGCTGGCGTTCACTCATCACCGCCCGGTCCGACTCGGAGCCCTCCTGCTCGGCGGCCGGTTCGCCCGTCGACTCGGCGTCGGCCTCGCCACTCCCCTCCGCGTCCGCCCCCTCCGGCAACTCGCCGTCGGTCTTGACCGGCGGACCCTCCGGCATCTCGTCGGACGGCTCCTCCTCCGGCGGCTCGCCCTGCACCTCGGCGTCGTCTCGGGTCTGGGAGCCGGCACAGCCGAGGCCGGCGATCATCACCACCGCCATCAGGACGGCCAGCGTGCGTCGTCGCTCGAGCATGGAATCTCCGGGGCGTCGCGAAAGGAACGAGCCGAACCTCGCTCGACGTTGTAGCACGTCGGCCCGGCGGCTGTCAGCGTGGCGCCCGAGCGGCCTCGGCGCGATCTCGCGACGGGCGCCGACGGGACCGACCGCCCTGGCGTCAGCACTCCTCGTCGAGGATCTCGAGCATCTGCTCGTTCGTCTCGAACTTGAACTCCTCCAGGCCGCGCTCCTCGGCGATCTCCTCCTCGCGCTCCTCGAGACACCGCACCTCCGGGAAGGTCACGTGGCGGACGCCACGCGAGTGAAACAGGTCGGTCAGCGCCCCGACGACCTGGTCGATCTCGGCCGGCTCGCCGGGCGTCTCCTCGAGCTCCCCGTCGAGATACGCCAGGATCTCGTCGCAGCCTCGCTCGGCATCCTGCTTGGCCTTGCCGACCAGCCCGTCGGAGGCCTTGCGCGCCCACCCGATCACGAAGGTGTCCCACAGCGGCTGCTCGCGGTCCGGATCCCAGCACGTGTACCGCGGACGATCGGGGTGCGCCTCCCAGGGCTCCGGCACCGTCGCAAACTCCCCGTTCCACTCCGGGTCGAGCGGGAGACCGAGATGCGGGTCGATCTTGTCGCCGATCGCAAAAATGACCGTATCGCACGGAATCGTCTCGGTCGCCCCCGTCGAGGCGATGTCGGGCCGGGCGTCGCCCTCGGTCGGCACCAGCGAGGTCTTCTCGACGACCAGCCCCCCCACCTCGCCGTCCTCGTCGACTTCGATGCGCTCCGGGCTCCGCAGAAATCGAAACCGAAAGTCGGTCGGGCTGTCGGTCTCGAGCGGCTCGTCGGCGTGTTTGATCAGGTCCTCGAACTCCTCGTCGGGGTCCTGGCCGACCGACTCCAGCTCGTCGGCGATGGCGTCGATCTCGCTGCGGATCTGCTCGAGGTCCATCGCCCCGCTGACGATCTTGAGCTCCTTGCGCGTGCAGGGCCGCTCGGCGGGACCGCGCCGGTAGACGGCGGTCACGGCATCGATCTTTTTCTCGCAGGTCAGCCAGTGGACGATGTCGAGGCAGACGTTGCCGAGCCCGATCACGCAGACGTCGTCGCCGATCACGTAGTCGCGCTCGCTGTAGGGCGGCAGGCGGTTGAAGTGATAGACCAGATCCTTGGCATGGTGGACCGCCTCGGCCTCCTCGCCGGGCAGCCCCAGCCAGCGCGTCCCCTGGGCGCCGACGGCGACGACCGTCGCGTCGACCCCCATCGACTGGATCTCGTCGATCGTCAGGTCGGCATCCTCCCCTTCCCCGACCTTGACGTTGCCGACATACCGGATGTTGTCTTTGGCGAGGATCCGGCGGAACATCGCCCGCAGCCCGTCCTTCATCCGGTGTTTGGTCGGATAGATGCCGAATTCGGCGAGGCCGCCGGGCTTGATGTCGCGGTTGAGCATCACGATCTCGTGGCCCGCCTCGGCGAGTTTGTCCGCCCCGTATATCGCCGCGGGCCCCGCACCGAGCATCGCGATCGTGTAGCTCGAATCAGCCATGGTCACTCCAGCACGCACGTCGGGGAATCGAAGGGTCCGTCGCGCGTCTCATGTACTAAAGGTGGCGTCGGAATCAAACACGTCGGTGAACACCGCCGGCGAGCCGCCGACGCTCCGGTCGACTACGCCGGGACGCCCGGGACCACCCCCCACGCGCCTCGATCGACCGCCGGCACCGGAGGGCGGCGACGCCGCCCGGGCCCCGTTCCACCCGCCCAACGTCTCGCGCCCGGCCGTTAATCCAGCTCGTCGGCGAGCCGGCGGTAGGTGGCGACGTCCTCGCGGATCGACCCGGCCGCCTCCTCCCAGAAGCCGGGGTCGGTGAGATCGGCGTCGAGATACGCCTCGGCGAGCTGCTCGGCGGTCATCCGCCCGCTGTCGACCAGTAGCTCGTCGATCGTCTCCGAAAACCCCTCGCCGCGCTTCCGGGCGCGGTCGTGGAGCGCCTTCGAGAACAGATAGCCGAACAGATACGGGAAATTGTAGAAGGGATAGCGCGTGATGTAGTAGTGCAGCTTCGACGCCCAGAAATGCCGGTCCACCGAGCCGAGCCGCCCGCCGTACGCCTCGCCGAAGATCTCGTCGACCATCCCCCGAAGCCCCTCCGGCCGCAACTGCCCGTCGGCCCGCGCCTCGTGCATCGCCACCTCGAGGCGAAACCTGGCCGGAATGTCGACCAGAAACACCAGCGCCCGGCCGAGCCGCGCATCCAGCAGCCGCAGCCGCTCCGCCTCGCCGGCCTGCTCGATCGCCGCCGACTCGACGAGCTTCTCGGAGAGCGTGCTGGCGGATTCGGCCAGCGTCATCGGCACCTCGCGCGCCCCGGCCGGCAGGTCGCGCATCACCCACCCGTGGTAGGCGTGGCCCAGCTCGTGCGCCAGCGTCAGCAGGCTCGACATCGTCCCCCCGTAGGTCATGAACACCCGCAGCTCGCCGGTGACCGGAAACCCCGAACAATACCCGCCCGGCGCCTTCCCGCCGCGGTCCTCCGCCTCGACCCACTGCTCCGCGAGCGCCCGGCGGTAAAACCGTCCCATCCGCCCCGAAAAATCGGCGATCTGATCGACGATGAACCGCTGCGCCTCCGGGTACGAAATCTCGTCGGCCTCCGCCCCGACCGGCGCGTCGAGGTCGAACCACTCGAGCTCGTCGACCCCCAGCAACTCGGCCTTGAGGTCGAGATCCTCGTGCAGCACCGACGCGAACCCGTCGGCCGCCTCCAGCAGCGCCTGCAGCGTCTCGCGCTCGATGCGGTTGAGGTCGAGCGGCTCGCGCAGCATGTCGCTGTCGCGCTGCTCGATCAGCGTCTCCTTCGCCCCGACGACGTGGTTCAGGATCGTCGCGAACGTCGACGCCTCGCCCGCCCACGCCTCCTGCAACCCCTCGTGGGCCCGCCGCCGCACCGCACGCCGTGGCGCCGACAGGCGGTTTTTCGCCTGCTCGACCGAGACCACCTCCGCCTCCCCGGCGTCCGGGTCCTCCAGATCGACGGTCAACGTGCCGCTCAGCCGGTTGTACAGATCGCCCCAGGCGTGCAGCCCGTCGCGGTTGAGCTCGGCGGCCAGCTCCTCGAGCTCCGGGGCCATCGCCCGCTCGGCGTCGCGGCGCAGCTCGTCGACGTACAACTCCAGCCCCTCCATCTCCTCGCGCCCCTTCAGCCAGACGACCGGACGATCCCCGACCCCGTGCAACTTGCCGACCAGCTCCGCCTCGGCCGCCTCGCGCAGGCTCTGCAATTCGCCGACCTCTCCCGGAAGCGACGTCGCCTCCGGGTCGGTCGCATGCGCCGCCGCCTGCGCCCGGGCGAACGCCCCGACCTCGCGCATGCGGTCGGCGATCGCCTGGCGGCGCTCCAGCACCTCGACCCAGGCGTCGACCACCGCCCCGTCCGGCCCGTCGGCCTCCCCGAGGGCGGGCAGCTCAGCGAGCGCCGAGCCGAATCGCTCGAGCGCCCGGCGCAGCCCGTCGAGCTCGTCGGCGAACGCCTCGGAACCCGCACCCCCCTCGAAGATCGGGTCGAGATTCCACGTCTCGTCGGTCGTCGGAAAATTCTCGGGCACGTCGGTCGTCATCGTGGGCTCCCGTCTGTGGGGCTGGCTTGCCCCGTCGCATCGAACTCTTGGCGCGACTCCTTAACATATCACGCGCGCGGCGAAAGGCGCGGGGCGAACCGCGACGCCCGACGTTCCCGGTCGGATACGCCAAGACGCCAAGCCCCCCGACGCGCCTCACTCGACCGCCGGCACCGGAGGGCGGCGACGCCGCCCGGCGGCCTCGCGTGAGCTCGCCCACCGACACTCCTGGCCGATTGCACCGCCAGCCGAGATCGCCTCATCTTTCGAGCGTCGGCGGCCACAAACCCACCTATCCGGGGCGGCGGCAGCCCCAAACCCACCTATTTCGAGTGTCGACCCCAAACCCAACTATTTGGAGCATCGACCCCAAGCCCAACTATTTGGAGCGTCGGCGGCCTCGCCGACAGCTTTTCATCGCCTCTACGGGCTGTACTCGTACGTCAGCCCCATCGAAAACGACCGCCCGACCGGCCGCGTCCGCGTCACCTCGCCCCCCTGTTTGTACACGCGCCGGCTGCCGAGCAGGTTGCCCGCCTTCGCCGACAGCTCCCAGTGCTCGGCGACCTCGCTCGAGAGGGTGAGATCGAGCGAGTGGAACGGCTGCTCGACGACGTCCGGGATGCCGTAGATACCGACCTCCGAGATGCGCGGCCCGTAGACGTTGTACAAGAGGTTGGCGGTCGCCCCGAGATCGGGGTTGTCCCACCCGATCTGGGCGTTGACGACGTACGGCGACTGGCCCTGCAGCGGACGCTCGGTGTTGGTCAAAAGTTCGGCCTCCTCGGAGTCGGGGGCGATGTCGACCGCCGATTCGATCAGCGCCAGGTTGCCGCCGACGGTGACATCGCGCAGCAGGTCGGCGACCGGCTCGAGGCTGGTCCGCCCCTGCAGCTCGACGCCCAGATTACGGGCCCCCTGGACGTTCGAGGGCCGGACGATCGGCGTCGCCCCCGGCTCGTAGGTCGTTTCGATCGGCTGCTCGAAGTCCTTGTAAAAGGCCGCGACCGACAGGCTCGCGCCGCGGTCCGGATACCACTCGAAGCGGGCGTCCAGATGCGAGATGTTCGCCCGGTCGAGCTCGGGGTTGCCCTCGACGGTCCGCCCCCCGACGACCTCGGTGTACGAGGCGTTCGACAACTCGCGGAAGTTCGGACGGTTGACGGTGCGGCTGGCGGCGGTGCGCACCTGCATCTCGTCGGTGACCTCCCAGGTGAGGTTCAACGCCGGCATCACATCGACCGTCTTCAACTGCCCGACCTCCCGGTCGTCGGCGAACAGCGCAAAGGTCTCGACGCGCTGGTTCGAGTGCTCGAGGCGAGCGCCGAGGCTCGCTTCGACCGCCCCCGTGATCGGGACGTCGGCCATCGCATAGCCGGCCAGCAGGGTCTGGGCCCCCGAGTAGTTGTCGGTCGAACGGGTGACCTCCCGGAGCTCGAAGTAGCTGTCGGGGCCGATGTGCTCGGGGGCGAACACCTCCTCGGGAGAGCGCGAAAACAACTCGGGGTCGGTCTCGGAGCTGGTGAACTTGAAGCGCCGGGTGTCGACCTCGCGCGACTTGTGGGTCGCGTCGAGGCCGGCCGTCAGCTCCGCCTCGAGCCCGCTCCACACCTCGACCGGCAGGCTCGCTGCCACGCCCCCGTCGTGGTTGTGGTCGCGGAGGGTGCTCCAGAGGCGATTGTTGCCCTCCGGCCGGTCCGACAGCGCGAAGTCCCCGATCGACTCGCGGTAATCGTAGCGGTACTGGCGGCGGTCGGGCTCGTCGCGGCTCGCTCGCGAGAAGACGTACCGCCAGTCGAGCTCCAGATCGCCGGTCTGCGGGAACGCGTGCTCGCCCTGAAGCTGGTGGAACATCATCTGGCGCTCCAGCCACTGCAGCCGCGTCACCCGGATGTCGCCGCCGAGATCGGCATAATGCCCCTCGTAGCGCTCGGTCCGGTCGTCGGTGATCCGGTTGACCAGCGAGGTGAGCTGCAACTCGTGGTCGTCGCCGAACGCGATCCCGCCCGAGGCGACGGCGCTGGTGACGATCTCGTCGGTCGTCGAGACGAAATCAAAGGAGTTCTGGGGCTGCAGTTCGCCGTCGCCGCGCACGTAGCTGGTCGTCTCGTAGCGGTCCGTCTGGCGACCCCGATCGTACGAGAGGGCGACCTGGAAGCCCGCCTCCGCCCCGCCGCGCAGATCGAACGAATCGCCCAGCTCGAGGCTGAGGCCGAGATCCGGCATCGAGGTCCCCCGCCGGGTGTTCCAGTTGTTCGGCAGCGACTCGCCAATTTGCTCGAGCTCGCTGGCGGTGTAGTTGCCGTTGCCGAACCGATCCTTTTTGGTCAGGGCCTTGCCGTCGGTCGCCTCGTCGACGCGGGGCGGCAGTTCGCGGGTCCCGTCGTCGACCCCGAGCCAGTCGACACTCCCCCCCTCGTAGCCAAGCCCCTCGCGGAAGGTCGTCGTCGAGTTCCCGCCCGTCGACAGCCCCAGCTCGAACTGAAAGTCGTCCGGGTACGAGCGCGATTTCATGCGCACCACCCCGCCGCCGAATTCGCCGGGCATGTCGGGCGTGTAGGTCTTCTGGACGGTCATGCTCTCGAGCATGGAGGTCGGAAACAAATCGAGCGGCACGACCCGCTTGTTCGGCTCGGGGCTCGGGAGCGTCGACCCGTCGAGCAGCGTGGAGGCGTACCGCGAGCCCAGCCCCCGGACGTACACGTACTTGCCGCCGACGACGGTCAGCCCGGTGACGCGCTTGAGCGCCCCGGCGGCCGTCGAATCGCCCGACTTCGAGAACTGCTCGGCGCCGATCACCTCGGTGGCGGCACTCGACTCGCGGCGCTGCTCGGTCAACGCCACGGTGCCCCCCTCGATTTTCGGGATCGTGACCGTGTGCGCCGACAGCCGCACCGCCGCCGGCGCCAGCTGCCAGGTCACCTCGGTCGCCTCGCCACTGGCCACCTCGATCGCCTGCCTAGTGCCGGTACTGTAGTCGGTGTGCACGACCGAGACGTCCCAGGCGCCGGGAGGGGCCTCGAGCTCGAATCGCCCCTCGGCGTCGGTCGTCGCCTCGGCATCGACGCCCCGGACCAGCACGCGCGCCCCCTCGACCGGCGAGCCGTCCTCGCGCGATTCGACCCGCCCGAGGATGCGACCGGGATCGGCGTCGGGGTCGGACTGGCGAGCGGCCTCGTTTGCCTCGGCAGCGGCGGGGGCCGCACGCGAGGGGTCCGGGGCGGCGATGTCGACGCGCGGGGGACCGTCGGCCGCATACTCGACGAGCAGCTCGGTCGTCTCCCCGGCGACGATCTCGACGGCCTCGACCTGCAGCCCCTTGCCCTCCGGGCGGACCAGGCGCAGGCGTCGCGTGCCGGCGGGAAGCTCGAGCTGGAAGGCGCCGTCGGCGTTGGTGCTGGCTCGTGATTCGCCGTCGACCTCGACGGTGACGCCCTCGAGCGGACGCTCGCCACCGGGGCCGAAGACGACCCCGTGCAGGGTGCCGGTGGAGGGCGGGGAGGCGTCGGGTTGGCCGGGGGTGTCGGGTTGGCTGGAGGTGTCGGATTGGCTGGAGGCGTCGGATTGGCCGGGGGCGTCGGATTGGCTGGGGGTGTCGGATTGGCTGGGGGTGTCGGATTGGCTGGGGGCGTCGGATTGGCTGGAGGCGTCGGGTTGGCCGGGGGTGTCGGGTTGGCTGGAGGCGTCGGGTTGGCCGGGGGCGAGGGCGGGGGCGAGGAGGATCGAGGCCACCGCGAGAAGTGCGGCGGACCAGCGAGGGAGTCCGGGAGGGCGGGATGGGGTTGGCGAGCTCGGCAAGTCGTCTCCTCCTAGCGGCGGTCGTCATGCCGGGTACGATCCACAATTGGGTATAGTCCCCCATCTAAGGCCCTCCGGGAGCCCTGCGGCTCCGCCCCGACCGGTGCCTTCCAGACGGGGGTTCCGCAGCCGGTGGTCGGCCGACTGCGGGCGATGTCCCCACCACGTGGCCGCGCCGGACACCGTACACCACCCGCCACTGTACGTTTCCGACGCACGCCTCCGGATCGTTTCGTCGCGCACCCGATTTTTCGCCCTTCCCGTAGGAGCCGCGCCCCGCCCGTCCCGCCGCCGCGTGTTGCCGGCCCGCCCGCTGCTCGCCCGCCGCCGGCGCCCCACCCGACCCCGCCCGCCTCGCCGCCGCATGCTGCCGGCC
>CAZRLK010000159.1:0-11943 GCA_964600555.1 uncultured Bradymonadales bacterium
GGACGAATCCGCTGTCGCGCAGGTCCTCGAACAGATCCCGGTATTCCCCTTTCCGGTTTCGCACGATGGGGGCGAGGACCCGAAATTTGGTGCCCTCCTCGAGCTCGAGGACCTGTTCGACGATGCGGTCGGTCGACATCGAGGTGACCGGGCGGCCGCACTCGTGGCAGTGCTGGGTGCCGAGCTGGGCGTAAAACACCCGCATGTGATCGTAGATTTCGGTCACCGTCCCGACGGTGCTGCGGGGGTTGGAGCCGGTGGTCTTTTGCTCGATGCTGATCGTCGGGCTCAGCCCCGAGATGCGGTCGTAGTCGGGCTTTTCCATCTGGCCGAGAAACTGCCGGGCGTAGGTCGAGAGGCTCTCGACATACCGGCGGCGGCCCTCGGCATAGATGGTGTCGAACGCGAGGCTCGATTTGCCCGAGCCGCTGACGCCGGTGAACACCACCAGCGCCTGTTTCGGGATCGAGACGTCGATGTCGGCGAGGTTGTGCTCGCGGGCGCCCTCGACGGTGATCTCGTCGCGTTCCTCCCGGGCGGGCAGTTCGGGGAGGTCGACATCACGGGGGTTGACCAGCGAGGTGGACATACTGCGTGGACCGAATGCGAAAGTCAGTGGAGTGGTGGAGGACGGAGTCCGGGTACCTCCATACGACATCTCCCCAACGTCGGCCAAGGGGCGGACATTTCCGACCGAGAGATGCGCCGATCAGTTTGTGTACACACTGGTGGTCAGAAATGGCCGCTCGAACCCGAAAATCGCGGGGTTCGGAGCGTGAAAGAAGCATTAGTCAGCGACGGGAAGTTTGTTGCATTTGCTCGATCGAGACATCACCCTGTATCCCGTTCTTGTGAGAAATACGCTTCGCCAATGGAAGGCGGGCGTTTTGGGATGAATGATGAGTTCAGCATCAGATCAGACGGAGGGAAAGGATGCGACGGACGTGGATTCTTCTGTTGTTGGTGATCGGGGCGGTGATGTTCGGTAGCTCCTGTGTGACTGCCGAGGAGTTGTTTCGCAAGAATGGACTGAAGCGAGCTGCTTTCGACCTGGACTGCAGCGAGAAGAACGTCGAGTACACAGTCCTCGAGCGCAACGACGGCCTCGGGTGCGTCGGTTCGCAAATGGGAGCCGTCTGCACGGAAAATGACAAAGAGGCAACGTACGTCTGTGTCACCGGGAACAAGTGGGTGATGGACTCTGATTCGGATTCCTGACGGAGACAGGTCCTCAAAATTTCGGCGACCAACCCTCAGGCTCGCGTTGCGTCGCCTGGGGGGACGAAAAAACGGCGAGGTAGGGGGCTTTGCGGCGTTACCAGTGAATGAGTGAGTAAGTTAGTAACTGAGTAAGGATGGGATTCGGTAGCCCGGCACGGACTGAGCGGAGCGAGGGACGTGTCGGGTAGACGCGATCCAACAACAAAGACTGCAGTCTTTTGTTGTTTTTTTCGCGTTACCGCGGACGTCCCGTTGGTCCGTTCGCGGCTACATTCTCGTGCGAATCGGTTTTGTCGGGTGACGAGTCACGAATTACGAGTCACGAATCACGCCTATTTTTTCTTCGGCGCACCCTTTTTCTTCTTTTTGCCCTTCCCGCCACCCTGTTTGCCCTTCTGACCGCCTTCACCGCCGCCTTCCTCGTCGGGTCCGGCGGCGGCGGTCGGCGAGCCCTTCCACTGCATGTCGCCGAGCGGGCCCCAGAAGACCAGGCCGTGCCAGTCGCCGCGTTTGCCGTTTTGCATCTTCTCGTTGTTGAGCATCGCCCCCATCGCCTCGTTTTCGTTCACGAATTCGGGGTTGAGCCGCAGGCGCAGTTTCAGTCGGGCCTCCGAGCGAGCCATCCGTCGTGCCAGATCGGCGTGCCCCCAGATCTGCAGTTGCAGGTCGCGCCCCTTCGAGCGCCACTCCTCGAGAACGAGCCTCGGCTGGTTTTCTCCCTCGCGTTCGATGTTCAGCGCCAGTTGCATGTTCCCGAAGTTCGTCTGCGGGATGTTGACGTGGCCGAACGGGATCGCCTCGAGTTTCAGCTCCTGTTTCGGCCCGATGGTCACCTTCTCGCCGGTCATCTCGAACTGGCCGCCGGTGACGACGGGGCGGTCGGTCGCAAACTCGAAGGTCCCCTCCCCGGAGAGGGTGCCGAACATCGGGACGCCGGTAAACTGCACGAGAAGCGGCGACTGGTTGAGATCCAGGTCGTTGATCGCGACGTAGACGCTCTGCGAGCCGCTCGATCGGGTGTAGGTCCCGGAGATCGAGCCGCCTCCCAGCCCCAGGTGGTATTTCGCCGAGATCCCCAGGTTGAACAGGCTCGACAGGGGGGCGAGCCGGGCGCCGAGGCTCGGGACCGTGATCTGCAGGCGGGGTTGGCCGCCGGAGGCCTCCTCGCCGTTCTGGCTCTTTTTCGCCTTGGCATTCGGGTTTTCCTGATCGTCGGCCGCCTTTTGCGGGCCGGCGGGATTCGCCGAGGGCGTCGGCTCCGAGATCGAGAGGTTCTGCAGCTCGAGGCCGAGCCACCACAGGTCGAGATCCCCGACCTCGACCTCCAGGTTGCGATCCATGCGCTGCTCGAGGCGATGCTCGATCTGGACCGACGCGATCTCCCTGACCGCTCCGTCCGGAAAGGTCACCAGCAGAGCGATCACGAAGGTCACCAGCCCGAAGCCGGCGTAAGCCCCGATGCGAACGAGCGGACGATCCATCATTAGCCTGTCGCCTTGCGTTTGAAGGTCGTGACGATGATATCCGCGCGGACCTTGCTCGCCTCACGCTTGTTGTTCGTCACGGTGATGCGTTCCAGGACGACCGGTTCGTCGGCCGTCTCGATGCGCTCGAGCAATTTCAGAAGTTTCTCGTTCGAGGCCCCCCGGATCTCGGCGG
Source organism: uncultured Bradymonadales bacterium (assembly GCA_964600555.1). Lineage (GTDB taxonomy): Bacteria > Myxococcota_A > Bradymonadia > Bradymonadales > Bradymonadaceae > CAJXPB01. The sequence goes on from CAZRLK010000159.1 coordinate 2,881, forward strand.
TTACCTCCGCCCGGTACAGCGACGCCTCCTCTTCGTCGTCCTGCTCCTCGCCGCTCGAGCTGATCGGACGCTCGCTCTCGTCGTAGCTGTCGACCTGGATGCCGACGGCGGTGGCGTGGGTGGCGACGAAGCTGGTCAGTTTGACGTCGTTTTCCTCGATCGCCTCCGGCGAGAATTTCGTCTGGGTCTGGTCGGTCTCGCCCTTTTTCTGGCGCTCGCGATACTCGGGGGCGACCTCGGCGAGTTTCGAGAGCAGCTCCTGGCGCTCGTCGATGGTCGTGCGCACCGAGTCGAGCGACTGGTTGAACAGGAGGCCGACGAAGGTCAAAAACACCAGCGGCAAGATCACCCCCGCGATCTTGACCCACAACTGCTCGCGGTCGTTGAGGTCGTCGTAGGTGTCTCGGAGTCGTTGTTGGACGGAATCGAACATGGCAGTCTGGCCTCTCTACGAGCAGTTGCTCGAGATTTCGAGTTCGAAGCGCGCCTCGTTTTCACTCTGGACGCGGACCGGTTTTTTGTTGATGTCGCCGATGCACTCGAGTTCGTCGAGATCGGTGACGATCTCGTCGACGGTCTGCGGGTCGGTCGTGGTGCCGGAGAGCTGGACGATGTTGCGGTCGATGTCGACGTCGATGCGGTCGAGCTCCAGTTCGATCTCCTGGGAGATCCGGGACATCAGTTCGTAGTACAGCTCGTAGGCGCTCATCTCGGGGACGAACGCCCGTTTGCCGCTCGATTTGCCGGTCGCGAGGTTTTCGACGACGGTCGGGTCGGTGACCGACTGGCCGAACAGTTGTTTGGTCTGCTGGGCGACCGCCCGGTCCATCGCCGCGGCCTTGGATTCGAGGCGGTACTTTTCGCCGAGCAGCGTCCCGACGAACAGGACCAGAAGCGCGGCGGCGACGGCGCCCCAGGGGCCGGTCAGCACCTCGAGCAGCCCCGAGCCGCCGGAGTAGGCGAACTCGCCGCGGCGCAGGTTCAGCAGCCGGCGTTGTTTGCGGTCGCGGACCGGCTGGAGGGCACAGGCCAGCGCCAGGGCCGTCTCCGGGTCGCCTTCGCCCTCGAGGATCTGGTAGCCGGCCGCCGTCTCCAGGGGAAGCGGGTCGACCGGCACCCCGAACCGCTCGTCGAGATACGCCTCGAGGTGGTCGATGCGGCTGGTTCCGCCGCACAGATAGATGCAATCGAGTTCGATGCGCTGGTTGGCGTACAGGGACTGGAAGTTGCGCCGCAGGTCGCGCACCAGCGGCCGGAGGGCCGCCCGGAGGGTCTCGCTGAGCGCCTCCTCCTCGCGGTCGCTCGCCTCGGCCGGCGGCCGGACCGTCGCACGGTTGCGCTTGTAGCTTTCGGCCTGCTCGAGCGAGATGTCGAATTTCTGGGCGATGCGCCGGGTCGCCGTCCAGCCGCCCACCTCGACCGAATGCGCCAGCACCGCCTCGCCATCCTCCAGGACGATCACCCGGGTGAAGCGGTGGCCGATGTCGACCAGGGCCGCCGTTTCGCTGCGCGGCACCGTCGCTTCGGCGACATACCGCAACATCAGCTCCGGGATGCCGAGCGCCGAGGGGTTCAGGTCCGAACCCTGCAGGTGCTCCAGGAATCGGCGGATGTCGCGTTTGCGCCCCAGGCCGACGACGGCCGTGTGCTCGGCCTCCTCGTCGGCGGCGGCGTCGCTTTCGATCAGCTCGAAGTCGTAGACGATGTGTTCCGGCGCGATCGGGAGCCGGTCTTCGAGCAGGTTCGGGAGGATGCTCTTGACCTTCGAGGGCTCGGGAAAGGGGACCTCCTGGTGGATCGAGATCGCGCGTCCCTCGGGCAGGAAGGTGACGAACTGGGTGCCCTGCTCGAAGTCGTGGCGGGCGAGCAGCCGGTCGAGCGTCTCGATCCACGATTGCGACGGCCCGAAATCGGCCTCCCACTCGTCGTCCCCGGACGGCTGCCCGCCGGGCTCCGCGCCGGCCTCCCCGTCGGTTTGCTCGACCCCTTCGTCGGGCGCCTCGGCCTCCTGCTCGCTCGATTCCTCCCCGGAGGAGCTCGCGTTCGGTTTGGCGTCGGGATCCTCGAGATACGGGTCCGGGTCGAGTGCCAGATCCTCGCTGTCGTAGTCGACGACGACGGGGTCACCCGTGTTGTCGACGACCATCATCTTGATCGATCGCGAGCCAAAATCGAGGCCGACGATGTGATCTGCCATCGGTCCGTCCGTCTACGAGGTGAATCTGCTCATTCGCCGAAGCCGAAATCCCAGCCGCCCCCGGAGCTGTCGCTGCCGCCCCCCTGGTCGCCGAACCCGCCGCCCGAGTTCTGCCCGCCGAATCCGCCGCCGCCCTGCTCGCCGAACCCGCCCCCGCCCTGCTCGCCGAAGCTGCCGGAGTTTTGCCCGGAGCCGAACGACGAGTCGTCGCCGAACTGGCTCGGATTGTCGCTTCCCGGCCGGGCGCTCGAGCCAAACTCGGAGGTCGGCTGGTCGTCCTCCTCGACCGGCTTTTTGACGTTCTCCCGCCAGTACAGCACCCGACCCCGCGGCATCGTCTCCTTGCGGCGGTTGAGCGCCTCTTTGAGCTGCTTGGCCTGCTCGGAATCGGAGTTTTGCTGTTCGATCGAGTCGCCGCTCGGCAGACGCCGGATCGTCTCGTTGAAGTCGACGACCGTCTCGACGGTCGTCTGGTTCGAGCCGTACTTGCCGGTCGCCCGGATCCGATAGATGCTCGGATTGTTCGTCGAGACCGCCCGGATGATGCCCGTCCGGTCGAACCCGATCGACCACTCCGGAAAGCTCGGGTTGCGGGGATTGATCGCGAAATCGCCCATCTGCGAGCCCCCCTGGCGTTGCATCCGGGTGACGATCTGGCGGTAGGCCGGCGAATAGCCGATGAACCTCGCCATCAACATCGGGTTTTGCTTGAAGTCCTTCAGGTAGTCGGCGACCTGGCTCGACTGCAAAAAGGCGACCGGCTGGCCCTTTTTCGCCGAGGGCAACAGCCGGCTTTCGGTCGTCCCGACATACGCCATCAGCACCGACAGCGGGTCGCGGAAGAAATTGCGGACGCCGTCGAGCGCCAGGGCGAAATACAGCACCTGGAGGGCCACCTGGGGGCTCTGGTGGCACAGCGAGATGCCCTCGCCGCTGGGGCTGAGCGAACTCTCGTCGGCGAGCCGGGCGTTGCGGCACAGAATCGAGTAAAAGACCGGCATCTCGGCGCTGTTGGCGTTCGGTTTGCCGACCGGGTAGACGGTCAGTTTGTCGCCGAACGCCTCCATGAACGCGTCGGTGACCCCGTAGACCTGGTACAGCTCGGCGAGGTGGGTCAGCTTCGCGTTGCGCGGCTCGATGTTGCGATCGAAATCCTGGTAGTCGCCGTCCTCGTCGCCGCTGGCCTGCCCCTCGAGCGTGCACTGGTCGGTCAGCGACAGTTGGCTTTCGTCCAGGTCGATGTAGTCGACGATGTAGCGCAGGATGCGATACTGGTCGAGCACCTGGTCTTGCTGGTCGTCCTCGCGAAAGATCTCGGTGTACTGCGAGTCGGCGACCATCGTGCACAGCTCGCTGAGATCGTCCTGGTTGACCTGACGTTTCGCGAAGCGATTGACGTTGAGCTTGCCCGACTCCGGGGAGATGTCGAGGTCGAACTCGCCGCTGAAGTTGCCGAACCCGTCGACCCCCGCCTCGCTGAGGTTGATTCCGCCGACCGGCGTCTCGAGTTTGCCGTTGTTGAACGGCCGCATCAACAGGTCCATGTACTGATGCATCTGGAAGTTCGATCGGCGCATCGCGACGCTGATCATCCCGGGGTTGCACGAGCCGCCCGAGACGTTGTCGTTGTTTTGCGCCTCGTCGGACTCGTTTTGCAGGGCGTACTGGAAGTTGAGCATCAGGCGACTGAGGTTGATGCCGGAGCGAGCGAGAAAATAGCTTTTGACCCGGTCTTTGGCGTTGACCGACATCGTCAGGTTGACCCGCGTGGTGTAGGCGTATTCGACGACCGCCGCCGACAGGACCGTGATCGTCACCAGGGCGACGATCAGGGCAATGCCCCGGGGGCGCCGCCGCCGCAGCGCCGAAGGCGCCGGCCGGTCGACCGCCTCGAGCAGGCGGTAGGTCCCGTATGCGAGTGCGTCGAATAGCCTCATCACAGCTCGAGCATCTGGTGGGTCATGATCTGCGTCTGCGTCGTGAACGTCTCCTCTTCGCCGTGCGGCCCCTGCGGGGGCAGGGTGATCGTGATGCGCACCCGGTGCGGCAGGCGGTCGTGGTACTCGCGGCTTTCGGTATCCCAGGAGTCGACCCACCGCCCGCGGCCCATCTCCTCTTCGGTCCCGAGATCGACCTCGCCCGGGTCCCAGTACTCGAATTCGAGTTCCTCGATGCGCGGGATCAGCGTGTAGACCTTGCCGCCCTGGGTGATGTCGTCGTCGATGGTCGTATCCTCGCGGCGCACGAGGCTGTCGACCAGGTCGCCCTGCTCGTTGCGCGTCTGCTTGATGGCGTACCCGATCTCGGCGTGGTGGCTGGTGCGCTCGTCGCGCAGATTGCGCATGTGGGCGAAGCTGGTGAAATCGAGCCGGTCGTCACTGCCGTGCATCCCGAACTGGACCGGCTCGCGCTGGGCCCGGGCGTTCTCGTCGGCGGCCTGTTGCTGCTGGTTCTGGGAGTCGGAGTTGCCGCTCGAACCGCTCCCCTGCTGCTGATCGGCGAAGCGCCGCTCGGCCCCGTGGGCCGGCCCGGCGACGTACGCCGAGGCGATCTCGGAGCTCATCCGGTCGAGCGCCACCCGCACGATCTGGTAGCGCTCGGAGCGCTGCTGGACGAAATCCCGGGCGCGAAACATGTTGTTGATGCTCACCCACACGATCGCCGTCAGCCCGGTCATGATGCCGATCGCGACCAGCACCTCGAGCATCGTGAATCCGGCGGGCGCCGCCGGCATACTCCTCCGGCCCGGCGTCGGGGGATCCCCTGGATGTCGCTCGTGTCGGTGCGGAGACATCGTCTTTCAGTTTCCCATGTTCTGGGTTCCGGTTCCGTTCGATCCCGATTGCGACTGACCCGTGCCGAACAGGTCGAACTCCCGGGTCGACTTGTCGACGACGTACTGGGTCAATGAGAGCTTCTGTTCCTCGCCGCGAAAGTCGAAGCGTACGACCAGCACGATCCGGCGCACCTTCGTGCCGATGCGGTTGATCATCTGCGGGATGCACCCGATCAGCTTCGGCAATTTCGCCGAAAACGCGGCGTTGCCCTTGAGAGCCCCCTGCGATTGCTCCCCGCCGAACAACTGGGCGTTGACCTGACCGAGAAGCTGCTCTTTGACCTCTTCGGGGATCTCGATCGGCTGGATTTCGGCCTCCCACGCGACCTCCGGGAAGCCCTCGTCGGAGAAATCGCCACTTTTCGACTCGACGTTCTGGGTCGTCCCCTCGCGCATCAGCTCGTATTGCAGGTCGATCATCTTCGATTTGGCGAGCTGGGAGACCCGCGTGGTGCGGTTGGCGTAGACGGCCTGCTGATTGGAGTTGGCCATCGTCCCCATCAAAATCGTCAGGGCCGTCGCCAGGATCGCCATCGCCAGCAGGACCTCCAGCAGGGTAAACCCCCGGGGCTGTCGTCTCGGCTCTACCATTCTTGCTGAACCTCTTCGGGTTCGCCGCAGTCGTCGGTCTCCTCGAGCTTTTTGCTGAACAGGCGCACCCGCCCGGTCAGCGGCTCGGTCTTCAGCGAATAGAAACTCCCGGACTCGTTGGTCAACACGATGATCGCGGGCTGTTGAAACCCGTCCGAAAAAAAGTGGATCGCGGCGCGGCCCTCGCGGACGATCTCCTCGCGGTCACAGGGGACGACCTGGGCGATTTGCACGCCGGAGCGCAGCGTGTGGGGTTCGAGCTGCGAGTCCTCGACCTGCTCGTAGCTCGGTTTGCCGTCGACGTTGAACGGGTCGGTATCGCGGTCGCCGCCGGACTCCTCGTCGCGCTCGTCGTCTTGCTCTTCCTGCGCGCGGCGCGCCTCCTCGGAGAGATACTCCTCGGAGCCCTCCGTCGAGCGGTCCTTTTCGACGACCGGGGCGCTGGTGACCTCGGTGTGGTAGCTTCGCTCCTCGAGGTCGAAGACCATCCGGTACTGGGCGTTGTTCATCGCCGCCCGACTCCAGGTGTAGTTCATCGCCGAGGTCAGCCGCATCGCCTCGTTTTTCAGGCCGCTCTGGGCGACGAAGCCCATCGAATACGCACCCGCCCCGAGCAGGCCGACGACGATCGCGAGGGTGACCATCAACTCGACCAGCGTGATGCCCCGCGGATGCCGGAGCGACTCGGCCCCACCCCGGCCTCGGGTTGTCGCGTGTGGCTGCATCGAGAGTGATCACCGTCCCTGCTCGTCGTCTTCGGCGTACACGTCGTCTTCGGTTCCCTGCTGGCCGTCGGGCCCGGCGCTGTAGATCTCGTAATCCTGGCTGCCGTTTTTGTTGTAGATGTACTTGTTGCCCCAGGGGTCGTTGAGCTTCGACTGGTCCTTGACCAGCGGGTTCGGCCCCTGGGTGAGGTCGTCGAGGCTGTCGGGGACGTCGTTCGGGGACTGCATCAGATAGTAGCTCTGGACGATCCCGTTGAGCTTCTGGATGCCGAGCTTGGCGTTTTTGGTCTTCGCCTGGTTGAGCGTCCCGAAGACGTAAAAGCCGACGACGCCCATGATCGAGGCCATGATCGTGATGACGATCATGATCTCGACCAGCGTCATCCCGCGCGGGGCCGCACCGCGTCCACTTCGATTGCGAATCTGTCGCCACAAGCGCTGCATGATGTTTCTCCCGTTTTTCGTGACTCGTAAATCGTCACTCGTACTTCGCTATTCGCTACTCGCCACTCGCTGTTGGTCATCCACCTTGTATAAGTCGTTCAAGCGGCATGGTGTTTCATCTCTCCTCTCGTCGCTCAGTGGTTTGGGCTCGCGTCACACAATCATCTGGTTCAACTGAAGCAACGGCAGCATCACCGCGAAGACGACGATGGCGACGCCGATACCCATGACGACGATCATCAACGGCTCGATCAGCGTCGTCAGCGCCTGGATCCGCATGTCGACCTGCTGGTCGTAGCTGTCGGCGACGTTGCCGAGCATCTCCTCGAGCTGGCCACTCTTTTCGCCGACCGCGATCATGTGGGTGACCAGGGGAGGAAACTCGCCGGACCGCCTCAACGGGTCGGCGATGTTTTCGCCCTCCTCGATGTCGACGCGCGCGCTTTCGACCACCTCGACGAGCCGGCGGTTGCCGAGGATGTTTTTGACGATGTCCATCGCCGTCAAAAGCGGTACCCCGCTGGCCAGAAGCGTCCCGAGCGTCCGCGCGAACCGGCTGACGGCGATCATCCGCACCAGAGAGCCGAGCACCGGTACCTTCAAGACGAACTTGTCCCATGTCTCCTCGCCGTCCGGCGTGTTCTTCCAGTACACGAACCCCGCGATCGCGGCGCCGGTCGCCGGGATGGCGACGATCAAAAACACCCAGTTCGACATCAGATCGCTGGCGCCGATCAGCACGCGCGTCAAAAACGGCAGCGCCGCGTCCTGGTCCTGGAAAAGCTGGGTGACCTTCGGGATGACGAAGGTGAAAATCAGCGCCAGCAGGATACCGCCGACGATCATCATCAACACCGGGTAGACCATCGCCCCGATGATCTTGCCCCGAAGCTCGATCTGGTCGTCCAGAAAGTCGGTGAGACGCTCGAGCACGACGTCGAGATTGCCGGAGCTTTCGCCGGCTTTGACCATGTTCTGGTACAGATTGCTGAAATGTTCCGGGTGCTCGCTGACCGCCGCGGCCATCGACGAGCCCTCGTTGACCCGGCGGCGAATGTCGGAGATGACGCGTTTGAGCTCGTCTTTTTCGGCCTGGTCGCTGATCGCGTTCAGTGCGCGGACCAGGGGAATGCCGGCCCGCAGAAGCGTCGCGAGCTGGCGAGTCAGCACCGCGATGTCTCGGAGGGTGATGCGCTCGAAGTACTGGCTGAAATCGATCTCTCGGCCGCGCGCTCGCTCCTCGGCCTCCTCCCCCTCGTACACCTCGGTCGTATAGATGCCCTCCGCCTGCAGTTGCTGGCGCAGGGCCGACTGGCTTTCGGCGTCCCGAATCCCCTGGACTTCCTCCCCCGCATCGTTCAGTCCTCTGTATTCATAGACAGGCATAAAGGCAGTCGTCGGGCGTCGGGCGTCGGGTGTCGGAAACTACTCAGACAGCGGTCGTCGGGCGTCGGTCGTCGGGCGTCGGGTGCCGGGCGCCGGACGATAGACGTCCGGCGACGGAACCTCGCATCATTGCACTTCCGGCGTCGCTGCACCCGGCTCCGGCGGGAACGCGTCGGTCTTTTTTTTGACCTCGCCGGTATCCTCCTGGGTGACCCGCATTACCTCTTCGATGCTGGTGATGCCCTGCAGGACTTTCATCGCTCCGTCCATGCGCAGCGTCCGCATGATCTTGCGGTCGGTGGCGCTGCGTTTGATCACCGAGGCGTCCTCTTCCTGGGTCACCAGGTGTCGAATCTCGTCGTCGACGGTCAGAATCTCGAAGATCGCGGTCCGGCCCGTGTACCCCAGATCGAGGCACTCCTCGCAGCCGCCCTCCCGGGCTCGATAGATCGTGCTGCCCTCTCTGGCGCGCTCGAGCTGCTGGCCGCGCAGGCCCAGCTCCTGGAGGACGTCTTCTTCCGGGTCGTGGGGCACCTTGCAGTTCGGGCACAGCTTGCGGACCAGCCGCTGGGCGATCGAGGCGATGACCGTCGAGCTGACCAGAAACGGCTCGACCCCCATGTCGATCAGGCGCGTGAAGGCGCTCGGCGCGTCGTTGGTGTGCAGCGTCGCAAACACCAGGTGGCCGGTCAGCGACGCCTGGGTCGCCATCTCGGCGGTCTCCAGGTCCCGGATCTCGCCGACCATGATCACGTCCGGGTCGTGGCGCAGGTAGCTTCGGAGGCCGGTCGCGAAATTGAGATTGATCTTCGGGTTGACCTGCATCTGGCTGATCCCCTCGAGCTGGTATTCGACGGGATCCTCGATGGTCAGGATGTTGATGT
>CAZRLK010000160.1:0-11882 GCA_964600555.1 uncultured Bradymonadales bacterium
ACCTGGGCGCCCGGCCCGATGCCATCGAGCCCGCCGAGCGGCATCAACACGACGTCCTCGTCGGCAAACCCGACGACCTCGGCCGGCAGCCGCTCGCCGCGCTCGCGCTCGATGCGGACCAGATCCCCGACCGCCGCCTCCGGCACCGACGCCCGCACCACCAGCCCGGTCACCTCGCTGACCCGCCCGCGCACCTCGACCGGATCGGCCTCGTCGAGCCGCGACAGATAGCCGCTCAGCACCGAGCCCCCGTCGCGCCTCGGCTCGCCATCGCCCTCGTCGACCATGCCCCGTCCCGTCGGCTCGTCGCTCATCGGCTCGACCTCTCTCCCTCGATCGCCTCGCGGAGCTGCTCGAGCTGCATCTCCAGCCGCGCGTCGATCCGCTCGGTCGCCGTCTCGATCAGACACCCGCCGCGCTCGAGATCCGCGCGCCCCTCGAAATAAATCGCCGCCCCGTCGAGCTGCCGCGAGAGGGCCTCGCGCTGCTCCTCGAGATGCGGGAGGTCGTCGGGATGGACGTGGACGACGACCTGGCGTTTGCCCCGGACGTGCTCGAGGGAATCGGCGATCATCTCCTCGACGACCTCGGGCTCCCGGTCGATCTCGCGGCCGACGAGGCGCCGGGCGATGCGGAACGCGAGGTCGAGCATGTCCTGCTCGGCCTCCTCCTGGATCGTCCGGTAGCGCCGGCGGACGTCCGCGACGAGATCGACCAGCTCCTCGCGCCCCTCCCGACGGCCCTCCTCGGCCGCCCGACTCCGGATCGCCTCGGCCTCCTCGTGCGCCTCCTCGACGATCCGCCGGGCGCGCTCCTCCGCACGTTCGATCGCCTCGGAGAGATCCTCGAACTCTCGAATCGTCTCATCTTTGATCACCGTCGGGCGTCGCCCCCCGGCCGCCTCGGCGAGCGGCTCGGCGACCTCGACCGGCGCCTCGAGGACGGGGATCGGATCCGGCTCGCTCGGCCCCTCGCCGCGCTCGTCTTCGCTCCCCGCCTCGTCCTCCCGAGCCCCGTTCGCCGCGTCGCTCATCGCGCCTCCCCCTCCCGGCACCCGCTCTCGGCCGGCTGTCGCGGGAGCGCCTCCGACGCGAGAAACTCCTCGAGCGAAGCCCGGAAGCGACGTCCGACCCCGCAACGGCTGCTCACCTGCGAGAGGCGGTAGTAGCGCCGGAGCGGCCGGCCGAGCTCGCCCGGCAGTCGCTCCACCAGCCGCACCACTCGCCCGCGATAGCGGCGCCCGGCGGCACAGGCGATCGCGTAGATTCCGAGATGCTCGACTCGCGCCCGGAACCCCTCGACCCGCTCGCTCAACGTCACGAACACCTCTCGCACTCGAGCCCGCTCGACCCGCCGGCCCTCCCGATCGAGCGCCTCCATCATCAGGCGCCGCCGCCGCGCGCCGAGTTTGCCGGCCGTCCGGGCGACCCGGCGTCGATTCTCGGGCTCGAACAACAGGGCGAGCTGGTAGACCCCGAAATCCCCCGCCAGGCGCCGAAATCGGTCGGGCTCCACTCCCAGGAGCGCGTCGAAATGCCCCGGCTCGTCGGCCCGCAGCTCCTCCGCCCCGCACCCCTCGTCGGGCCACGAGTCGACGACTCGCTCGCGTTGCTCTGCCTCCAGCGCCTCGATCCGCTCGAGTACCGGCTCGAGCGCCTCGGCCGGGCCGGCTTCGAGCGCCTGCAGCAGGTCGACGCCACCGCCGAATGCCACCGCCGCCCGCACGAATCCCGCCTCGGCACGGTTCAACCCCGAGCGGTCGATGCGCTCTCCGGTCACCTGGGCCTCCCCGGCACGTCGTCCTCCCGCAGCCGACTCCACAGCAGGTACGCCACCCCGGCCCCGAGCAGGATCACCAGCACGCCCATCCCGCCGATCACCGCCCGGGCGATTCCCCGGCTGCGCGGCGCCACCGAAACCGGCCCGACCTTCGCAAAGTCGGGCTCGTCCGCCTCGGCCACCGGGTCGCCCGCCGGGGTAACGATCACCTCGACCCTCTCGCGCTCCAGCCCCTCGACGCCCCCGGCGATCAGTTTCTCGATCGCCGCGACCGTCATCGGCGGCCGAGGCTCTCCGGAGGCCTGCTCGCGGGGCTGATATTTGACCAGCACGCTCGCACGCGGCGGCTCGACCTCCGTGTTCGACAGCTGGACGCGGGGCTCTTCGGGTAAGACGAGGTTGACCTGCGCGTCGACCACCCGGTCGACCTTCAAGAGCGTCTTGCGCAACTCCTGCCCGGTGGCGTACTGATACAGAATCCGCTCTTCGCTCGCGGTCGGAATCAGGCCGCCGGTCGGATAAAACTCGCTGAATCCCTCCGTCTTCGGCTTCGGCAGCCCGCGCGCCTCGAGCACCTTCCAGGCTCGGACCTTCTGGCCGGAGGGCACCGTCACCATCCACCCGCCCTCGCCGGATCCGTCGCGCGCCTTGTCCGCCGCCAGCCCCTCCTTTTCGAGGGCGACGACGATCCGGTTCGCCCGCCGCTCGTTCAGTCCGTGATACACCTCCTCCTGGCAGCCGACGACGCACACGACGGCCACCACGAACAGCAGACTCGCTCCCGCCCTCCCCGACTGGATCACCTCGACGAATCGTGTCGTCACAATCTCCCCGCTGAAGCTTCGATTCTTCGACCCGGCTTCGCCCTCGAGGCGAGCTCGGGGCCCCGCATCAGACCTGCACCTGCATCATCTGCTTGAGCCCGCCGGTCGCCTTCTCGACGGATTTCGACGCCAGCTCGACCTTCTGCGAGTACGAGTACATCAGCGACTGCATCTCCAGCAGCTCCTGCTGGCTCAAATCCTCTCCCTGCATCGTCCGATCGAGCATCCGGTCGAGGTCCGAGCCTCGCTCCGACAGGCCGTCGACGAAATCGCGCAGGCTCTCGCCGGAGGCTGCGTCGGGAGAGGTCGCCGAATCGACGTCGTCGACGCCCTCGAGGTCGCGGCCCTCGACACGGTCGGCCGGCGCACTCTCGGCCGACCCGTCCGGCGCCTCGGCCCCTCCGCCCGACTCGAGCACCTCGTCGAACGAAACGTCGCTCTTCCCGGGGGACGCCCCGGTTTCGCCGCCGTCGCCGGCGCCCTCGAGATCGGTCTGATCGACCGCCTGCTCGATCCCTTCACTCGAGACGGGATCGACCATCGCACCACCTCCCTGAAGATCCGGCGGCGAGGCCGCCACCGCTCCAGATCGTCTCGGTGGGGGCCGCCGCCACTCCCAAAATGTCGAGACTGCTCCCCGAGGATAACGCCTCGGCGGGTAGCTGTGAAGGGATGAACTCCTGCCGGCGGCGAGGCCGCCGCCGCTCCAGATCGTCAGGTTGGGGAATCCGCCGACGACGTTGCCGAGCGTCAGAGCTCGAGCTCTCCCTTCAGCGCGGCGTCCATCAGCTCGGTCATCTCCGGGGTCGGCAGATCGTAGCCGTCCGGGTGTGCAGCCAGCCGGGCGTCGATCGTTTTCATGCGCGGCTCGTCGAGATCGTACAGATCGGCCAGGAAGTGCGCCCGCCCCCGCCCGTCGACCCGGGTGACGTAGTACTCGAGGTGCACCGGCAGCGTCTCGCGCAGGGCGAGCCACTTTTCCTGCTCGCTGTCGAACCACTGCTCGAGCAGCTCCTTGCGCCGCTCGCCGCTCCAACGCCCGTCGAGGTCGAGCAGGTAGTGCATCAGCTCCATCGGCTTCTCGACCCGGATGCACCCGTGCGAGTAGGCACGCATCGGCTTGTCGAACAGCTCCTTGGCCGGCGTATCGTGCATGTACACCGAGTGGTCGTTCGGAAACAGGAACTTCACCTTGCCGAGGGCGTTGTCGTCGCCGGGCTTCTGGCGGAGGTACTCGAAGCCGTTGTCGTCGGTGACGACCTCGAAGCCCTCCTCGTCGTAGTAGTCGGGATTTTCCTCGAGTTTCGGTTTCAGCTCGGTCTCGCGGATGCTGGTCGGGACGTTCCAGTACGGATTCAGCACCATGTACTCGAGGGTGTCGCTGAAGCGAGGGGTGGCGAGGGGATACAGATCCTTGTCGTCCTCCTCGTCGTCCTCTCTCTCGTCGCCGGATTGCTCGTCGTCCTCGTCGTCCAGTGTGCGGGTCGCCTTGCCGACGACGACGCGGAAGCGCATCTCGCGGGTGCCGTCGCGCCACACCTCGGCGTGGAAATCGGGGATGTTGACGTGGATGTAGTGGCGGTCGGCGCCGATGTTGCTCTCGCGCCAGCGATCGAGCGCCAGACGGATCTGGTTCCATCGCCGCTGAGCGGGGACGTTGAGACTTCGACGGGTCTCGGCGGTCAGCGCGGGATTCTCCCAGAGCTGATGGGTCCTCTGGTAGGCGGTGACGGCCTCGGCGAGGCGCTCGTCGAAGACCATCGAGTACTCGTCGTCCGGCTCGCCGGCGGCGGGCGCCCGAGGTTCCCCGCTGCTCCCCTCCTCGACGACCTCGCCGGAGGGCACCGCCGCGACGGCCGCGTACGAGCGGCTCGACTCTCCGGTCGGCTCCGCCGCCTCCTCGGGCCGCCAGTAGCCCTCGCGGCGCAACCGTTCTTTGAGCGTCCGAACCTCGCGGCTGACGTCCCCGACTTCGAGCCCGTCGGCGGAGGTGGGAAGCTCGGGCCAGCCCCCTCGTTCGACGATCGGTCGGTAGCGGCGAAACGCCTCGGTCAGCCGGCGGTACTGGCGAAACGGCGGGACCGCCTCGTCCATCGTCTCGGTGACGGAGGCCGGCTCGGCGACAACCCCGCGAAGCTGCTCGACGATCATCGTCCGCTCGCGCGCCGCCCGGACGGCCCTGCGCATCTGCTCGGCAGCCGTCTTCTCCTTTTGTTTGCCGGCGAGGGTCGTCGAGCGGACCGGACCGCGCTCGCCGATACGCAGGGTCGCCCGCCAGGCGCGCGGCTGGTGCCAGACCGGATTCGCGTAGCGCATCTCGGCGAGGTATGCTGCGAGGGCGTCGGTGGCGAGGACCTCGCGCCGGGCGCGGTCGCGAACCTCGGTCCGCAGCTCGTCGGCCCGCCGTTCGACCGCCTCCGCCAGCTCCGGGGTCGGCCCCGAGTCGTGAGCGAGCAGGCGGGCGAGCCAGTCGAAATTCTCGGGCCGAAGGTCTCGGTCGCGATCAGCGAGAAACTCGACGATCGCCTCGCGCTGCTCGCCCGCGAGTACGCGATCAAGAGGGGTGCAACACCGACTCTCTCGCTCGCCGAGATTCCGGACCTCGGAGAGGTGGACTTTGGCCGGCCACATCCCGTGCGAGCGGACCGCCGCGAGCAGTCGGTCGGTCAGCGCCTCGACGGCGGGACGCGGCCGAAACGCCTCGTCGTAGCCGCGATACCAGACGGGCCGGAAGTTTCGGCCGGCGTACAACCGGCGGAGGATCTCCGGGCGATGCAACGAGGTGTCCTCGAGGGTCTCGGCTTCGATGACCTTCTGGACGGAATCGCGCCGCGCCCGGCGATACGCCTCCCGCGCGAGAAGGTCGTCCATCTCGCGCTCGAACGCCCGGAGGGCCTCGCGATTGGTCGGCGGAGAGGTGGTCTGCCCGGTCTCCCCGTCGGCATCCCCCTCGGAGCTCCCGCCGCACGCCGCGCTCCCGAGACACACGGCGGCGACGAGCACCACCGCCGTCAGGCGACCTCGAGCCCCTCCCATCCCGCGCTGGATTCGTCTCCACATCGATCGTCGTCTCCGTCAGGTCGGTGCATTGACCGGAGTCCGGCTCAGCGGGCGACGCGCTCGAGCACGGCCTCACCCTCCTCGAGGCGGACCCGATACCGGGTCGTCTTGCCGGCCCGGACGGTCAACGTCCGCTCGAATCGCTCCCGGTCGTCGGTCTCGAGCACGAGCGTATGCTCCCCGGCCGCCAGCTCCAGATCCTCGACCGACCCGCGGCCGTAGCCGTTCGAGCCGATGAACACCCGCAGCGAGTCGGGCACCTCGACCGCCACCGTCCCCCTGGCACGGACGATCTTGTCGAGCCGCGAGCGGAGCAGGTAGCGCCCCGGCTCCTCGAGCTGCAAACGGTGTTCGCGGTCCTCGTAATTCGACTTCCAGGCCGAAATCTCGAGAAACTCCCCGCACTCGTGGCGAACCGCCACCTCCGAGGTCCCCTGAATTTCGCCGTCGACTTCGATCATCGCTCCCTGCGGCACCACGTCGTAGACGACCTCGCAAAAATCGTCGGCATCCTCTCTCAACTGCGCCAGGTCGATCGAGGTCGGCGTCGTCTCCCCGGAGGCGACATGCAGCAGAACCGCCGCCGGGTGGTGGCCCTCGTGTTCGACCCGGAGGTGGTGGACGGCATCGCCGACGACCTCCTCGGCGGTGACCGGCGTTTCCCCGAGCTCTTCGCCGTCGAGGTACGCCGTCGCGCCCTCCGGATCCGTCTCGATCTCGACGTCGCCACTCGGCTCCGCGTCGCCGACCTCCTCGAGGGCGATCTGGCGGGGCTGGTCGCGGGTCCGCCCCTCGATCATCCGGCGGGCGGGGCGGTGGCCGTCGCGATACAGGTACACCTCGTTGGTCTTCTCGGCAACCAGCTTCACGGAGGTGGGCGTGGTCGCTCCGGTGTCGCGCCCGTTGACGATCGCGCGAGCCCCTTTTGGTTCGGTGGTCAGCTCGACGTCGACCCGCTCGACCGGCGAGGCACCCGCTGCGGTTCCGGCATCGATCTCGACGGCCGTCTGTTCGCCGTCCGCCCGGGAGAGTTCCGGTTCGTGCGTCGCGATCAGATAGCCAAAGACCGCGAGGGCGACGAGCGCAACAGCGAGTCCCCCGAGCGCCAGCCACTTGTGGCGCCGCCCGCCGAATGCGTCGGCCGAGAACTCCAGCGAGCCGAACGTGCCGTCGCTCCCTTCGGCCGGGCCCGAGGAGGCCTCCGATGCGCCCTGCGCGCCGGGCGGGGGCTCTCCGACGCCGGAGGCAGCCGACTCGACCGGTTTCCCGGAGGCCGAGGGGCGTTCTTCTTTCGTCGTCGCCTCTCGCGAGACCTCGCCATTTTTGGCCGCCTCCCGACCGTACGAGGGACGCCCCTCCCGGGCCGCCTGCACACCCCGTCGAGTCGGGCTGCGCTCGGCCTCCTCGCGGTCGGAACCGGATGTACGTTCGTGCGGCGCCGACCCACTCTCCTCCCGGCCGAGAGCGTCCGGCGTCCGCTCGTCCGTCTCCGCCTCCGGCGACGCCTCCTCGGCGGGAAATTCCCCGGAGCCGCGCTGGCGCACGTCGAATTCGCTCGAATCGCGCTCGTCGGTCGGCGCCTGGTGGGGATCGCCGTCGAGCTCGGCCGTCGGCGCCGGCTCCTCCCTCGACTGCGCCGACGCCTCCTGGGTCTCGCGGACCGCCGCCTCGAGCTCCTCGCGGCTGACCTGCATCGGGCGAGTCTCGTCGTCGACCTCGTCGTACGTCTCGGCGTCCCCCGTCTGGCCTCCCCCGTCACCGCTGTCGGCATACGCCGATGCCTGCTCGACGGTGCTCGTCGGAAGCGCATCGCGCGGAACCGGCTGGGTCGGATCCTCGGGCGTCACGCCGGGCACCTCCGGGCCCGCCGCCGGCTCGCTCTCCCGGCCCCCGTCCCGCTCCTCCGCCGACGCCTCCCCCTCGGACGCGCCGGTCGGGAACTCGACGCGGTCCATCTCGCGGGGCAAGCCGCCGACCAGCTCCGGGAACGTCTCGTCCATGTAGTCGCTCAACTGGACGGGCCCGACCGTCCGCTCGCGCTCGTGGAGCCACTCCTCGAGTGCCATCTGCATCTGCTCGGCGGACTGATACCGATCCGCCGGGTTCGGCCGCAGCGCCCGCATGACGATCCGCTCGAGCCGCGGGGGATACTCCGCGCGGAGCTCGGAGGGAGGCGTCACCTGCGCTTCCGCGATCTGGCGCATCCGCTCGAAATCCGTCTTCGCGTCGAACAGCCGCCGGGCGAGGGTCACCTCGTACAGGACGATGCCGAGATTGAAGACGTCCGAGCGGGCATCGAGCTGTTCGCCGTTGAACTGCTCGGGGCTCATGTACGAGAGCTTGCCCTTGTACTGGCCGGTCCGGGTCCTCGCCAGCCGGTTTTCGGCCTTGGCGATGCCGAAATCGCAGATTTTGACCTGCCCCTCCATGCCGACCAGGATGTTTTGCGGCGAGATGTCCCGGTGGACGATGTGGCGGGGATTGCCCTGTTTGTCGGTCCGGGTATGCGCGTAGTGCAGTCCGGCGGCGACGTCGGCGACGATGCGGACGGCCAGCTCGATCGACAGGTACGCCTCGCGCTCGAGGCCGCGCCGGCAGATGCGCCGCAGATCCGTCCCGTGGACGAATTCCATGGCGATGTAAAAATACCCCTCGACCTCGCCGAGATCGAAGACCTGGACGATGTTCGGGTGGTTGAGCGTCGCGGCGATGCGGGCCTCGTCGAAAAACATCTTGACCGTCTCGTCGCGCCCGGTCAGATGTTGAAAGATCCGCTTGATGGCGACCCGTTTCTCGAACCCGCCGAAGTCCCCTTCGCGGGTGGCGAGAAAAATCTCCGCCATCCCTCCCTGGGCGATTTTCTGGACGAGCTGGTATTTGCCGAACGTTTCCGCCATCGCGCGTCGCTCGGTCGCGCTCCGTCGCGCAGCCGCGCCGACCCTCGTGGATGAACCGGGTGGTAGGCTCGGGGGAGTGTACGAGACGCTCGCGCGTGGCGTCAAGTTTTACGGGCGACCCCGAGCCGGTTATATTTCTCCGCGACGGTAGAGTCGAATCCCCGCCTTCCCCTTCGGCGAGCCCGGCATGGATGTCGCAGCAGTCTGCATCGGCGACGAACTTCTCGACGGGCGGATTCGCGACCGCAACGTCTCGGTGCTCGGAGACTTTCTCGAGGGCCACGGCTCGCAGCTCGTCGACGCCCGGCTCGTGCCCGACGCCGAGTCGCGGATCGTCGAGGCGCTCGACGAAGCGGCGGCCCGGGCGGAGGCGGTGGTCGTCACGGGAGGACTCGGCCCGACCGACGACGACCGGACCCGTTCGGCGGCGGCCGCCTGGGTCGACGGCGAGCTGGAGTTCGACGAGGCGACGCTCGAGCATCTCCAGCGGCTGTTCGACGAGCACGGCTACGAGTTCACGCCGAACAATCGCCGCCAGTGCTACTTTCCCGAGGGGGCCGAGATTCTGGAGAGCCGAGTCGGCACGGCGGCCGGTTTTGCGCTCGAACAGGCCGGCACCCGGGCCTGGTTTCTTCCGGGCGTACCCCACGAATTCGAGTGGTTTCTCGACGAACACCTCGCGCCCCGGATGCGCGAGGCCGAGGGAGCACCGAGCGCCTCCGATCAGCTGACGTTTCTCGGGCTCGGCGAAAGCAGCCTCGAGACGCGCATCGGCCCGGCAGTCGATCTCGCCGAGGATCGTGGCGTCTCGGTGCGGTTTCTGCCCGACGCCCCGCTGGTGACCGTGCGGCTGCGCGGCCCCGACCGGGAGGGCGTCGGTGCCGTCCGCCGGCGCATCCTCGACGAGATCGGCGACTGGCTGGCGACCGAGGGCGACGTGCCGCTCACCGGGCGCATCGGCGAGGCGCTCGAGGCCCGCGACGAGACGGTCGCCACGGCCGAATCCTGTACGGGCGGCTGGCTGTCGAAAGAGCTGACCGCCGTCGCCGGAAGCTCGGCCTGGTTCGAGTACGGATTCGTCACCTACGCCGACGAGGCCAAGATGCGCATGCTCGGAGTTCGCCCCGAGACGCTCGAGGCGCACGGCGCAGTCAGCCCGGAGACGGTCCGGGAGATGGCGCACGGCGCCCGGGAGTACGCCGAGGCCGAGCACGCCGTCGCCATCAGCGGCATCGCCGGCCCCTCCGGCGGCACCGACGCCAAGCCCGTCGGCACGGTCGATTTCGGACTCGCCACACCGGACGGCATCTACAGCCGCCGGTTTCAGTTCCCGCCCCGCGGCCGCGAAATCGTGCGACGCCGCTCGGTGGTGACCGCCGCCGGATTGCTGTTGTGGTATCTGGAGGGCCGGCTCGAGGCACACCGCGTCGACGGCCCCGCCGAGCCCGGAGACCCCCCCCTTCACGACGGAGCATGAGATGGCGACCAAACGACTCTTTTTCGCCCTCCAGCTCTCCGAGCAGACACTCGACGCACTCGGCGATCTGCAGGAGGCTTTCCGGCCGCACGTCCCCGCCGGAGTCCGCGTGCGGTGGACGCCGCGTGAGAACCTGCACGTGACTCTGAAATTCCTGGGGAGCACCGAGGCCGATCTCGTCGGCGAGCTGGGCGAGGTGATGGATGAACTCGTCGAGCCGCTCTCGCCGTTTTCGGCGACGGTCGACGACCTGGGCGCCTTTCCCCATCCGCACCATCCGCGGATTTTGTGGGCCGGCGTCGACCGGAAGGCCTCGGAGCGGCTGGCCGAACTGCACCGCGAGCTCGAGGCGGCGCTCGAACCGTACGCAATCGACCGAGACGAACATCCGTTCAAGGCCCACGTCACCTTCGGGCGAGTCAAATCCAACAAGGCCTTCGATTTGAACGAGCTTCGCTCGGAGGTCTCCGAGGGCCCGTTCGGCGAGACGCGCATCGACGAGGTCGTCTTGTACGAATCCGAGCTGACGCCGGACGGATCGAACTACACCGTCCGGCACCGCTCGCCACTCGGCGGGTCGTGACGCACAGCGGGGACGCCCGGGGGCGTCGCATACCTCACCGCCTCCTCCCGGGATCCGGCCCGCTCGTCTTCACGACGAAACGATCGCGGCGGCCGCGTCGATAATGTAGGTGAGGGGGTTGGCCTCCTTGACGAACCCCGAACGGGGGGACTATACAGTTGTTCAGTGGACCGATGCACTTCCTTCACACCATACGGAGATCACTATGGCCTCGAACGACAAGGACAAAGAACAGGCGCTCGACATGACCGTCGACGCCATCGAAAAGGAGTTCGGCAAGGGTGCGATCATGAAGCTCGGGGACGACGACCTCGGGGTTCATGTCGAGGATCCGATTCCGACCGGCTCGATCTCGCTCGACGTCGCGCTCGGGATCGGAGGGCTTCCCCCGGGCAGGATCGTCGAGATCTTCGGCCCGGAGGGATCGGGCAAGACGACCCTCGCGTTGCACGCCCTGGCGAGCGCCCAGAAACAGGGTGGCGTGGCGGCGTTTGTCGACGCCGAGCACGCCCTCGACGTCCCGTACGCCAAGCAACTCGGCGTCGACACCGACGAGCTTCTCGTCAGCCAGCCCGACACCGGCGAACAGGCCCTCGAGATCGTCGACATGCTGGTGCGCTCGAACGCCATCGACATTCTGGTCATCGACTCGGTCGCCGCCCTCACGCCGCGCGCCGAAATCGAAGGGGAGATGGGCGACAGCCACGTCGGCCTCCAGGCCCGCCTGATGAGCCAGGCGATGCGCAAACTCGCCGGCTCGATCAGCAAATCTCGCACCTGCGTGATCTTCATCAACCAGATCCGCATGAAAATCGGCGTGATGTTCGGCAGCCCGGAGACGACCTCCGGCGGGCGCGCCCTGAAATTTTACTGCAGCCAACGGCTCGACATCCGCCGCACCGGCGCGATCAAGGACGGCTCCGACGTGATCGGCAATCAAACCCGCGTAAAAGTCGTCAAAAACAAACTCGCCCCGCCGTTCAAAGAGGCCGAATTCGAGCTGATTTACGGGGAAGGCATCAGCCACGAGGGGGATCTTTTGAACCTCGGCACCGACCTCAACATCATCGACCGGGCCGGCTCGTGGTACAGCTATGGCGAGGAGCGCCTCGGGCAGGGCCGCTCGAACGCCAAGGAGTTTCTGCGCGAGCATCCCGAGATGCGCGACGAGATCGAGCACAAAATCCGCGATCACTACGACCTGCCGAGCATCGATCGAGAGACCAGCGCCGGAGAGGACGAACAGGAGGCCGAGGAGGCCG
>CAZRLK010000161.1:0-11744 GCA_964600555.1 uncultured Bradymonadales bacterium
TGCCGGCTCCGCCGACAACCCCCTCTGGAGCTCTCATTCCTCGAGCCAGCAACACCTCGCAAACGGCAACGTCTTGATCACGGAGACCAAAGGGGCCCGCCTGCTCGAGGTAACCCCGGACCGCGAGATCGTCTGGGAGTTTTATCTCCCCGTTCGGCAAATCGAACCCGAACGCCGGGGCCGACCGTTCGTCGTCTCGGGCCAGCGCTTCCCCCCGGAGTTCTTCGAGTTCGCACTCGACTGATCCCCTTCGCTACCCCCCCACGCCATGAGCAATCCACCTCCCCCTGACGCACCGCGCGAGCCACTCCCCCGCAGCTTTTATCAACGCGACAAACACGAGTTGGCCCTCGCATTGCTCGGCCGCAAACTCGTTCGCCAGACCGACGACCAACTGCTCGTCGGACGCATCGTCGAAGTCGAAGTCTACGGCGGACCCGACGACCCGGCCAGCCACGCCGATTCTGGAACACCCACCGACCGCACCGAGACGATGTTTGGTCCGCCGGGCAATGCCTACATCTACACCATCTACGGCATCCATCACTGCCTCAACGTCGTCGCCCCGGCTCGCCAGAAAGCTGCCGCGGTCCTCATCCGCGCACTCGCTCCCCTGGAGGGCCTCGAGAGGATGGCCCACCACCGCGGCCTCGCGGACTACGAAGGGCAGATGCCCCGTTCGATCGAGACCAACCTCGCCAGTGGACCCGGCAAACTCTGCGAGGCGATGGCCATCGCCCCCTCCCTGGATGGAACCGATCTGCAGTCCGGCGACCTCTGGATTGCCCGGGGGAAACCGTTCGCCGACCAGGAGGCCGACGGCGAGCGCATCGAGTCGACGCCGCGCATCGGGCTGAACGCCGACACCTGTGGAGAAGCTACCCAGTGGCCCTGGCGGTACGTCGACCGCCACTCGGCCTTTCTGTCTCGGTGATCGCCTCGGCTCAGAACAGGAGCACGGCGAGGGTAATCGACAAGACAACGACCCCGATCACCCCGACGACGACCTTCAGGGAGTGGTCGCTGGGCGCTCGAAGATGGTAGATTTCGCGCTGCACGACCCCCTTCTTTTTCGGCCCCGGGTACGGAAACACGCGGTCCTTGTCCGCTTCCGAGGCCTCCGATCGTCGGAGGCCGAGCTGCACGTCCCGGCGAGAGGGACCGACCTCGATCGCCAACGTCTTTTGGTATCCCTCTGAGACGTACTCTTCGATCTCGTCGGGCAGCTCGTCGTCCTCGAGCGGCTCGTCGCCCTCGTCGCGCCCGATGGCGATCTCGTCGCGTGTCTCCGTGATCTCCTCGAGTTCTTCCTTGCTCAGTTCATCGGTCTCGCGAAGTCGATCCAGAATTTCGTCCCACTCGTCGTCGACATGCTCCTGGCGTCGTGCCTGACGCACGTTTTCCTGGAGTGCCTCCTCGACTTCCACATACGGCGCCTCTTCCGAGTCTCCCGCCCCCCCGGCGTTCCCGCCCTCCAGATCGTCGATCGCCGGCTCGGCCTCCTCGTCGGCCGATTCGTTGATCTCGTTGGTGGCAAAGATCTCTTCGGGCAAATCGTGGCGGCCGATACTCTCGGCCGTTTCGCCCCGCAACGTCCCCGCCGGGTCGACCCCGTCGTGCCGCCCCGACGGGGCCCGCCTCGAAGGCTCCTCGTCTTCGACCTCGTCCGTATCGCGCAGTTCCTCTTCGTCGTTCGGCTCCGACTCCTCCCCGCCTTTCTCGTGGTCCGCCTCGGGCGCGAACTCCCGCCCGTCGATCGAGGTCGCCTCCGGTTCGGTCTCTTCGTCCTCATCGACCGTCTCCCCGCCGTCCGAGGAGGACTTCGCCTCGAACTCCCGCCCGTCGATCGAGGTCGCCTCCGGTTCGGTCTCTTCCGTCCCGCCGGGCTCGCCTCCCCCCTCGTCGTCCGCCGGCCCCGGTGTCGACTCCGGCACATCCGGCTGGGTGGCCTCTGGATCGAGCTGCTCGTCGGGCTCGGCCTCCGCCGCCGCTGTTGCCTCTTGTCGCCCCCCCGACTCCTCTCGCGTCTCGACGACCGAAATGTCCCCGTCGCTTTCGGCCTCCTCGTCGTCGAGCACCGTCTCGACCGTCTCCTCGGTCATCACCGTGATCTCGTCCGGCGACGCACTCTCCGGCTCGACCCCCTCCGGCGGCTCCGGAGGATCGAGATCTTGTCCCTCCTCCTCGCCCCGCCGGGCGACGGGAGGCGTCTCTTCGGAGACCAGCGTATCCGCCGCCTCGGTCTCCTGTTTCGCCAGTTCGGCGAACGTGGAGACAAATGCCGAGTGCTCCCCGATCGGCCCCCACTCCTGTTTGTCGTCGTCGAAGATAAGATCCGTCGGACGAATCACCCAGTTGCGAATCAAGCGCTCGACTTTCTCGCGCGACTCGCAATTGTACTGGCGGATGTCGGTCTTGATCCGAAACATTCGGCCGCGAACCCTCGAACGGTACGAAGCAACATTTGACCCTCAGTTCGGCCTCCTCTCTCCCCCGAGTGAAACCCGAGATACTCCCGCACTCGAAGTGGCAGGAACGCTCCCGGCTTTCGACCTCCCCGCTTGGCCTTGCCTGCATTGTAAAAGTATCGATATTTCCGACCGAAATCGTCAAGCTCGACGGCTCGACGCCTCCCGATCAGCGCAACTCGAGGTAGTTGCGACATCGCTTCCCGAGATTCGTCTCGGGTTCGATCTCGACACACTTCTCGAAATGACGGCTGGCCTTGGGATTGCCCCGGTCCGCCATGATCTTTGCCAGATTGAAATGCGGTTCGGCGTAGTTGTCCGGACACTTGCGGATCGCCTGCTCGAAATTCTCGACGGCCTCTGAGATGTTCCCCATTTCCCGGTGCGTCAATCCGAGATTGTTGGATGCAAGACACATCTCCGGCTTCAAAAACACCGCCATCTCGAGATGCTCCTTTGCGTCGTCGTACCGCCCGAGATTGTACTGCGCCCACCCCAGGTTGTTGTGCGCCAACTCCGGCGTCGGATACATCGACTCGTCGAGCAATTCCTGGAACACTTCCGCCGCTTCTCGCCAGCGACCCATCTCGAGATAGATCGAGCCGAGATTGTTTTTGGCCTTGTAGAACTTCGGCTTCAGCTCCAGTGCCTGTTTGTAATGCTGGATCGCCTTGTGCTGTTTTTTGCGCCCCGAATAGATGAAGCCGAGCAAAAAATGCGCCTTCGCCAGCTTCGGATCTTTCTCCAGAGCCCTGTTCAGCTCCCGGATCGCCGGGTAAATCTTGTTGTTCTCGAAATACCCCGCGCCCATGTTGTAATGCCACTCGGCATCACGGATCTGGTCGTCCTCACTCTGTCCGTTGGTCCCCGCACAACCGATCCCGAACACGAGTCCCCCCACGAGCCACGTCGCCAACGCCAGTCGTCTCCATCGCACCATCGCTTCCAGCTTTACTCCAGGGACCGTCATTTCGCTCGAAATCCACCCACCGAGCCCATACCTTAGGGGAGCCTTTCGCCAACACAACCTTTTTGCCCCGATGACCTTGCAGCCATGTCTCTCTCACAGGCCGAAATTGCACTGATCGTCGAGGAACTCAAGCCAATGTGCGAACGTTCGACCCTCCAACACGTCCGCGAACCCGGTCCTCGTCGCCTCGCTTTACGCTTTCGACAACCCGGCGAGACACGCTGGTTGTTAATCTCGACCGAGCAGGATGGGACCCGCCTTCATTTTGTCGATGACAAGCCGCCTCAGCCCAATTCCCCCTCTCCGTTCGCCATGCTCGGCCGAAAGTGGCTTCACGGCGCGTCACTCAAGGGAGTCGAGCAGGTCCACGGCGACCGGATCATCCGCCTGACCCTCCACGGCCGCGAGCCCCGTACCGAGGCCTCCGAGGCCGATGAGACCTCCCCGTCTCACCTCCCGATCCATCTCGTCGCCGAACTCGCCGGCCGCGTCGGAAACATCTTTTTGCTGACAGCCGACGACAAAATTCTCGGGATGCAGACCGACGAGGCGATCGCCTCGCGGCAGTTCGACATCGGAGACCGGTGGACGCCCCCCCCGCCTCCCCCGGATTCCGACGCCGGCGAGACCGTCCGCTGGAATCTCGCCTCCCGCTCGCCCGACGAACTGGCTCGCTCGGCGAAGGTCGCCCACGCCTATGCCGAGTGGCGCCGGCTCGCCCGCCGGGACGATCTGTACGAACATCTCGTCTCGACTCTCCGCGAGCAGATCGAACGATTCGAACGACGGATCGAGCACGTCGAACAAGATCTCGACAACGTCCGAGACGCCGACCGGTATCGCCGGCGGGCCGAACTGTTGCAGTCGGCGTACGGGAAGGTCGAGCGCGGCGCCGAGTCGGTCACGGTCCCCGACTTTTACCGCGACGGCATGCCGGAGGTCGAAATTTCGCTGGACCCCAAAAAAGATCTGCCGGCAAACAACGACGCCTACTACCACCAGGCCCGGCGCTACGAGGACGCGCTCGACCAGGTCGAGAAGCGACTGCTCGAGTCGATCGAGTTGCGGGACCGGACCGAACAACGACTCGAGGATCTCCGCGAGCAGGACGACGCGACGCTCGACGAGCTACAAACCCTCCAGCAGCAACTCCGGGAAGAAGGGCTCCTCCCCTCTCGGAACGAATCCGGCGACCCCTCTCGCGACTCGGAACGAAGTGACTCGAAACTGTACCGCACGTTCCGTGCCCGCTCCGGTCGTCGAATTCTCGTCGGACGAAGCGCCGAGGAAAACGACACCCTCTCGACCAAAATCGCCCGGGGGCGCGATTTCTGGTTCCACGCCCGAGACTGGTCCGGGGCTCATGTCGTACTCCGCCTGCAAAATCGCGACGAATCCCCGGACTCCGAGGATCTCGTCGACGCCGCCACTCTCGCCGCTCACTTCTCGAAGGGACGCAACGACACGGCCGTCGAGGTCAGCTACACCCGCGCCAAACACGTTCGGAAATACGGTGACCTGCCACCCGGACGGGTGTCAGTCTCGAACGAAAAGACCATCGGCGTGCGGCTCGAAGAGGGCCGACTTCAACGCCTGCTGGACTCCGAGGAAAGCGGCACCTGATTGCGGTACGGCCCGCAAGACCGTTCGGGATCGTCGCGCGTCACTTGACCTTGAACGGAAACTTGACAGGCATTCCTTTCTTGGTCTCCGGAAACTTCATGCTCGAGACCACCTGCTGAACGCACTTCCCGACGTCGGTTCCCTTGTATTTTGCCGTCTCGATCGAGGTCGAGCCGACCCGGCCGGAGGACTGGATCCGAAACTTGATGAACAGGGTCCCCGACAGATCGTTTCGATTCTTGTTTTCGGCGCAGTTTCCGATTCGCGAGCTGTACTTGCCGATCGTACTTTTGACCATGCTCCGCGTCGGCTTTTCCTTGAGATCCTTCTGTGGGGTGCCCCCGCCGCCGCCTCCTCCCCCGGCGGACTCGTCGTCGTCGACGTTTTTCAGCAATCCGTCGATATCGTCGTCTCCACCGCCACCTCCCCCGCCGCCTCCTCCTCCCCCGCTGCTGGAAGCGCTTCCGGTGCGGCGAGGCTCCTGGTCTCGCCCCCCACCTCCACCCCCGCCCGAAGAGGGCTCGTCGCTCTGTGCAACCCGCGACTCCTCTTGTTCCTCTTCCTCAGGCTCCTCTTCTTCTTCCGCCTCGCTCTCTTCATCGGAGGCCTCTTGGTCATCCTCGCCACTGGCGGCGAGTTCTTCCTCCTCGTCCGAGCCGCCGCCCTCCTGTTCGCCGCCGGTTTGCTCGGCGGTCGCTCCGGCGGCCTCCGCCTCTTTTTTGACGATCTTTTTGGTCTGGGAGCCGCGATTGAGAATCAATACGGCGGCGACGACCACCGCGCTCAGCAGGACAAACCCCCCGATGATGACCGCGATGATCAACTTCGTGTTATCCCCCCGACTCCCGCTCGGAGCGAGCGACGGCATGTTCACCGCGTCGTTCGCCGGTTGCTGATTGCTAGGACTCGCCGCCGGCGCCGGACTCGCGGGCGCCCCCCCGCCTCCGCCGTCGTCTTGCTCGGCAGAACTCATGGCGGCGTGCGAGGAGGCCAGCGACTGAATATCGATCAGCCCCGACCCCTCCGTCGTCGCCCCGGCGCCGGAAATCTCCTCCTGATCACCCGGGCCATCGACGGCCTTCATCTCGTCGACACTGCTGAGACTGAACAGCACGGAGTTTTCACTCCGCTCCTCGACCATGTCGCCCGAAGACTTTCGGGGACTACTCTGCCCCGCTGCCGCACCACTCCCCGTCGACCGCCCACTCGCCGTTTCCGAGACACTGCTCTGACCCGAGTCGACCCCCCCGAAACTCTCGAAACTGCCGTCGTTGCCGGTCGTCGAGGCCCCACCGTGCGCAGCCGCCTCCCCGCTCGCGGCCATCCCCCCGCCCGCGTCGAATTCCTCCTCCCCCCCGCTCTCGAAGCCCCCGGGCTCAAAGCCCCCCTTGTCTCCACTACTCGACGCCTCGTTCGCTCCCCCGCCGAAACTCTCGAACCCTCCCCCGCCACTTCCGCCGGCGGTCTGCTGGTCCGCCCCTTCTCCACCGGCAAATTCCCCTTCGAGTTCTTCGCTGATCTCGACCGACGGCGAACCGTCTCCTCCACCGCCATGCCCCGAGAAATCTCCACCGGCCGCCGCCGTGTCGTCGACGTCGTCGAAGTCGAATTGACCGGGCTCGGTGACAACCGTCTCCTCGTTCGAGCCTGCCGCCTGTCCTCCCCCGGCCACGTTCTGATCGGGATTGGCCACGACGGTCTCCTCGTCCGGCCCGGCCGTCTCACGGATCAAGTGGCTGAATGCCTCCAACTCGTCGAGGCGCTTCCAGTCCTCGAGCCCCTCGCGCCAGACATACGACTCCGCGTCGAGGGTGCCGCGCGTGTAATACGACTCGATTTCGTCCGGCGTCACCGGACCGACCTGTTCTCCGTCGATCACGACGTACCACTCGGAGACGCCGTCTCCCCCTTCGTAGCCGCCCTGATAGCCCCCTTCGTCCGTCTGCTGGTGAGTGTCGGCTCCCCCGGACTCCTCGCCCGACTGGCCCTTGACGACGATCACGTCGCTGCATTTCTTGCAGCGAATCTTGAAGACCTTGCCGCGGACCTTCTCGTCGGCAATGGAGTATTTCGCACCGCAACTGTCGCAGACGATTTTCATCGTAACGGTACCTTGTCACCTGAACTCACCCGCGCTACTCGATCGCCTCGATGGGACTTCCCCGACCGGAGCCCGACGACGTCATTTTAGAGCGTCTTCCTCGGTCGATTGCTGGACCTTCGGCAAGAAGCTCTTTTTGAGATCCAGAAGACGCTGAAACTTCGCTTCGCCGCGAGCTTTGGTGCGGTGGACGTCCGGGGTTTTCAACTCCCCGTCGACCATCATGTCGTCGAAGTCGTAGAATTTCGACTTCTGGTCGCCGCCGCCGTCGTCCTGGGCGAAGGCACTCGCACTCATCATCGCAATTGCGAGCGCACACAAGATCGCACTGAAACGTCGCATGATCGGCTCCTGCACTAGGGGGGTCGAGTCTCGACTTCCGCCGGAACAAACTACCAAACTGGTCCGAGCAGCGTCAACGGACGGCCCCGGGGCAGATGACTGCGGGCTGCAACCGCCTCGAGGGTCGCGGCGTTGCTTCGGCGGCACCCCGAGAAAACAAAAAGGGCGAAGCCGACTCCGTCGACTTCGCCCATCAGGGTGAAACTTCGGTCTTCGTCCCCGTCAATCTTCCTCACTCGACTCCGAGGCGCCCTCCTCCGTGTCCGAGTCCGACGCCGACGGCTGCTCGGCGTCGGCCTCCTCCGAGTCCTCTTCGTTCGCCTCTTCACTCGAATCTTCGCCGCTCTCGTCGCCGCCGTCGGACTCTTCCTGCGAGTCGCTCGAGTCCTTGTCTTCGGCCGACTCGGGAGCCTGATCGCCCTGCTCGTCCCCCTCCGACGACTCCTCCGTCTCCTCGGCGCCCTTTTGTTGGTCGGTTTCGGATTCGAGCTGATTTGCGAGGAACTTCGCCTGGGCTTCGGCCTCCTTCATCCGTTCTTCCTGATTGTCGACCTCGACATCGTCCTGCGACAAAAGGTCGACGACCTGTTCGTAGTAATCGATCGCCCGTTCTTTGTCGTCGAGGCGGGTTTCGTACAGCTTTGCGAGGCGTTCGTGGCTCGAGACGTGGTCCTCGTCACAACTGTCGAGGTAGAATTTGTAGTTTTCGGCCGAATCCTCGTACTCGCCCGAGGCAAACGCCGTCGCCCCTTTGCCGAGCCGGGCCGTGCAGTTGTTCGGGGCGAGGCGGACCGCCTCCGTAAACTGCTTGTAGGCGCGCTCGTAGTCGAGATAGTCCAGAAAGATCGCGCCGATGTTTAGACGACTCTCCAGATAATTCGGGTCGGCTTTGACCGCCAGTGTAAAGTGGTCGACCGCCGAGGGGACGTCCTCCTCTTTGAGGAAGACGAGCCCGAGATTGTTGTGCAGGTCGGCGTTGTCTTCGTCGAATCGCAGGCCCTTCTGAAACGAGTACTTCGCCAGCGAGAGGTTCCCTCGTTTGCGATAGATCAGCCCGAGAATGTTCAACGCTCCGACATTCTCGTTGTCCTCTCGCAGCACGTCGCGCACGTGCTGCATCGCCGCCTGATCGTCCCCCTCGCGAAGCGCCATCACCGCTAGGTTGTTTTTCGCCGTCAGGTTGTTCGGCTGCCGGGCAACAACTTCTTTGAACAATTGGCGGGCCTGGCTGTAATTCTCGAGCGACGCGTGTGCCTGGGCCAGCGCAACGGTGTACTCGAGGATCCCGGGATCGAGGTCGTGCGCCGTCGACAGGTGCTCGACCGCCTTGTCGTACTCGTTGAGCTTACTGTGCAAAACGCCGAGATTGAACTGGGCCTCGGCATATTTCGGTTCCGTCTCGACCGCCGACACCAACAGCTCTTTGGCCTTCTCGAAGTCGGGCTTGTCCTTGGCGAGTTCCTGGCGGGCCGACTCGAAATCCTCGAGCGCCTGCTTTTGCATGCCCGTCGACTCGGCGAGCTTCTCCACGCGCGACTTCTCGACGACTTCCTTTTTTTCCTCCTGATCTTCCTCCGCAGCATCCTTGCCGCCGGCACATGCAGCGGCGCCGAGCGCCACAGCTCCCAGCAGGAGACTGATTCCGATCAGGCGGATCGACCTCGGTATCGCAGTTCGCATCGATCGTGTCCGTCGATTCGAGTGACTGTTCGTACTCATCATGGTTCGCCATCCGGGGGACAGATCTCAGTTGCGCACAGCTCGACGGTCTCACTCACCGCCTTCCGCGCTCTTGGCCTGCGCCGGCTGCTCTTCGTCTTCGGACTCCTCCTCCGGCGACGACTCCTCGTCCTCTTTTTGTTCCTGTTCCTCTTGCTCCTTCTCTTTTTGCTCCTTGCGCCGTTTCTTGCGCAACCGCGCCACGCGCGCCTTCAAGCGCTTCTCGGCGACCTTCCGGTCGGTCAGCGCGTTCGGTGTGTAAAATTTAATCTGGCCGTGGTCCGGAGCGACACCCTTCTGGCTGGTGATCGGATACTCTGCGCTTCGAAGATCCGAGATTTTCTCGGCCGACTTGCGGCTCCACTCGTTGTAGGCCCGCAGCTCGAGGGCCACCTTGCGCGCCCGTGAATAAGCGCTGACGGCCTTCTCCTGGACCGGTGCGGCTCGTTCGTCGAGAAAGAACCGGTACTCCATCTTTTGCTGCTCGTTGAGCCCTTCCGGCAGCGGCAGATCACGGATCGACTGGTAGAACTCGTCATACATGTTTCCGACCCGGTATGCCGCCGCCGATGCCCACAGTGGGCTTTTCATTTTTTGAAAGATTTCGAAGTAAACTTCCTGGGCCTTGTTCAACGCCTCGCCCTTTTCGTTGAGCCGCTCTTTGAGCACGCTCTGGGGGAACTCCAGCTCGACCTCTTTGAATTTGTCGAACAGGCGTTCGGCCTGGCGAAAGCGGGCGTGCGAGGCCGCATGGCGCTTTTCTTTTTTCGTCTCGCCTTCGAGTTCGTTCTTCCAGATCTCGACGGCGTCGGTGAAATACTCATCGGATTCCTCCTCCCAGCCATCCGGCTGGGTCTCTTCGACGAGGAGGCCGATCTCGGTGAACAGCTCGACCTTTTCTTTGGGGTCGAGATCGTCGCGCTCGGTGAACGACCGAAACCGCTCGAGGGCCTGTTGGGGCTGCTCGCGCCGTTTTTCGAGATAGGCCAACTCAAGTTTGACGTCGCGGATGTCGTCTCGGTCGGGGAACATCTCGACGTACTTTTCATACGTCGAGACCGCTTTGTCCCACTGCTCCATCGCCTTGCGAAGCTCGGCCGCATTGTAGACGGCGTCCGCCGCCTTCGGGTGCTCCGAGTACTGCTTGTCGACGCCCTCGGCGTCGTCGTCCTCGGCGTCGTCTTTTTGGACGACGTAGGTCTTCGAGCTGCCGAGCCGCTCGAAATACGAGGCAGCCTTGCCGAAGTTCGCCCGCGATTCCGCGATCAGCCCGAGGACGAACAACGCCTCCGGCGCCTTGACGTTTTCCGGGTACTCCTCGACGACCCGTTCGTACTGAGTGACCGCTTTCTTGATCTCGCCTCCCGACTCGTAGATCGCCGCCGCGTTGAACACGGCGCCCGGCGCCAGCTCGGAGTCGGGAAATTCCTCGGCCAGGCGCAACAGCTCGTCGGCCGCCTTGTCGGTCTCGTCGTTGTCCTGCAGGTCCTTGGCCTTTTCGTTGATCGCGTAGGCGATGGCCGACTGCAGGCTCTCTTTCGGGGTCACGTCGAAGATCTCGTTGTCGAGCAGATGACGCGCCCACCGTTCGACATCCGCCCAGTTTTTGAGCACGTAGTTCGCCTCCAGCAGACTGTTGCCGGCAAAGCTGGCGTAGCGGTGTTCGGGCGCGTTTTCGATGATGCTCTCATAGCGGTCGATGCACTCCTCGTAGTGGCCGCGCGCCTTGTAGACCTCGGCGGCGACGAAGTCGACCGTCGGCGTGATGTCGGTCTCGGGAAACATCTCGGCGTACTGATCACTCGCTTTGACGAATCCTTTTTCATATTCCAGCAGCTCGACGTGTTCGTTGGGCTCCTTTTCGCTCGGTGGCCCTTTTTCCTGATCCTGCGCCTGCAGAGTCTCGCCCGGGTTTTTCTCCTCGTACTCCGCCATCTTGACCAGGATACTGTCTTCGTGGTGCTTTTTGACCAGCTCGTTGTAGGCGTTGACGACCCCGTAGGCGGCATCCTTGACCATCGATTCGATCTCCTGCTCTTCAGCGTCGTCCGGCGCGTTGTCGTTTTTGTACAGGTCGACGACCTTCTGGTAGTGCTCGGCCGCTTTTTCGTAGTTGTCGAGATCGAGTAGGTAGATCTCGGCGACGAAAAAGTTCATGTCGAACGAGGCCGAATCGTCGGGGAACCGCTCGATGTATTGCTCGTAGTATTTGACGGCTGCGCGGTAATTTTCCGTGGTGTTGTCTTCTTTCTCCTGAGCGCGGCGGTGGTACTTGTTGGCGACGTACGCGATCGACGCCTGCGTCAGCAATTCGGCGTTGTTGCGCGGACCCTCGCTGTCGTTTTTCTTCCACCACGTCCCCTCGGGCGACAGATAGGCGACGTACTCGTTGATGGTGTCTTCGACGTCCTCGAAGGTGAACACCCCGCTGTCCTTTTTCGACTCGATGATGCTCTCCATCCAGCTCGGAATGCGCTGGTGGTCGGGCCGGTTTTCGATGAAGTATTCGTACACCTCGACG
>CAZRLK010000162.1:0-2163 GCA_964600555.1 uncultured Bradymonadales bacterium
ATTGTGGAGCGTCGGCGGCCTCGCCGACGGTATTGTGGAGCGTCGGTGGCCTCGCCGACGGAAAGATACGGCGCTTTTTCGACCTGACGCTCAACGAGTGACCTGACGGTTTTTATGCAACTCTCGAATTACGAAATCCTCCTGATCGGCTGCGGCAAGATGGGCTCGGCGCTGGCGAACGGCCTCGTCGAGGTGGGCACCGTCGACCCGGATCGGCTGGCCGTCTGCGACCGCAACACCGACAAGGTCGAACGACTGGCCGGGTCGACCGGGGCCGACGCCCTCGAGCCGGAGGAGGTCTTCGAGCATCGCACGAGCGATTCGGCCGAGCGCCTGTTCGTCGTCGCCGTCAAGCCTGGCGACGTTCGCGAGCTGCTCGAGCGCGGCCGCGACCGGTTCGCCGACCGCGATACGGTCGTCTCCCTGGCGGCCGGCGTTCCGACCGACCTGCTCGCCGAGTGGGCCGGCCCCGACCCGGCGATCGTGCGGGCCATGCCGAACACCCCGGCGCTGATCGGGCGCGGCATCACCGGCGTGCTCGGCCGCCGCGGCGCCGACATGCAGGCCGTCTCGCAACTGTTCGAGGGCGTCGGCCCCGCCGTCGAGCTCAAAGACGAATGGGACTCCGACGCCCTCACCGCCGTCAGCGGCAGCGGGCCCGCCGACGTCGTCCTCGCCCTCGCGGCCCTCGCCGACGGCGCCGTCTCGAAGGGCCTCGACCGGGAGACCGCCATCGAACTCGCCGTCGAGACCGTCGCCGGATCGGCCCTGCTGGCCGCCGAACGCGACGCGCACACCGCCGAGCTCAAAGACGAGGTCGCCAGCCCCGGGGGCACCACCATCACCGGCCTGGCACGCCTCGAGAAACTGGGATTTCGTGCAGATTTGATCGAGGCCGTTCGCGCGGCCGCCGACAAGAGCCGGCAGCTCACCGACGAGCTGCTCGGCGAGCAGTAGTCGTTGGAATCGCGGCCGCCGGATGACGGGCCGTTGCAGTCGACGCCACGGAGGGCGCCATGTTGAAGTTGAGCGCAGAGGACATTCTCAGCCAGTCGTTTCAAAAGTGCTTTCGCGGCTACGACCCGGAGCAAGTCGAAGAGTTTCTCGAGGTCGTCGCCCGCGAGTGGGAGCACCTCCGCCAGGCGCTCGAGCAGGCCAGAAAGGAGGTCCGCGAGCACAAACGGACGATCGAGGAGTACCAGGAGCGCGAACGCAGCCTCCAGGAGTCGCTCGAGATGGCCAAACGCGTCTCCGACGAGATCAAAGAAAAGGCCGAGCGCGAGGCGGAGTTGACGATCGCCGACGCCGAGGTCGAGGCCGAGCGCATCCTCGCCGACGTCGAAAACGACGTCGCCTCTCTGCGCGAGGACATCCACGCCCTGCGCCAGCAACGCAACCGCTACGAGGCGGAATTGCGAAGCCTGCTCAACAGCCACTTCGAGATGCTCGAGCGCATGGGCGAGCAGGACGACGGCGAACCCCAGGGCATCGCACGCGCCCCCCGACCTCCCTCCCCGGACGAACGCGAGGACGTCGCCGAACCGGTCGACGAGGCCGATATCGAAAGCTCGGAGCCGGCCGAACCCCGCCCCGAACGCGACGACGGCGACGACGACGAGCGCGACTCGAACGACTCGACCCCCCGCATCCGCGATTCCGTGCATTGAGGCGCCGGTCCCCCGACGTGACGGATCGGATACGCCAGGACGCGGAGGACGGGGGTTCTTTTTTCTGTCGATTCTCCTTTGGCGAGCCGGCACCAAATGAACCCGAAATAGTTTGTCCTTGGCGTCTTGGCGCTCTCTCGATCTTGGCGATATCAGACCCCAACCGCCGAGAATCCTCCGGGTCGACCGAGGATGCAGAGAGCGACGGGATCACGAGTCCTGGAATCGCCAAGGGAGCCAAGACGCCAAGATCGCCAAGGACAGGCAACTCATTTTTCGTTTTTCGGGGAACACACCTACGAATGTTGCCTGGGCTGTACGTGGCAAGTTAGCTCAAAACCAACCCGAGTTTGGTTGTCCTTGGCGTCTTGGCGATCTCCAGGTTCTTGGCGATATCGGATCCCAGACCGTCGAGATGCCCCGGGGTCGACTGAAAATACGGAGAGCGACGGGATCACGAGTCCTGGAATCGCCAAGGGAGCCAAGACGCCAAGAT
>CAZRLK010000162.1:2263-11700 GCA_964600555.1 uncultured Bradymonadales bacterium
TATCGGATCCCAGACCGTCGAGATGCCCCGGGGTCGACTGAAAATACGGAGAGCGGCGGGATCACGAGTCTTGGAATCGCCAAGGGAGCCAAGACGCCAAGATCGCCAAGGACAGGCAACTCATTTTTCGTTTTTCGGGGAACACACCTACGAATGTTGCCTGGGCTGTACGTGGCAAGTTAGCTCAAAACCAACCCGAGTTTGGTTGTCCTTGGCGTCTTGGCGATTTCTACGATCTTGGCGATATCGGATCCCAGACCGTCGAGATGCCCCGGGCGCGGGTGACGGCTCGCGATCTCGTGATTAGCTTCCGACCCGCCCGACGAGACGTCTGCATTCTCGGTTCGGAGGTTTCCCTTGTGTTCCCGTCTCGGTGTCATCTGGCGACAACTTGTGGTGGTAGTCGCGTTGTCTGCGGCGATCCTCGTGCCGCAGCCGGCCGCCGCCTCGATCGACGCCGACCGCATCGAGACCCGGCGCGCCGAGGGCACCCAGATCGAGTTTCACTACCTCGACCGCTACAGCCCGGCGATCGACGAGCTCGAACGCGAGAGCCGGGCGGCCGTCGACCGGATGACCACCGCCCTCGGCCTCGAGTCGTTCGAGAACGTCGACGTCTGGGTGCTGCCGACCGTCGCCGACTACTTCGAGCTCAAGGGCGAGCCGAACCGGGCCCCCGAGTGGGCCATCGGGCTGAGCCTCGGTGACCGCCAGACCGTCATCGTCGCCCGCGAGACCGACATGCCCGGCGGCTCCGCCAGCGAGCTCGACAAGACCTACGTCCACGAGCTGGCCCACGTCGCCGTCGACGTCGCCCGCGACGGCGGCGAGGTCCCGCGCTGGTTCCACGAGGGCTTCGCACTGATGATCGCCGAGGAGTGGACGACCGAGCGCCGCGACACCCTCACCCGCGCCGCCTCGACCGGCTCGCTGATCAGCATCGCCGACCTCGACGAGGGCTTCCCGGCCCACCACCAACTCTCGTCGCTCGCGTACGCCCAGAGCTTTCATTTCGTCCGCCACCTCCGCGAGCGCCACGGCCTGGAGAATTTCGCCGGCATCATGCGGCAGGTCCGCGACGGCACCCCCTTTCCCGACGCCGTCGAGCAGGCGACCGGCGAATCGCTCGCTTCCCTCGAGAGCACCTGGCGGGCGCAGTTGACCGAAAACACGAGCTGGATCGCCTTGTTCCGCGACGATTTCGCGATCTTTTTTGGCGCGGCGCTGATTTTTGTCATAGGTTGGTTCGTGCGCCGGCGTCGCCTCTCCGCGCAGGCGGACGACGAGGACGACGAGCCCGGCGAGTGGGCCTACGACGAATCGAAATACCCGCTGCCCGGCGAAGTCGACCAGTAACCCGCCGGGCGGCACCCCCGAAGGATCACGTTTTCTCCGTGCCACGGACGGCGCGGTTTTCACGGGAGGCCAGGGAATGGCACCGAAGACGTCCGATCTCTCCGACAGTCAACTCGAGCTTTCGACGCGTTCGGCGCGCTTCCACGAGCGACCCGCCGCCGAGCGGGGCGCCGACGCGCCGACCGAAACCGGCGACGAGCGCCGGGCGAATCTCGAACCCCCGGCATCCATCGCCCCGCACCGCGAGGTCGTCGAGCAGTTTCGCGACGAGCTGCTCGAGGAGGGCGCCCGGCGCGACGACGCGACCGGCGAGGCGGCCGTCGCGATGCAGGCGGTCGTGCTGGCCGAGGAGGCGCTCGGTGAATTCGATCCCGCCGCCCGCCGCATCCACGCCCTCGCTCAGCTCCGCGAGCCGACCGTCGCCGACCGCCGCCTGTACCGGCGGCTTCTGCGCGCGACCGGCGAACGCGGCCCGCTGATGGAATCGCTCGAACACTCCGTCCGCGAGGCCGACGAGCCGGAGGCGACGCTTCTGGCGGTCGAGGGAGCCTGGCAGGCATGGCGTCGGGGCCACGAATCGACCGTCGTCGCCACCTGGCTCGACCGGGCCCGAGCGAGCGGTGCCCTCGAGGAGACGGCCTGGTCGGAGTACCGCCGCCACCAGATCCAGTTCGACACCTGCGTCGAGGCCGGCGACCGCGAGGGGGCCGAACGCGAGCTGCGCCGCCACCTCGAGACGACCGACAGCCGCCGTCTCGAGGGCCTGGCCGAGACCCGACTCGCCATCTGGCGCCACCTGCGCGGCGACCCCCACGAGGCGGCCGGCCACCTCGCTCGACGCCTCAAAAGCCGCGACCTCGACGGGGACCTCGACGAGCTGCTCGTCCACCTCGCCTGGGAGATCGAAAACCGCGAGCTGGCCGAGGCGGCCTACGAGGTGCGCGTCGCCGAACGGGGCGGACTCCCGCACGTCTGGGCGGTTCCCCACGCCCTCCGCCACGGCGCCGACGCCTCGAGCGAGACCGGGGCGGGACTCGAGGCGCTGCGCCGGGCGACCGACCGGACCGGCGACGACGCCACCACCGCCGGCCTGCGCGCCCGGCTGCTCGAAGACGCCTTCGACGCCGACTCCGATGAGACGGCCGTCGACGCCGTCATCGCCGCGCTCAACTCCCGGCTCGAGCACGCCACCGGCGACGCCGAGCGCATCGCCACCCTGACCCGCCTCGGCGAACTGTACGAACGCGAGGCCCTGCTGCCCGAGGCCGCCGCCGACGTCTACCGCGAGGTCCTCGAGCTGCAGCCCGACCACCCGGCCGCCATCCGCGCCCTCGGCCGCCTGTACGCCCGCCAGCAAAACTGGCGAGCCCTCGCCGAACTGTACGAACACGAGCTGCGCGAGCTGGAGTTCTCCGACCGCAAGTGGCGCCACCACTTCCGCCTCGCCGAACTGTACGACGACGAGATCGGCGACCCCGAGGCGGCGCTCACCCACTACCGCGCGACACTCGAGGCCCGCCCCAACTACCTGCCCGCCCTCAAGGCGACCGCGCGCCTGCTCGAATCACTCGAGCGCTGGGAGGCGTTCGTCGACCTGTTTTTGTCGGCCGTCGACGACGCCCCGAGCCGCCGCCAGAAACTGTATCTGCTCGACCGCGCCGCCGAGGTTGCCGAACACCGGCTCGACCGCCCCGACGTCGCGATCGGCGCCTGGGAGGAGATCCTGGCACTCGACGAAGACCACCCGCGCGTCTTCTCGGCGCTGGGACGCCTGTACGCCGAGACCGGACGCTGGGAGAACCTCGTCGAGCTGAATCTCCGCCAGATCGACCGGCTCGAAGACGACCACGAGGCGGCCGCGCTGTACCTGCGCAGCGCCGAGATCTGCGAGCAACAACTCGCCGACCGCGCCCAGACCGTCGAGTTTTACAAGCGCGCCCTGACGCTCGTCCCCGACTACCTGCCCGCCCTCGAGGGCCTGGGCCGCCTGTACGCCGAGACCGGACGCTGGACCGAGATCGCCCGGATGTCCGAGCGCGAACTCGGCGAGATGCAGGAGGGCCCCGAGACGACCCGGCAGCTCGGCGCACTCGCTGAGATCGTCGACCGGCAGCTCGGACGCTCCGAGGAGGCGACCCGCCTGTACGAGGCGGTCTACCGGCGACGCCCCGACGACGAGCACCTGCGCGAGACGCTCCTGCGCCACCGCCGCGCCGACGGCGACTGGGAGGCCGTCGTCTCACTGCTCGAGGACCGGCTCTCCTCGCGCGACGACGAGCCGGCCAGGGCGCAGGTCCTCGGGGAGTTGGCGCTCGTCGAGGAGTGGCGACGCGACAACCGCGGCCGCGCCTGCGAGCTGTTTCTCGAAGCCCTCGAGGCCGACCCCGAGAATCTGCACTGGCTCGACGGCGTCCAGCGCACCTGGGCCGCCGCCGACGCCTCCGCCGACGAGATCGCCGCACGCCTCGAGGACCGCGTCGTCGATCCTCTGGACGAACAAACCCTCGAGCGGTACTTCCAGGTCGTCGCCCGACTTCGCGAGCGCGAAAACGACGGCGACGAATCGGAGAGTCTGACCAGCTTCGGCCACCGCATGCACGCCGACCGCGACGCGCTCGAAAACCAGCTCGTCCTCGAGGTCGCGATGGCCGAGTCGGGCGACCGCCGCGCCCTGGTCGACGCCCGCCAGGACCACCCGCACCACCCGTTCGATTCACTGAATCTCGTCCCCCGCTCGCACCCGGACGAGGCCGACCTCGAGCTGCTCGATCGACAGCTCGACCGGCTGACCGACGCCGAGCGCCGCATGGTCGCCGGCGAACTCCCCGCCGCCACCGGCGAGGCGTTCGTCCGGCCCGGCGACGCCCCGGACCTGCGGCTGTCGGCCGACCTGCAGCGCCTGCTCGACGACCGCGACCCGATGCCGCTCGACGACGATCCCGACCCGCCGGCCTTCCCGCTGCGACGCCTGCGCGCCGTCGTCGCCGACCGCGACGATCGGTTTCGGACCTTCAAGCGCTGGACCCACGACGAGCTGGCCGTCCGCGAGCGCCGCGATGCCATCGTCGAACGGCTCGTGCGCCTCTCGCAGCTCGCCCGGCGGACCGACCAGCTCGGCCAGGCCGCCCACCTCAACCGCCAGGCCGCCATCGTCGTCTTCCCGCCGATCCGCGGCGACGGCGACCAGCTCCACCCGTCGATCGCCGACGCCTCGAACGACTCGCCACTGCCCGACGAGACGATCGACCTGCTGTACGCGTCGCTGCGCGAGAGCGGCCAGTGGGAGCTTCTGCGCACCTGCCTCGAGGCACACGTCGCCCGCGACGGACTCTCGAGCGGCGACCGCGTCGAGCTGTTCACCCGGCTGGCGGGCGTGTGCGAGCAGAAACTCGACGACTGGGAGGGGGCGATCCGGGCGCGCACCCACTGCTGGCAGATCTCCGAGGAGCCGGCCCACCTCGAGGAGCTGGTCCGCCTCGACGAGGCCGCCGGCGACTACGCCGGCGCGATCCGCCACCAGGAGCGCCACTACGAGGTGATGATGCGCCGCGACGAACTCGGCCCCGACGCCATCGTCAAATCCGGCCGGAAACTCGCCGAGCTGCTGCTCGCCGACGAGTCCCGCCGCGACGAGGCCGTCGCCACCCTCGAAAACCTCCGCGAGTCGTTCCCCGACACGAGCTTCCGCGACGGCCTGCTCCGGGACCTCGCTTACGCATACTGCGAGACCGACCAGCCCCGCGCCGCCGTCGACGCCTTCCAGGCGTTTCTGGAAGTCGAGATCGACGAGGACAACCTCGCGGACTGGCGGCGACTGGTGCGGCTGCACGCCGACGACCTGGCCAATCCCGAGGCCGCCTACTCGCTTCAGTGGCGCATCCTACGGGCCTTCCCGACCTCCGAGCGGGCCCTCGACGAGCTGGTCGAGCTGGCGTACGGCGCCGGCGACGTCGACAACTGCGTCGAACGGCTCGAGTCGATGGCCGACGAGGCCTCCCCCGACGAGCGCCGGGTGCTTTTGACCCGGGCGGCCCGCGTCGCCGACGAACACCTCCAGATGTGGGAGGCCGCCGAGCGGCTGTACGGCCGGGTGCTCGACGAGACCGACCCCGACGCCGAGGCCACCCACGACCTGGTGCGCCGCCGGGTGTTGTGTCTGTCGCGGCTGGTCGGCCGCGAACGCGAGGCCGTCGCCTCGTTCGGGCGCCTGCTCGAGCACGACGCCTTCGAGCCGGCCGCCTACCGGGCGATGCTCGATCTGTTCGAACGCGAACGGGCGCTC
This sequence comes from uncultured Bradymonadales bacterium, assembly GCA_964600555.1. Taxonomy (GTDB): domain Bacteria; phylum Myxococcota_A; class Bradymonadia; order Bradymonadales; family Bradymonadaceae; genus CAJXPB01. The sequence goes on from CAZRLK010000162.1 coordinate 7,902, forward strand.
GACCGCTCCCGGCTCGCCAGACAGGTGCTCGACGTGCTCAACTGCGAGATCGACCGCCAGGACGTCCGCACCAAAACCCGCCCCTCGCGGCATTTCGCCGAGGAGGTCGTCGACCGCCACCTGCTGCCCGAACCGCTCGACGGCGACGTCTTCCACCTGCTGATGCAGACCGTCCCGCTCGCGGAGAAGGTCTGGACGAAAGAACTGCCGCAAAAAAAGGTCCTCGACGGCCGCCGCCTCCCCTCCGACCACCCGCTCGAGGAGGCCCTCGAGGCCGGCGCCGCCGCCTTCGATCTGCGCACCTACACCGCCGACGTCGGCGACAGCGGCCCGCCCGCCCCCCAGGTCTTCGGCGCCGACAAACCCGACTACTGGTTCAACGAACAGACCGTCTCGGGGACGAGCCGCGCCGAACAGTACTTCACCGCCGGCTACGTCTCGGCGCTCGGCTGGTCGGGGCTGTCGCCGCTGCTCGAGCTCGACGGCCGCCAGTTCTGGCACCTCGTCGAGGCGACCTGGCTGCACCAGACCGGCGAGGGCTTCGACGAACGCGTCGACGTCGAGAGCCAGCGGCTCGCTGACGAGATCGGCAGCCCCTTCCTGGCGGTCACCCGCCGGCGCATCCACAATGCGATCGAACCGGTCGCCGAGCGAATGCCCGAGGCCGCCTGCGAGCTGTGGCCCGAGGCCGTCCACGAATTCGCCGCCCGCGCCGGCCTGGTGCTGTGCGGCGACCTGGCGGCCGCCATCCGGTGTCTCCTGCGCTTCGAAGGCTGGGAGCTCGACTTCGACAACCCCGAGACCCGCGAGCAGATCACCCGCATGGACCTGCTCGCCCGCCTCGTGCGCTTTGCCTTCTCCGAGGACTACCTCGCAGCCCGCTACGAGGTCGGCCTGACGGCGAACGCCGACGAGATCAGCGTGTGAACGGCGGCGGTTGAGCGGTTGAGCCGTTGAGCGGTTGAGCATAAAACAACGGCGGGACGGTCGAACGGGCCGCTTGCGGGCCGGGACGTTCGCCATTTTGCTGTCGGTTCTAGCCCCGCCCCTTGGGGCGGGGGAACCGCGTCGCTCGTGCGGGTCGCCGCCGGGGGACACCCGCGCCAACTCGAAACATCGACGCCGGTGATCACATCATACAAGAGACGACGGCGCGGCCCTCCGCGCCTCGAGCCAACCACCTCCCCACGACAGGAGACACCATGAAGATTGGTATCATCGGCGCAGGCATGATCGGCGGCACCCTCACCCGTCGGCTCACCGAACTGGGCCACGACGTTCGCGTGGCGAACTCCCGCGCTCCCGAGACCCTCGAGGACCTGGCCGAGGAGACCGGCGCGACGCCGGTCTGGGCCGAGGAGGCGCCCGAGGGAGCGGATCTGGTCGTCGTGACCATCCCCGAGGCCAACGTCCCGGACCTGCCGGACGATCTGCTGGACGATGTCCCCGACGACGTCCCGGTCGTCGATACCGGCAACTACTACCCCCGCGAACGCGACGGCCGTATCGAGCCGATCGAAGAGGGGATGCCCGAGAGCCGTTGGGTCGAAAAACAGCTCGGCCACCCGGTCATCAAGGCCTTCAACAACATTTACTTCGACAGCCTGATGAACGAAGGCCGCCCCGCAGACGCCGACGACCGGATCGCGCTGCCGGTGGCGGGGGACGACGACGAGGCCAAAGCCATCGTCTGCGATCTCATCGACGAGCTGGGATTCGACCCCATCGACGCCGGCGGACTCGACGAGTCGTGGCGCCAGCAACCCGGCACGCCGGTCTACACCACCGATCTCGACGCCGAGGGCGTCCGAGAGGCCCTCGACGAGGCCACCCCCGAACGCCCCGCCGACTTCACCGCCACCGACGACAGCCCGGGAACCTTCGAAAATCCCGCGTGACACACTCGCCACACACCGGGCCCCGTCTGTAGCAAGGCCATCTTGGCCTTGCAGTCGGGTGTTCCGATTGTAGCAAGGCCATCTTGGCCTTGTAGTCGGGCGCCCCGGCCGACGCATTTTTTGCCGTCCCGCCGTCCCGCCGTACCACGCCACGTCGTTTGCCTTCAGCGTCTGTAGCGTGCGGAGACGTGGTCGAGCAGGTCCGGGTTCGTCATCTCGGCCCTCGCGCACCGACGGTCTGGGATCGATCACGCCAAGCTCGCCAAGATCGCCAAGATCGCCAAGCCGTGGTTGGTTCGCCGCCGGCACCGGCGGACGGCCATGCCGTCCGGTGGCCGCCATTCGGAACGCAGTGAGAAGCCGGGAGAGCGGCTTCTCATCTTCGTCCGATCGGCGGCCACCACCGAGGAGACGGCGTCTCCTCGGCCGGTGCCTCGACGGGCGGGGCGCAACGCCAGTCGAAGGGTTTCTCTGGGCATCCTCGGCTCGTGCCCTCGACGGGCCAATCACGTCGCCGGACAGAGGGTTTCTTGGCGAGCTTGGCGTCTTGGCGAGCTTGGCGAACCCGACACGGAACGACGGCCGATACGCCCCACCCCCCAATCCCGGTGGCCGACCCACCGGCGCCGTGCTTATCGTTGGAGGAGTCAGTGAGTCGACTCCCCGGACCAACGAGGCCCCCCATGCCGAACACCCACGATGAGCCCCACGCGTTGATCATCGGCACCGGCGCAGGCGTCTGGCGAGCCTCGCGCGGCGAACTCGACGGGGTGGAGCAGGTGCTCGAGACGAAACGCGTGATGCGCGTGCACCGATGCAGCGGCGCATTGTACGCGGCGACCCGCTCGGGACTGTATCGCTCCGACGACGGGGGCGACGAATGGCACCACCTCCCCGTTCCGAGACGCGAGGTCTACTCGGTGCTCGAGAGTCCCGACGGCACGCGGCTGTACGCCGGAACGCATCCGGCGCATCTGTACGTCTCGGAGGATGGCGGCGAGTCGTGGCGCGAGCTGGAGGGCCTGCAGCAGCTCCCCTCGCGCGACCGGTGGCGACTGCCTCGCCACCGCCACGAAGCCCACGTCCGGAGTCTCGTCGCCCATCCCGCGGTCCCCGACCGAATCGTCGCCGGCATCGAGGTCGGCGGCGTGCACGTCAGCGACGACCGGGGCAAAAGCTGGGAGGAGCGCCGGGAGGGTCTGCACGACGACATCCACCACGTGCTCGTCTGCGGGCCCGACGACTACGTCGCCTCGACGGGCGGCGGGCTGTATCGCACCACCGATGCCGGCCGCGCGTGGCGCCGACTCGACGACGATCTCGACCACTCGTACTTCCGGGAGGTCTTCGCCACCGACGGCCGCCTGTACGCCGCCGCCGCGCGCCGCCCACCCCCGTCGTGGGGCGGCGAACGGGGGACCGACGCGGCTCTGTTCGAGTCGCCCGACGGCGGCGAGTCCTTCGAGGCCGTCCCGTATCCGGGCGAGCCCCGGGAGTTCGTACTCGCCTGGACGCAGCTCGAGCCGGGCGGGGCGGTCGTCGCCGGCACGAACGCCGGCCGTCTGCTACGCCGCGATCCCGACGGCTGGCACACCGCCGGCCGCGTGCCCGAACCGGTGACGTCGCTCGAGTGATCTGTTGGGAGAGCATCCTTGCTCTCCCACGTAGCAAGAGCATCTCTGCTCTTGCGTCGTTTGGTTTTCAACTCCGAGCGGCGAGTCCCGGAGACGTGGTCGAGCAGGTCCGGGTTCGTCATCTCGGCCCTCGCGCACCGACGGTCTGGGATCGATCACGCCAAGCTCGCCAAGATCGCCAAGATCGCCAAGCCGTGGTTGGTTCGCCGCCGGCACCGGCGGACGGCCATGCCGTCCGGTGGCCGCCATTCGGAACGCAGTGAGAAG
>CAZRLK010000163.1:0-11694 GCA_964600555.1 uncultured Bradymonadales bacterium
GAAGGAACCTCCGGGCTCGGCCTGTTTTTCGTCCCCCGCGAGCTGGAGGACGGGTCGGTCAACGCCTTCGAAATCCGGCGGCTCAAAGACAAGATCGGCACGCGCACGATGGCCTCGGCGGAATGCGATTTCGACGGGGCGCTCGCCTACCACATGGGGCCGGAAGAGGAGGGGTTCAAAAACATGATGACCCACGTCATCAACACCTCCCGGCTGTGGAATGCCGCCGCCTGCGTCGGATCTGCGCGCCGCTCGTACGTCACCGCCCAGACGTACGCCCGGTTTCGCGAGGCGTTCGGCAAGCCGATCGGGGAATACCCGCTCGTCCAGGAGACGCTGGCCGATCTCAAGGCCGAACTCGACGCGGCGCTCTCCGGATCGATGCACATGGCGGACCTGCAGGATCGGATCGACGCCGGCGAGGCGGACGAAGCGGCCGAAGGGTTTTTCCGGATGGCGCTCAATCTCAACAAGGTCTACACCGCGAAGTTCGCCCGGCGGGCGGCCGTCGACGGCATCGAGGTGCTCGGCGGCAACGGGGCGATCGAGACGTTCTCGGTCCTGCCGCGGCTGCTGCGCGACTCGATTGTCACCGAAAACTGGGAGGGGACCCACAATACGCTGCAGATGCAGGTCATGCGCGACATGCAAAAATACGGCGTCCACCAGGGGTTTTTCCGGTATCTGAACGGGCTCCTCCAGGAGGCGCGCGAGGAGGACCGCCAGCTCGCTTCCGAGATCGGCTCGGCGTTGACCGACGCCGGGGCGCGGCTCGGCGAGATCGCCGAGATGGACGAGGGGGCGGCGACGTTGGCGATGCGCCCGCTGATGGACCGACTCGCTGCATTGATGTACGCCGCGATTCGGGTCTGGGAGCGGAGCGAATACGGGGGAGGCGACGAGGAGGACCGCGTCTCGCTGGTGCACTTTCTCGAGACTCGGGCGGGGGGTGGGGAACCGGATCGCAGCGACGAGGCGTATCTCGAGCGCCTGGGGAGGCTCTCCTCGGCGCTGTAGACCGCTCCGACCCGCAGGGCAGTCGTCGTCGGGGGGCCGGATCCCGGACATCGGATACTCACTCCCTCGCCCCCGGCGTTTGCGGTGTTCGGTATATGGACCTTTAAGTGACGGCGACACTTGGTATAGTTCCCGCGCCGATCTCCCGCCAATCGGAGGGGATCGTCGGAATTTCGACCGAGCCGAGGCCCGCCCTCCCATCCGCGGCCCCTGCACGAGCCTGTCGACCTGACCTCGAACCTGGACGAGATCATGAGTGAGACGACCAAGCCCTGGGCGACCCCGATGCCCGACGAGCAGTTCGACCGCATGCGCCAGATCCTCGCGGCCCCGAGTCCCGTCGGACTCGAAGGGGCGATGACCTACGGCGTGCTCGCCCCGTATTTCGAATCGTACAAACTCGACGACTGGGCGATCCGCGAATTTACCGGCAATGCCGGAGTCGTGCTCGACACCCATCCCGGCGACGACGAGCGCCTGACGGTGATGGTCATCGGCCATGCCGACAAGATCCGCATGCAGGTCCGCCAGATCGGCGAGGACGGCAAGATCTGGATCGACAGCGACTCGTTTTTGCCGGCGACGCTGCTCGGCCACCACGTGCGCCTGTTCAGCGAGGACCCCGACTCGCCGGGAACCTACCGCACAATCCGCGGCGGGACCGTCGAAGCGCTCGGGGCCATCCACTTTGCCGACAAGGGCCATCGCACCGGCGACAAGGGCATCAAGCCCGAGCAGTTGTATCTCGAACTCGGGATCCACGGCGAAGAGCCGAAAGAGCAGATCGAGGAGCTCGGCGTGCGACCCGGCGATACCATCTTGCTCGACCGCGAGATCGAGCGCGGCTTTGCGCCGAACACGTTCGAGGGCGCCTATCTCGACAACGGGCTCGGCTGCTTCGCGACCGCCGAGGTCGGCCGGCTTCTCGCCGAGGATGGCGGCCTGGAGAACGTCCGGGCATTGTTGACGATCGCGACACACGAGGAGATCGGACGGTTCGGCAGCCGCGTCGCCGCCGGCGAGTACGAACCGGACATCATCATCGGTACCGACGTCAATCACGATTACGTCGCCGCCCCGAACCTCTCCGACAAGCGGCCCCCGCCGCTCGAGATGGGCGAAGGGTTTACGATGTCGGTCGGCTCGATCGTCAGTGAACCGCTCAACCGGGTCATCGAGGAGACGGCGAGAGAATACAACATCCCGATGCAGCGCGACGTCGTCGGCCGCGACACCGGCACCGACGGGATGGCCGGGGCTCTGGCGGCGATCGACGCGGCTGCGACCTCGATCGGCTATCCGATCCGCAACATGCACACCATCTCGGAGCTCGGTCACACCGGCGATGTACTGGCCGCCGTCCACTCCATCGGGCGCACCATCCAGGAACTTGACAACCGGGGGCTCTCCTCGGAGGACTGGCCGCCGGCTCAGCCGCGACTCGACCGGGCGAAACCTCTCGAGCACGGCGGGTGATGGCGGTAGGGGTCGAGCGCCCCGCCATCCACCAATCCCGTTTCTGTCGGTCCTGCTCGGGAAAGCGCCCGGAGTGAGGGAGCGATTATATGAAGGGCGACCCGTGATCGAAGCGCTCCTCCAGACCGACCGACCTCCGACCGTCGCCGTCGTCGGCGCGGCGAAAAACTCCGGCAAGACCACCACCCTCAACTGGCTGCTCGAGCGCGCCATCGGAGCGTGTCGCAGCGTCGGCGTCGTCTCGATCGGCGTCGACGGCGAAGAGGTCGACGCCCTGAGCGGCCGCGACAAACCCACTGTCTGGTTGCCCTCCGGCCACCTGCTCGCCGCCGCCGCCTCGGCATTTGCCCGCTCCGAGTCGCGATTCGAATTTCTGCGACAACTCGGATTTTCGACTCCCCTGGGGAAGGCGTGCGTCGGCAGGACACTCGATGCCGGCCGGGTGGTTGCCGCCGGGATGCGCCACCGGCGCGACGTGGTGCGCGCACGAGACGCCATGATCGAGCATGGCGCCGAGATCGTCTTCGTCGATGGCGCCTACGGGCGGAGCATGGCGGCGGATGGACGTCTCGCCGACGGAGTAATCCTCTCGACCGGAGCCGTCGCCGGGAAGAGTCCCGAGCGAATCGTCGAGGTCACGCGGCCGCTCGTCGAGAAGAACCGGCTGGAACCCCCCGACTCTCCGGAGGTCGTTTCGCTTGGAGAGCGGGCGATTGCCGACGGGGCGCTCCTCGGCCGGGTGCAGGGTCGGACGGTCGATCTCGAGGAAGCGAGTGCGCTCGCGGGACTCGAGCGCACTCGGCGAGAGTACGGCCATCAGCTCGAGAGTCTGGCTCTCCCTGGCGCCGTCACCGACCGGGTCGTCGACGAACTGCTCGCCTTTCCGGACGCAACGCGACAGCTCGTCGTCGCCTCGCCGGCCTCGCTGCAGACGGGGACCGGGGCGTGGAGCTCCCTCCGAGAGAGTCCCTGGACGGTGGGTGTGGTCCATCCGGTGCGTCTGCTCGGGATCACCGCCAATCCAGTCGCCGGCGACCGGAGGCGCCTCTCCGCCGAAGCCCTCCTCGAAGCGCTCGGGGAGGCATTCCCCGAACGGGCGGTCGTCGATCCGGTCGCCGGGCTCGCGAGCGCCTCCGTGGCGCCCCGGGAAAACGGGAATGTCTCCGCAGATTCCTCTGGATGATCGCCGCAGCGCTCGACTCCGAGCGATCCCCGATCGACGACTTGCAAGATGTTCGGCGAACGGCGAAAGTATCCCCGTAGGCGACCATCTGCGCTTCCACGATTCGAGGAGATGTCGATGGAGGAGGCCGAGAGCCGGTTGAGGCGTCTGGTCCGGACATTCGTCGGCGGCTACCTCCCGCCGCTGGTTGGACTGCTGGCCGATCGTGGCATCGAAAAACTCGAGCAGGCTACACGCGTCGATCGACTCGTGCGCAGCCTACTTCAGGCTTGCCTCGAGCCGAATCTCACCCACGAGGGTCGTCGCGTCGTCGTCGAGATCGACGAGGGAGCCGATCCTCCGACGGTCACCTTCAACGCGCAGTTCGTCGACAGTGTCGACTCGTCGGAGGCGATGGGGTTGTTCGAGAAACCGGCGAGCGACATCCTCGGCATCTCGTCGCTTCTGGTCGGGATCATTCTCGAACTCGAAGACGACGACAGCCTCAACAGCCTCGCCAACCGGGCGCGCCGCGGGGCGACGAGCACGCCGGTCGGTCTGGCCGAAGTCCCGGCGGTCGTCGAGAGCCGACTTCGGCTCCTGTTGCGGCGCCTCGATCGGTTTGTCTCCCTGTTCGTCGACGAACTCGAACTGGAGGCCGATCTGCGGACCGGCGTCGAGGCGGTCGTCTCCGCCGACGAGACCGTCTGGCCGGGCTGGGAGTCGATCAAATCGAGCGAGTTCGTCGAGTCGCTCCTGTCGGATCTCGAGGCGCACGACGAGCTCGAGGCGCTGCCGGAGCCGGAGACGATCGTCGAGTTGTGCTGGGAGAGCCTCGACCTGTCGCCGCAGTCGTTTCTGCGCCACGCCGCACGACGCCTTCGGGCCGACCGCAATCCGGAGCTGTCGCTGGAAGCGGTCTTGCGCCGACTCGCCGAGACGGTCGAGCCGCCGGACGAGGCGATTCGAGACGAGGCCGACGCCTGGGAGGCGTTCGGGGAGTTGGGCGAGGCGTGGGCCGGCCTGTTTCGCGCCGAGCAGCGGATGCTCGACTGGTCGGTCGTCCGGCGGCCCACCCCGGCCCTGTCGGTCTTCGAGCCGCCGCGCAAGTCGTTGAGCATGAACGAACCGTCGAGTCTGCCCTGGGAGATGCCGCTGTTGTCCTGGAGCGTCCGGGAGCAAAATGCGCTTCGCGACCTGCTGGAAGGTCACCGCAAGACGATCGCCAACCAGGTCGACGCCTTCTCGAGTGGCGAGCGGAATTTTGCGCCGGAGCCGGAGGAGGCGCCGTTTGAGACCGACAAAGCGCGTGAGGATTTCGAGGTCGTCGTCGAGGCCTCTCCCCCGGAGTTGACGCCGAAGGATCGCCGGCGGCTCGACCGGGCGGCGCAGGCGTGCTGGGCGCGGCTGGTGGCCCAGTTCGCCCGCCAATCGACGAGTGACAAGAAACGCATCCTCGAGACACTTCGCTCCGCGTACGATGGATATTTCGAGCAGGGTGCGCAGGTGTGGAGTCGGCGTTTCCAGGCCTGGGAACAATTCCCCCCCGAAGTCGCGTTGGCCCTGATGACCGAGGAGCTGACCAACATCCTGGGCCGACGCGCGATCTTCGAGCCCTTTTACTCGCCGAACGGAACCAAGCCCCGCCAGGTGCCGACCTTCGCGTTCGTCGCCGCCGTCGGGGAAAGCGAGGACGTCGGCCACATCCGCGTGCCGCTGATTGCGCTCAAGGCAGGGCTCGACGAGACGCCGGCACTGATTCGAGCACTCGAGGTGCCCGACGACGCCGGGGAGCGATGTCGCTGGATCGGTGACCGCAAAATGACGCTTCGCCACCTCGTGGAATTGCCGAACGAAACTGTGTTGCGCAACATCCAAAACGACGAGGTCGCGCTGCAGCTCAGGCGATGACCGTTCGTATGCACCGGGATCCCATGGCCGACGATTCAAACCACTGGAGGCTCCCCGAGCAGGTGGGCGGGGAGGAGCGGCTCAGGGCTCTGGTGTCGGATTTTTACCGACGCCTGTTCGACGATCCGATCATCGGATTTTTGTTCCAGGACCACGATCCCGAGCGGCTGGTCGAGATGCAGATCGAATACCTGCGGGCGCGGCTCGGCGACGAGGAGGTCGACTACACCGGCGAGCCGATCCGACACGCCCACCGCGATTTGCCGATCACCGTCGGCCATTTCGACCGGCGCCACGAGATTCTCCGAAAGGTCCTCGACGACTGGGAGGTCGACGGCGTCGCCAGGGAGGCGTGGCTCGAGCTGGACTCGGCGCTGCGCGATCTGGTGGTGCGCACCGGGGGAGAGGCGCGCGAAGAATACACCTCGTCGTGACTCGCTGTTTGTTGGAGGTCCGGCTGGCGGCTCGCGAGGCGTGCCCGACGCTCAGACTGCGCGACTGACCGCCTCGGCCGGCGGTTCGGGCTGGCGCTCTTCGACGAGTTCCGTGTCCTGATAGATCGCGAGATTCATCTCCTGGTCGACGGCGACGGTCTGCTTTGGGGGCATCTCCCGCCAGACGTTCTCGCCTTCGAGCGGTTCACTCGCCAACAAAAGGTGATTGACCTCCCCCGAGGCGACGGGGGTCTCGCAGACGGGACCGTACTCCGAGCAGACCTCGCTCTCCGGGCACTGCTCTTTGTGCGTGCTGAAATGCAGCTCCTTGCCCCCCTGGTGGCCGAGCATCGTCTGGCCGTCGGTGATGATGAACGACAAAAACAAATCGACCTCGTCGTACGGCGGGGAGTAGCAGTCGATGCCGGTCATCGCCCGGATCGTATCGACCGTCTCGCGGATCGCCTCGACCATCTCGTCGACCGGCGGGTTCGGCGCCTCGATGTCGAAGCGCTTTTTCATGTTCGACAGCAGGTAATAAAAGATGACCTCGCTGTCGGTGTCACCGAGAATGAAACTGCGGAGGGTCGGAAAGATCATCGAGCGCAGTTCGTCCCGGTACTCCTCGAAGTCGGGGATTCCGCCGTTGTGGGCGAAGACCCATTTGCCGTGCTGGAAGGGGTGGGAGTTGATCATCGACAGGTCGCCGACGGTCGCCTTGCGCAGATGGGCGACGACAGTCTCGGAGCTGACGACGCCCGAGACTCGCTCGAAGATCGAGTCGGCGACGGCTGTGTCGGCGGTCTTGACCAGGTGGGGAACGCCCTGCTTGTAGTAGGCGACTCCCCAGCCGTCGGGGTGCTGTTCACTCTGATGCACCAGCGCGTTGTCCGCACTCACCAGACTGCGGTGGATGCGGCTCTTGATCACGGATCGAAATCCGAACAGACGGCACATGGGCGGCTCCGAGCGCGAAAAACGGCAGAGACCGACTACTGCAGTCGTTCATTGTAGCGCTAAAACCATACCAGTCAACTATGGATTGGGTCTCGGTTGGCGGGCGTCGAGAGCAGTGAATGCGGCGCGGGGGGTCGGTTCTCGAGATTGTCGCCGGGGCCGCTCCTTGGTATTCAGGAGGACGAAGATGTTCGTCTCGACGACTCTCGAGGGACGCTCGACATGCTCCGTTCTGTGACATCTCTCGCCCTGTGGCTCGGCGTCTGGACGATCGTGTCGATGACTGCCTTGCCCGACGCAGCCGCCGAGTCGCCGAGCGACCGGACCGCGAGCGCCGGTGAGGCGCGGGGGGAGTCGGGCAGTGCCGGCGAGTCGTCCGGGGAATGTCGCTGCGGCAGTGACGATGGGGCCTTCGAGATCGAGCGGCTCGAGAAACTCGAGGCCGAAATCGACGAAATTCTCGAAGCGGGCATCGAGTCGAGTGCGAAGGTCGGAGTGCGGGCGGTCGACGTCGAGACCGGTCGGGTTTTGTACGAGAAAAACGGCGACCGGGGATTCAATCCCGCCAGCAATATGAAGCTGTTGACTTCGGCGGCGGCCCTCGATGTCTTCGGCCCCTCGGAGACGTTCGAGACGCGGCTTCTGGCAGCCGATCCGCACGAGGGAGTCGTCGAAGGGCCGCTGTATGTCGAGGGGGAGGGCGAGCCGTTTTTGTTGTTCGAGGATTTCGTCGACTGGGCGGCGGAGCTTCATCTCAAGGGGGTCGAGCGGATCGAGGGAGACCTCGTCATCGACGATTCGATCTTCGACGGCGATTACCTGCCACCGGCCTTCGACCAGAAGGACGAGGATGCCTCTTACCGGGCGCCGATCGGGGCGGTGTCGGTCAACTTCAACGCCGTGACGATCATCGTCACTCCGGCCGAAAAGCCGGGCCGGGCGCCGGGGGTCCGGATGTTTCCGCCGAACGACCACGTGACGATCGCAAACGAGGCACAGACGGTCGTCGGACCCGGCCAGCAGCTCGACTTTGACTCCGAGGCCGACGGGGAGGGGGGGACGCGCATCAAGGTCGGGGGAGTGGTCGGGACGGGCTCCGAGGAAGTTCGATCCCGGCTTCGCATCGACCATCCCCCGGCGTATGCGGGGGCGGTACTACGGGCGGCGCTGGCGATGGTTGGCGTCGAAATCGAGGGAAAGGTACGGACCGGCGAGACGCCGGAGGAGGCCGAGGTTGTCGTCTCGCACGAATCCCAACCGCTTTCGTATATCCTCCTGGCGATGAACAAGTGGTCGAACAACTTCATGGCCGAGCAGCTCTTTCGCCGGCTCGGCGTCGACGATGAGGAGACGCCCTCGAGCTGGGAAGCTTCCCGTGAGCGACTCCTCGCGTTCATCGAGCGCGCCGGTCTCGAACCGGACGCCCTCACCGTCAAAAATGGCAGCGGGCTGTACGACGGCAATTCCGTCTCGCCGCGGCAGTTTACGACGCTTCTCACCTACATGCTCGAGCACCGGGCGGCGCCCGAGTTTCTCGCCTCGCTGGCGATCGGGGGCAAAGACGGGACGCTCGAAGATCGCATGACCGACGAGCAGGTGGCGGGGCGGGTGCGGGCGAAGACCGGCACGCTCGCGCACGTCTCGGCGTTGTCGGGCTACGTGACCACACAGTCGGGCCGCCGGGTGGCCTTTTCGATCTTGCTCAACGAGACACCGGACAAGGGATGGACGTATCGGTCGATGCAGGACGAGATAGCGCGGGCGTTGGCGGAGTTGTAAGCGTTCTCGCTCCCTCCGGGGTGGACCCGTCGGTCGCGAGCGCCGACGTTCGGCGCGAATCGGAGATCACTCGCCGAGGGCGCGGGCCGGGACCTCGAGGCGCGTGTCGGTCGGCGAGTCGATGTGGCGGTCCATCGACAGTCCCATCACCAGGTAGGCCGACGCCATGATCACGAGCATCGCCGCGGCGGCCAGCTCCTGGGGAGGGCGGCGCCGGTAGCGGAGATTGTCGGTGAAAAACCGGCCGTTCGAGCGGGTGCGGATGCGATCGCGGAGGCCCTCGGAGAAGTCCTCCGGAGCAGAGACTCGCGGTGTGGAGCGAAGTTCGCCGACGAATTCGGCGAACTCCTCGTAGGCGGCGCGAAGCTCGGGGTTGTCCTCGAGCCGCTCTTCGAACCGGACCTGCTCTTCGTCGGAGAACTCCCCGTCGAGGTAGGCGTTGAACAGCTTCTCCCGCTCGTCGATGGCGTCGACCTCGGATGGAGTCTGCATCGCATCCCTCACGACTCGTAGTGGGCGTCGATGTACTCTTTTAGTTGGGAGCGCGCGCGATAGAGCCGACTTTTGACCGTTCCTTCCGGAATCTCGAGGGTCTCCGAGAGTTCATCGTACGAGAGATCTTCGAAATCCCGCAAGACCAGCACGACGCGGTGTTTTTCGTTGAGTTCGACGAGTCCCTCCTGGACGACCTCTTCGAGTTGGCGTCCCATCGCTTCGCGGTCCGGCCGCTCGGTTGCGCCGCCCACGGGGTTCGTCTCGATGTTCGATTCCGGGGTCTCGTCGATGTCCTGGTGGTACTTTCGGTTCCGGCGCGCCAGGTACTTGACGCGGTTTTTGGCGCGGTTGCTGGCGATGCGAAATAGCCAGGTTGAGAACTTCGAGTCGCCGCGAAACCCGTCGACGTGTTTGAACACCGCAATGAACACCTCCTGGGCGACCTCTTCGGCTTCGGCCCGGTCGCCGACGATGCGGTAGACGATGTTGAACACCTGGTCCTGGTAGCGGTCGACCATCTGCGTGAAGGCCTCTTCGTCGCGTCGCCGGAGAGCACGCACCAGATTGTCGTCGGGTCGGCGACTCATCGTGCCAGCCATCCATTCATCGCGGCGGACCTGGGACGGGCGACTCGATCGTTCAGACAGATTCCTCGGCCGGATGTTCCGAATCGCTCGGCGTTTCGCGGCCGGAGCCGTCGGATTCGTTCGCGGAGTCGTCTCGGTCTCGCTCGACGACGAGTCGGGAGACGACGAGCATGACGATGCTCACGGCGAGCGTCGCCAGTGCGAGGCTCGAGTACAGTCCGAGAGTCGCCAGGCGAGCGGCGACAGCGAGATGAGACGCGAGCGGAGCCATGAGATCTCGGGAGCGAGGAGCGGTGGAGGCTCGGTGCGGGGCGACGGTCGATTCGTTCCGATCACCTCCCGTCGTGAGTAGGACGGTTCGCGAGATTCATAAAGTCGAATTATGGAATTTCGACCCAGATTGCGGGTTGGCCGATTATGGATACACGTCCATAATCGGGAGGAATATTAGTGGGAATTCTTGTAACTGTGGCAGAAAAAACAAACATGGAGGGGGTCATCGAGAGGGTTTACCGGGTGGTGCAGACCTTGCATGAAGCAGACGGGTGTCGGTGGACATCTCCGCCGACGGGGAGATCCGGATTTCGATGCTGTCGATGCACCGGGTGTATATTGCCGATGATGACGTTGTTCGAAGGGTTGAACGACAGGCGTGGACTCCAAGAGGGTGTCAGGGAGTCGCCGTGTGAACGGGCCGATGATTGGCTCGGAGGGAGAACCGGCGAGGTTCGCGAGAAGATCTCGCGTGGGGAGGAACGAACACAGGCTTCTGGCCCGGGTCGTAGTGTCCCGTCGGCACGAACGAGCGTCGGTATCGGGAGCGGCCGCGCGATGATGCTGGTTGGCGTTTCGGACGAGATGCCGATGCGGGTCCGGGAGGCGATCGAGCGGGTGGCGATCGGAGTCGCACGGGTCGATGGCTTCGAGCAGGGAGTCGAGCAGATCCGGGGATTGGGTCCGGGGCGGCCGACTCCCGCGGTCGTACTGTGCGTCGGTTCGGCCGCCGAGTCCGGGGGGAGTGAGGCGCGGGAGGCCTTGCTCGAGCTCGACGAGCATCTCCGCCTTCTGATCTGGCCCGTGCGGGCGCAGGAATCGGGTTCGGCGGAGGGAGGAGGCCGCCGGTCCGACGTCTATCGTCTGACCGGATCCGAACAGCCGGCCGACCTTGCAGATCTGATCGAGACACAGGTCGAGGAGATCCTCTTGCGCCGACGGGTCGACCGTCTTCGCACCGATCTCGCCGACGCCCGGGAGACCTCTCAGCTGCTCGCCCGGCGGCTCCGCCGCCTCTGGGGGGGAGGGGCCGGGAAGCCCCGCCGCGCCGGGGAACGGGAGGGCCGACTCGAGGACGTCTTCGGGGCTCTCCCGCGCCGAATCGAAGCGGGAGAATTCGAGCTGTATTTCCAGCCGATCGTCGAGGTCGAGTCGGGAAGACCGGAGGCGTTCGAGGCCCTGATCCGGTGGAACGCCCCGGCGAGGGGAATGCTCGCGGCCCGGGAGTTCATCCCGCTCGCCGAGCGGACCGGCGCGATTCGTCGGCTCGACCGATGGGTGCTGCAGCGAGCGTGTGCGAGGCTGGAGGATTGGGAGAGACGATTCGAGGGGGAGTCCCCAGGCTTGACGGTCAATCTCTCGCGGATCACGCTCGGCGATCCCGAGTTCGGTGGCTGGGCCGCCGAATTGATCGAGGAGGCATCGTTCGACCCGGCTCGACTGCACCTCGAGATCACGGAGACGGCCGTCGGTCCGTCGTTCGAGCAAGAGCGCGCGAATCTCGAGCGTCTGGTGGGATCGGGAGCGGCGATTTGGTTCGACGATTTCGGCGTCGGAACCGCTTCGCTGCAGGTCCTCCAGGAGCTACCGGTCGAGGGTCTGA
>CAZRLK010000164.1:0-11667 GCA_964600555.1 uncultured Bradymonadales bacterium
ACGATTTCATCTGGCACGAGTTCTGCGACTGGTACATCGAGCTGGTCAAAGACGTCCTGTACGAATCCGACGAGGATGCCCCCGAGCGTCGGGCGGCTCAGTCGGTGCTGGCGGTCGTTCTGGAGACGTCACTCAGGCTGATGCACCCGATCACGCCGTACGTCACCGAGGAGATCTGGCAGGAAGTGCCGACCGGCGAGGGAGCGCCCGACAGCATCATGGTCGCCCCGTGGCCCGAGCGGCGGCCGTCGGCCGGCGACGAGACGGCCGTCGAGCGCATGGAGCTGGTGATCGGCCTGATCGGCGACATCCGGGCGATCCGCGGCGAGACCAACGTCAAGCCGGGGACGACCATCGACGAGGTGACCTTCGTCACCGACGACGCCGAGGCGCGTCGAGCGATCGAAAAGGGGGCCGGCTACATCCGTTCGCTGGCCAGCGTCGAGACGATCGCGACCGAGACGCCGGCCGAGGCCGGTGAAATAGAGCACGTCGCCACCTCTGTTCACGAGGGTGTCGAGACGCGCATCCCGCTGAAGGGCCTGATCGACATCGACGAGGAGCTCCAGAGGTTGGACAAGGAACTCGACCGGGTCGAAGAGGACCTCGAGTACGTCCGGGGCAAGCTCGACGACCAGGGATTCGTCGAGAACGCGCCCGACGAGATCGTCGAGCAGGAGCGCGACAAACTCGAGGGGTATCTCGACGAGAAGGACAAACTCGAGGCGTCGGTCGAGGAGCTCGAGCAGTTGCGCGAGGCCTGATCACGAGGGGCGTCATGTCGCAGCGGACACTCTGGGATTGGGACGAGGAGACAGAGGCACCCACGCGGGGGTCGCTCGACCTCTCGCGACTCCCGGAGCGCAGCAGCGAGCGGGTCTCGGCGGCGCATCGGTTGCACTGGCGGCTCGAGTCGCACCTCGAGATCGTCGACCTCGTCGTCACCGACAACCGCCGCCGGATGTTGAGTACGCGGCGCACCGACGAGCGCCATCGGATCCGGCTGCACCACATGTTCGTCGGCTGCGGAGCCGAGACGCTGACCGCGATCGTGCAGCTGGCGACGGGCGAGGAGCGCGGCCGGGAGCAGCTCGAGGCGTACATCGAGGAAAACCGCGAGGCGATCCGCTTCCGCCCCGACGACGAGGAGCTGCACCGCCGGGGGAAGCATTTCGATCTCGGCGAGATGCTCGACCGGGCCCGGCGCCACCTCGACGAGGGCGACCTCGAGGAGGTCCGCATCACCTGGGGGCGAGAGGGGCGGGGATCGAAGAGCATTCGGTTCGGCAGCTACGATTTCGACCAGAAGCTCATCCGGGTCCATCCGGCGCTCGACCGGGAGTGGGTCCCGGCGTTTTTCGTCGAGTTCATCGTCTACCACGAGCTGTTGCACGCCGTCTGCCCGCCGGTCGACGGCGAGGAGCGGCGCCGGATTCACACCTCGGAGTTTCAGAAACTGGAGCGGCAATTTCCGCGATACGAGGAGGCGGTCGAGTGGGAGTCGGAGAACCTCCGGCGGATCCTCGATCGCGACTCGCAGGATTGAACACGGATGGCGACGAATCGACCAGAGTCCGAGGGCGGGTTGCGGCGGGTGGGGGTGCTCGCGGTGGCGGCGCTGATCGGGGTGATGATATCGGTCGAGCTGGCCTGCGATCGCAACGGGGGAGGCGAGGAGGCCGAGTCGACGCCCGCCGTCGAGCGATCCGAGGACGGCGGCGAGGAGCGCGACGGATCGAGCGGCGAAGGTGCCGCCGGCAGCGAGAAGGCCGAGGGGGTGTTGCCGGGCGACGAGAAGGCCGGGACGCTCGAGCCGAGTTCGCCGGGACCGGAGGCGCCGGCGATCTTTTTTATGACCGGCCTGAAGGGCTACCTGGAGCCGTGCGGGTGCACCGCCGACGTGCTGCTCGGCGGGGCGGAGCGAGTGGTCGGCTACGTGAAGGCCGCGCGCGAGCTGTACCCGGCGACGACGATGCTCAACGGCGGCGACCTGTTGTTCGAACACGAGTCGCTCGACGAGCACGAAAGGCCGCAGGCCCGGGAGAAATCGAAGGTCGTCGCCGAGATGCAGCGGGCGATGGAGACGTCGGTGCTGGTCCCCGGCGAGCGGGATTTTGCGCTCGGCACCGAGCTGTTTTTCGATCGCATCGAGACGAGCGGCGTCGACATTCTGGCGGCGAATCTGGAGATCGCCGGCCGGACGTTCGAAGCGACGAAGCGCCTCGAGCTGGGCGACTGGCGGGTCGGCGTGATCGGCGCGGTCGAGTCGGAGCTGTACGACGGGCTCGAGCAGGTCGAGGCGGCGGACGCCGGCCCGGCGGTCGGCGAGGCGATCGAGGGGCTGTCGGACGGGGAACTCGACGCGACGGTTCTCGTGTTGCACGGGGGGCTGGCGCGGGCGAAGGAGCTTCTGGAGGCGCATCCCGAGCTCGATTTCGTCGTCGTCGGCCACGACCCGCGCGAGACCGACCAGGTCGACGCGGTCGGCAACGGCCACACCCTCGAGGCGTATGATCAGGGTCGGTACGTCGGGATCTTGAAGCTGTTCGGGCGGGACAAAGAGCGGCCGTTTCGCGACGCCCGGACCGGCAGCGAGGCGGAGCTCGACAAGATCGACGACCAGATCGCCCACGTCGAGGAGAGCCTCGAGGACCTGCCGCCGGCCCCGCCCGGGGAGGGACCGCCGGTCTTGCAGCGGCTCCGCGAGCGGCTCGACGAGCTGGAGGCGCGTCGCCGCGAGATCAAAAACGCCGACCTCGAGATCGCCGACTCGCACCGATCGTTTCTGTATCGGCCGGTGCCGATGAAACCGGGCTATCCGGTCGACCCCGAGATCCGCGAGGAGCGGGTCGCCTTCAACGATCGGCTCCGGGAGCTGAGCCGGGAGGTCGAACGCGACGTACCTCCCGTCGACGACGGCAAGGCGACCTACGTCGGCACCAACCAGTGTGCGAGCTGCCACCAGGAGGCGCACGACTTCTGGGAGGGGACTCGCCACGCCGACGCCCTCGCCACCCTCCAGGAGCGCAACAAGGCCTTCGATCAGGACTGCATCGGCTGTCACGTCGTCGGCTACGACGATCCCGGCGGCAGCGTCCTCGGCAAGCTCCGCTACGAGGAGGAGATTGACGGGGAGACGATCGACAAGGACCTGCGGGACGTCGGCTGCGAGAACTGCCACGGCCCCGGCTCCAAACACCGGGCGCAGCCGGTCGGCTCGGACGGCGAACCGCAGTACATCGACTCCGGGGCCGGCGAGTCGGTCTGCACCGAATGCCACGTCCCCGAGCACTCGCCGCGCTTCGAGTACGACCGATACGTCGAGCAGATCACCGGCGAGGGCCACGAGTTGAGTCAGTAGGCGGCGGTTCCCCGAGGCGAGCTTCGGGGCTATTTCCAACCCCAAACGGCGAAGGGCCGGTCGTCGAGCCGACCTCCGGGAGGGAGTCCTTGCGGGTGTCCTCCGAATGTGAAATGCTGCGCGCAGCTAAAATACATGTCTGTTTTCGACCGTCCTCGGACTGATGCTAGAGAAATTTCTGAAATTCTTTCAGGGCGATGCCGACGAGGCCGCCCAGATGTCGGGAAGCTATCTGTCTCACCTTCTCGACGAACTCGAACCGGACTTGCGCGAGCAACTCGAGGAGTGCCCGGAACACGACCCTCTGCCGCTGCTGGTGGCGCTGGTCGTTCGGGAGACCGGCGGCGATCGTTTCGACGGTGAGCTGGAGTGTCCGGTGGCGGATGCCGAAAGCGGGCCGGTTGCGCCGCCTCCGCCGCCGGCCCCCGGGCCGGGCGGTCCGGACGGAGAGGCCGAGGATGCATCCGGCGGGGAGGAGGGCGCCGGCGAGTCCGAAGAGTCCGACGAGTCGGAGGATGGGGAGCAGGCAGATGACTCGGCCGAGGAGGAACCGGAGGCCCCCGACGGGGACGATGCCGACGGAGACGGCGAGGTCGGCGACCAGGACGACCAGGACGCCGGTGACTCGGGCGACGACGAGGACGAATCCGACGACGAAGACGCCGTCGAGTCCGAAGAGGCCGGAGAGAGTGAGGACGACGAGGAGACCTCGGACGGCGATGACGCCGGCGAATCGGGTGAGGCCGACGAGATCGAGGCCGAGACCGACGAGGACGAATCGGACTCCGGGGAGACCGACGAGCAGTCGGGAGAGGACGAGACCGACGAGCAGCCGGGAGAGGACGAGCAGTCGGGAGAGGACGAGACCGACGAGGAGCCGGGAGAGGACGACGCCGACGAGGAGTCGGGTTCGATCGAACCACTCGCCGACGCACCGGAGAGCCGGGGAGCCGGGGTCCCGGGCGAGCCGGAGATGGCGGTCGAGGCGGAGCCGCACCGGGCGGCCGAGTCCGGACTCCTCGACGAGACTCCCGTGCCCGAGCCCGACGAGCTACGCCCCGACTCCGAGCTCGTCCTCGAGTTCGGCCGGATCTTTCTCGGGATGCTCGTCGAAAACGACCGTGTGCCGGTCGAGCTTCAGATGACGCCCCGGGAGACCGAGCAGGCTCGCCGCCTGCTCGCCGGCTACTTCCTCGGCGACGACGGCCTCGAGCTTCGAGCCCGGGAGATGCTCCGGCTCGTCGAGGAGAAGTTCGACGAGGGCATGTTCAGCCAGGCCCGCATCCTGCTGCAACTGTTCGACGCCGACCAGTCGACTCGCATCGAAAACGACCGCAACCTCTTTTACGAGGACATGATCCTCCGGTTCGGCATCCAGCGCCGCCACCCGGTCGGCGGCGAGATCGTCGAGGAACTCGACGGCCGCTTCGACGAGCTCGACGGCGACCTCGAGGAGCGATCCGACGAACTCGAGCAGATGCTCGACTGGCTGGCCGAGACGGTCTACGTCAACCTCGATTTTTTCGGACGCGACGCCGAGGAGCTCGAGCAGTGGCGCCAGCTCGCTGAGTTGTCGGAGCGGGCCGACGCCGCCGAGCGGCTGCTCGACGTCGTGCCCCCGTACCGTTGGCGGCTGCCGAGCGAATTCTCCTCACCCCCCCTCGAGCTGCTCGGCCGCCAGATCACCTCCCAGTACGTCGCCGACTACGTCACCGACCACGTCAAAACCTGCTATTTCATCCTGCGCGCCGTCGGCGACACCGGCCTCGAGCCGTATCTCGACGTCTTTTTCGACTGGGTCGACGAGGAGTTCGACATCGACGGACCCGGTCTGATGCCCTGGATTTACAACCAGACGACCGAAAACGACCGGCTCGTCGACGAGATCTTCCAGGAGCTGTACCGGGAGCATTTCCGCGAGGCGGTCGAAACCCGACGGGAGGCCTGGGAGCGCGAGGACCTCGCTGACGCCGCCGACAGCGTGCTCGAGAAGTTCGTGGCGACGGAACTCGACGAGATCCCCCCCGGCCACTATGACTTCGGCCAGTTCGTCCTCGACGAGCTGTTCGATGTCGACTACCCGACCGAGAAGTTCCCCTTCCAGATGCACCGGATTACATAGCAGCCAAGCGGCTGAGCGGCTAAGCAGCTGTTACTTGCCGACCTCTTCGAGACCGTAGTCCTCGATCTTGTACAGCAGCGCCCGGTGGCTGATCTCGAGCAACTCCGCCGCCCGGGTGCGATTGCCCTCGGTCTGCTCGAGGGCCCGCCGGATGAGGACCTCCTCGAGGGCCTTGGTCAGCTTCTTGATCGACAGCTCGTCGCTGTCGAAGATCTGGTGCAGCTCGTCGTCGTTTTGCAGAATGCGGTCGGGCAGGTCCGATTTGCCAATCTCGTCGCCCTGCGCCAGCACCACGCCGCGCTCGATGCAGTTTTGCACCTCCCGGACGTTGCCCGGCCACGGATAGTTCATCATCACCTCCATCGCCTCCGGCGCGATCCCCTCGAGCCGGGTTCCCAGCCGCCGGTTTTGCTGCTCGATGAAGTGGTCGACCAGAAGCGGGATGTCCTCGCGGCGCTGGCGCAGCGGCGGGATGTCGATGTGGATGACGTTCAGCCGGTAAAACAGGTCCTCGCGAAACTCCCCCTCGTCGACCCGTTCGCGCAGATCGTGGAGACTCGCTGCGATCACCCGGACGTCGACCGACCGGTTGGTCGTCTCGCCGACCGGCCGCACCTCGCCCTCCTGGAGGACCCGCAGCAGCTTGACCTGCAGGTTGAGCGGCATCTCGGCGATCTCGTCGAGGAAGATCGTCCCGCCGTCCGCCTCCTCGAACAGCCCCGCCTTGTCGCCGGTGGCGTCGGTGAACGCCCCCTCGGCGTGGCCGAACAGCTCGCTTTCGAGCAGGTTCTCCGGGATCGCCCCGCAGTTGACCGGCACCCACGGCGCGTCGCTTCGCGGCGACAACTCGTGGGTCGCCCGGGCCACCAGCTCCTTGCCCGTCCCCGACTCCCCGGTGATCAGGAGCGTCGACTTGTAGTCGGCGATCTGGCGGACCGTCTGGAGGACCTCCTCGATGGCGTCGCTCTCGCCGATGATCTCGGGAAAGGCCTCCTCGACGGCCGATTGCTCCTGGAGTTTCTGGTGCAGCCGCTCGGTCTCCTGGCGCAGCTCGAGGCGCTCCTCGGCCTTCTCCAGGGTCAACAGGATCTCGTCCTTGTTGAACGGCTTGTCGATGTAGTCGTACGCCCCCCGCTTGATCGCCTCGAGCGCCAGCTCGCGGTTGCCGAAGGCGCTCATCACGATGACCGTCGTCTCGATCTCGCGCTCGTCGAGTTCGTCGAGCAGCTCCAGACCGTCGAGCTGCGGCATGCGCACGTCGCAGACGACCAGCTCGTAGTCGTCGACCATCAACTCCTGGAGCGCCTCCTCCCCGTCGTCGGCCGTCTCGACCCGATACTGCTCCTTTTCGAGCAGCATCGACAGCATGTGGCGGATGTCTTCCTCGTCGTCGACGACGAGGACGTCGAGTTGACTCATGAGCACCGACGGCGGTCGGGGGACGGGATTGGCCTCACGGGCTGGAATTCTCGCCGACCGACCGGTCCGGCGTCAATGGCATCGACCGACACCGGGTCGTCGTACCGACGCCCGAGTCAGCTCTCGACCTGGAGCTTCGCCGGGCGGGGTTCGGCGGGACCGGGGGTTTCGGACTTGATTTCGAGGATGGCGTTGTCGTCGTCCTCGTCGACGCGCACGCAGGTCCCCTCGTGCTGGCGAGCCTCCTGCTCGTCCATCTCGACGAACGCGGCGATGATGACGATGTCGCCCGGGCTGTTGCGGTGGGCGGCGGCGCCGTTCGCGCAGATCGTCCCCGAGCCGGGCGGCCCGGGCAGCGCGTACGTCTCCAGCCGCGTCCCCTGGGTGACGTTCCAGATGCGCACGGCCTCGTACGGAAGGATCCCGGCGGCCTCCATCAGCTCCTCGTCGATCGTCACGCTCCCCTCGTAGTGCAGGTCGGCCTGGGTGACCCGGGCTCGGTGGATCTTTCCGCTCATCATCGTACGGCGCATCACGTCTCTCCGCTTCGGCGTCACAGGTAGTCCCGCGGCTGCGGCAACATATCAGACCCGCGGGAGGCACCAAAGGGACCTCCGGTCGATCATCGGCCCTGCTGCCCCGGCGATGGCACGCCCCGGCGATTCCGCGCCCCCCTTGCTCACTCACTCACTTCGAAGCTCAGCACGAATTCCGCCCCGTCTCCCGGTTCGCTCTCGACGCCGAGATCGGCGTCGAACCGGTCCATGATCCGAAGCGCGATCGCCAGCCCCAGGCCCGTCCCCTCGCCGGGGTCTTTCGTCGTGTAAAACGGGTCGAAGATCCGCTGGCGTTCCTCGTCGGAAATACCCGGCCCGTCGTCGGCGACGCGCACCTGCACGCCCTCCTCGTCGACCCGCGCCGCGACCTCGATGCGCCCCTCGTCGACCGCCTCGGCGGCGTTCATCAACAGGTTGACCAGCACCTGCACCAGCTCGTCGCGGTTCGCCCGCACCTTTGGCAGATCGTCGGGCAGATCGACGGCGACCTCGACCTCCCGCGCGCTCGGCTGCGGCGACACCAGATCGACCGCCTCGGCGACGCACGGCGCCACGGCGGTCGGCTCGATCGTCCGGTTGGATTCGTCCCGGCTGTAGTCGAGCAGATCGCGGATGATCGCCTGGATGCGCTCGACCTGCCCGCTCATCCGCCCGACGATCTCGGCGCGGCGCTCGGCGTCGAGTTCGGGGTCGTCGACGATCTCGAGGTATCCCGAGATGGCCGACAGCGGGTTGCCGATCTCGTGGGCGACGCCGGCGGCCAGTTGCCCGACGCTCGCCATCTTCTCCGAGCGGATCAGCGACTCCTGGGTCTGCTCGAGCTCCCGGTTCGCCGCGTCGAGCTCCTCGACGCGCGCCTCGAGCTTGCGGCGGTTGTCGCGCAGCTCGTCGAGCATGCGGTTGAAGCTGCGGCCGACCCTCCCGAACTCGTTGGGCGGCAGGATGTCGACGTGGCTGGCGAGGTCGCCGCGGGCGGCGCGCTCGGTGGCGACGCCGATCGCCCGGATCGGCCGGACGACGACGAAGGTAAAAAAGGCGTAGCCGACGATCAGGATGAACACCGCGTCGAGGCCGAGATACGCCAGAAGCAGCCGGCGCGACCGGGCGAGCCGCTCGTACGCCTCGTCGAGCGACCGGGCGACGAGGATTTCGGCTCGCTCCCCCCCCTCGCCAGCCACCGTCGTCGCCACGGCGTACGGCGCCCCGTCGATCGAGGTCGTCCGCACCGAGACGCCCTCACCCCCCCGACTGTCGGCAGGCCCGCCGCCCTCACTCCCCCGACTGTCGGCAGGCCCGCCGCCCTCACTCCCCCGACTTTCGGCAGGCCCGCCGCCCTCACTCCCCCAATTGTCTGGAGCGTCGGCAGCCTCACTCCCCCAATTGTCCAGGGCGTCGGCGGCCTCACCCTCCCACTTATCTGGGGCGTCGGCGGCCTCGCCGACGGCTTTTACCATTTCGCGATCCCCGACCCGCACTCGCACGTACTCCTCCCCACCCGGCGCCCCCGCCTCCAGCCATTCGTCGGTCGCGACGAATTCCCGCAGATGCGCCAGCCGCTCGGCCGCCTCGGCGGTGCGCTCGAGCTGACTCTGGCGGACCTGCTGGCGGGCCAGGTGCATCCCGATCAACGCCACCAGCGCCATCGTCCCGACGACCAGCACCACCAGGCCGATCAGAAGCTGCGCCCGCAACCCGCCCGGAAACCCTCTGCGTTCGGTCGTCGACTCGAACATCACCAGAACCAGTACCACTTGTCGTACAGGTAGCCCATCGACAGCATCTTCGGCAGATACGGCCCGAGAAAAAAGTGCTCGACCGCCGCCAGCACGATAAACGGCCCGAACGGCACCGCGAGTTTCCCACCCTCACCATTCCCCTCGCTCTCTTCCGCCTCGTCGCCGTTCGCCTCGCTCTCCGCCTCGCTCTTTTCTGCCTCGCCCTCCGCCCCGAACAACTCCTCGTGCGAGCGCAGCCACCCGCTCCCCGCCACCCACGCCACCGCCGCCGCCAGCGTCCCCTGCAGACTCGCGGCGAAGAACACGAATATCAGCGCCGGCCACCCGAGCCACGCCCCCACCAGCGCCATCAGCGTCACGTCCCCTCCACCCAGCCCCTCCAGGCCCCGCAGCGCGAAATACACGACGTAGATCGTCAGCACCGCCAGCCCGCCGAACAGACACCCGAGCGCACTCTCGGTCGGGGTGACCGGCGGCCAGAACCCGTGCATCGCCCCCGGTGCCACCAGCCACTCCTTGAGCCACGGGCTGGCCAGCCCGACGGCGATGCCCGGCAGCGTGAACTCGTGGGGGATGATGTAGTGGTCGAGATCGACCAGCGCGATGACGACCAGCAGCGCCAGGAAGGCGAAATACAGGAAAAACGGCACCAGCATGCCGGCCACCGGCAGCTCGGCCAGGGCGTTCGCCTCGTCGAAATGCCCCCCGGCGGATTTCAGCCAGACCCCGACCGCCAGAAGCGCCGCCGCCGCCTCGACGGCCGCATACCGCCACGGGATCGCCGCGCCGCACGCCCGGCACTCGGCGCCGAGCACGAACCACGAGACGACCGGAATGTTGTCGTACCACCGGATCGGCGTCTCGCAGGCCGGGCACCGGCTCGGCGGCGAGACGACCGACTCGCCGGCGGGCACCCGGTAGATGACGACGTTCAAAAAGCTGCCGACGATCGCCCCGAAGATCAGGGCGCAAGCGGTCAGCGTCCAGAAGGCGGGCGTCATGGAGTGGGCGGTCCCGGGGCTCGGTGCGATGGCGACCCCCGGAGCACGCGCGGCGACCTCCGGGGCGGGGACGGGTAGTGTACGATCACCGCGAGCGGCTGAAAAGAATGGCGTGCAGCCCGACCAGCGCCGCCCCCAGTCCCGTCGCCAGCCCCGCCCACAACAAATCGAGCTCGAAGGTCCGGATCGCCGCCCCCTCGCCCGTCGGCGCCAACTGCGGGGGCGCCCGGTCGAGACAAAACGTCGTCAGCAATCCCCCGAAGCCGAGCGCGCCGGCCAGCGCGAAGTATTTCAGCACTGGCCGGCGGTAGTGGAAGGCGACGCCGTACAGCCAGTACCACAGAAACAAAAGCCCCCAGGCGAGCAGCACCGGTCCGACCGCCCACTCCTCGCTCCCCAGCGCGAACTGCGCGGCGATCCCCCCGGCGGCCATCGCCGAGACGTAGGCCGGATACAGAAACCATCGCCGGTCGATCTGCCGGTCGGCCGCCCGCTCGACGGTGATGTCCGGGTTGCGGTCGGTCTCCCCGTGGTCGCGTGTCTGGTGCTCCTCGGTCAACTTGTTCGCCAACTCGTTGGTGTCGGGATGCCCGGCCCCGCCCATCGTCGCATGCCGCGGCGTTTCGGACGGGGACGCCCGGCCCCGCCCATGGACGGGGCCTCCGACAGGGAAAACATGACGGCGGGCGGCCCATGGTCCGCCCTGTCGAATGCGGCGGTGTTTCGGGGCTGCCGTTTTACGGTGTAATCTTGTGCAGCATCCGTGGAAACGCGATCATCTCCCGGACGTGGTGCCGGCCGCAAAGCCACGCGACCGTCCGCTCGAGCCCCAGCCCGAACCCCGAGTGCGGCACCGACCCGTAGCGCCGAAGATCCAGATACCACTCGTAGGCCTCTTTCGGCAGGTCGTGGCGCTCGAGGCGCTCGAGGACCGTCTCCATCTCGAATTCGCGCTCGCCGCCGCCGATGATCTCGCCGTAGCCCTCGGGAGCGAGCATGTCGACACACAGCGCCCGGGAGTCGTCCTCCGGGTCGTGGCGCATGTAAAACGGCTTCAGGTCGCTCGGAAATTTCTCGACCAGCACCGGCCTGTCGAACTGCTCGGTCAAGATCGTCTCGTCGCGGCCGCCGAAATCGGTCCCCGGCTCGATCTCCGAACCGTTGTCGTGCAGGATCTCGACCGCCTCGTCGTAGGTGATCCGCGGGAAGGGCCTGTCGACGTGCTCGAGTTTCGAGGTGTCGCGCTCGAGGGTGTCGAGTTCCGTCTCGCACTCCTCGAGGACGTGCTGGACGATGTGGGCGACGAACGCCTCGGCGAGGTCCATGTTCTCGTCGTGCTCCATGAACGCGACCTCGGGCTCGACCATCCAGAATTCGGTCAGATGCCGGCGCGTCTTGGATTTTTCGGCCCGGAAGGTCGGCCCGAAACAATAGACTTTGCCGAGCGCCATCGCCGCCGCCTCCATGTACA
>CAZRLK010000165.1:0-11490 GCA_964600555.1 uncultured Bradymonadales bacterium
CGTGCTGGTGGTCGTGTTCGTGCTCGTGGTCGTTTTCGTCCTCG
Organism: uncultured Bradymonadales bacterium; assembly: GCA_964600555.1. Taxonomy (GTDB): domain Bacteria; phylum Myxococcota_A; class Bradymonadia; order Bradymonadales; family Bradymonadaceae; genus CAJXPB01. The sequence continues at coordinate 45 of CAZRLK010000165.1, forward strand.
TCCTCGTCCTCGTGGTCGTTTGCGAATCGCGCCGACGGAAACGATTCTCGTCGGTGAGTCGCCCCTGCCATCACGTACTCGCCACGTACCGTAACACTCCTTGCAGCGGGGCGTAACATCCGCTATCGTCGTCTGCAGCTATCGACATAGCTTGGCGGCGGAATCCCTTCGTGGAGGGCCGTCGTGGGGTCTCACCGGACAGTGCGCAGGCCTGCCGTGGAACGTACGCGAGTGCGGACCGTGGGGGCGGGCGTCGTGTGCCGGGGGGAGGCCGTATTGTTCGTTCCACGGAACGTGACTGTTGGACGGAGATGATTCGATGAAACACACAGAGAGAATCGGCGAATTGTTCGCCATCTATCAGTTCGCGCTGGGCGCGATCGCGTACTGCATCACCGTGATGCGGAACCTCCTCGACGACCTGGGCAACCAGGAGGCCGTCGAGGTCGCCGAGAAGGCAAAGCGCAAATGTGACGAGGCCCGGCAGTTGGAGTACGACTGGGAGCAGCAGAAGCAGGACGACCCGCTGACCCGCCCCGAGGCGAAGGCCCTGGATGACGAGATCGATTCGACGCTCAGCCGCGTGATGCAGGTGGCCGAGGCCTTCGCCGAAAGCAGCCGCGAGACCCGGAAGTCCCGGCTGGCCGACGAGCTACTCGACGCGGTGTTTCCCTCGGGCGTCTATCCGATCACCTCGAAGCCGTTCGACGAGCAAAACTACGCGGTCGACGAGTTGCTCCAACGGCTGAACGGGGAGTTCTCGGAACACGTCCAGGTGGTGGGCCTGGAGAGTCTCGTCGAGGAACTCGAGGATCTGAACCAGGAGTTCAGCGAGGAGCTGAATACGACCGGCGAGGCGGTCGCCTACAAAGAAGTCGAGGCGGCGCGTGCGGATGCCGAAGATGCCTTCCACCGGCTGATCGCGAAGGTGATGTACGATTACGGCAACGACATGGAGACGTTCAATCGTGTCATGGAGCCGCTTCACGAGCAGACCGAACGGACGCGCCGGTCGTTGAAGCGAAGCGGCAGGATTCCCGAGGTCGACCCCGAGACTGGCGAGCCGGTCGAACAGCCCTCCGAGGATGGGCAGCCCGACGGTGGTTCGCCGGAGGACTCGTCGGGCGACGGCACGATGGACGACACCTCGACGGACGACACCTCGGGCGACGGCTCGACGGACGACACCTCGGGCGACGGCACGACGGACGACACCTCGACGGATGATTCCAGCTCCGAGCAGGAGACCGACCCGACCGACGGGTGACGCATCGTCGACAATTCGTCTGTTCGCCCACCAGGCCCGGCGCGGCTCGAGGCCGCGTCGGGCTTTTGTCGTTCGCCCCCCTTCCCCGCCCAGAACGCGGAACGCGGTGAGGCGGTGACCGACTCGGGCCGGCCTTCGAGCACCGAAAAGTGTTTCCACTTGCCACTCGTGCGCCGCGGCACGACCGCCGGCATGATGCGACGACCTCGCAAGAATTCCGGGAGCTGGGCAAAGTCTAGCAGCCTGTTGCACATAGATTCATTTTCGCCTCGGCGGCGGATTTTGCGCCAGATCCGCCCGTATTCCTCGCAATAGCGCTGCTATTTGCTCGTCATACGAACGCATCTGGCATCAAAATCTTCTCGCCGAACGCTCGATTCACTACGCGCAACAGACTGCTAGACTAACATCTCGCGCGAGATCGCTACTGAGCGAGAGTCGCCAAGGAGATAAAGCAATGAGTGAACGCAGCGCAGACGCCGCCCCACACCGCAATCAACGTGTCGTTACCGAAGGCCGTTCGCTCGAGGAGGCCGACGCGGCCATGGTCCTCGTGCACGGTCGCGGCGCGACGCCCGAGAGCATTGTGAGGCTCGCCGGGCAGCTGGATGCCCCCAACTTCGCCTTCCTCGCCCCGGCCGCCGCCCAGCGCACCTGGTATCCGCAAAGCTTTCTGGCCCCGATCGAGGAAAACGAGCCGTACTTGAGCTCCGCGCTCGAACTGCTCGGCTCCGTCGTCGAACGCGTGACCAAAGCGGGACTCGGGGCTGAGTGTGTGATGCTGCTGGGCTTCTCGCAGGGCGCCTGCCTCACGAGCGAATTCGTCGCGCGACATCCCAGCCGCTACGGCGGAGTTGCCGCGCTCACAGGCGGACTCATCGGCCCGGACGGTACGCCTCGCAATTACTCCGGCTCGCTCGACGGCACGCCGGTATTTTTGGGAACGTCCGATTCGGACCCGCACGTGCCGAAGGCGCGCGTGGATGAGACCGCTGAGGTGCTCACGCAAATGGGCGCGCAGGTGACCAAGCGCGTCTATCCGGGTATGGGCCATACCATCAACGACGACGAGCTCAGTCACGTGCAGCAGATGGTCGATGAGTTGAGTTGAACGAGCCCCAGACGGGAAGATTGCACTTCCGCGTCACGAAGCGCTGCTTTGTTCAAAGGGAGAAACCCACGGTCCCGGCCAACTGCTCGCGTGGCGTCCGGGTATCACCGCCGACGTCACGGCCAGCTCCGACGCCCACTTCATGCTCTTCGGGGGCGCCCCGATGGATGGCCCGCGCTATATCTGGTGGAACTTCGTCTCCTCGCGCCGCGAGCGGATCGAGCAGGCCAAACAGGAGTGGGCCGAGGGGCAATTCGACACGGTGCCGGGGGACGCCGAGGAGTTCATCCCCCTGCCCGAGGCGGTGGGTGCTCCCCGGCGAATCGACACCGGCAGCGCCCGTCGAGGGCCTCCGTCGATCCGCTCAGATACCCTCGACGACCCCGGATTCGAGCGCCTCGATGTCGATGACGATCGTGGCCATGTCCCCGACGACGACGCCGCCGGCATCCAGGGTGTCGTTCCAGCTCACCTCGAAATCGTGGCGGTTGACCTGCGTTCGTGCCTCGAACCCGACGCGGCGAATCGGGCCTTTGTTGACGCCCTCGTCCCAGTACGGCGTCGACCAGCAACCCTGGTAGTCGACCTGCATGTCCACCTCGCGGGTGTTTCCGCGGATAGTCAAATCGCCGGTCACCAGCAACTGGTCGGCCCCGAGCGTCTCGGCCTCGTCTGCCCGAAACGTCATTTCCGGATGGTTGTCGACGTCGAAGAAGGCGTCGCTGCGCAGGTGCTCGTCCCGGTCGTCGTTGCCGGTCGAGAGGGTCGTCGTATCGATCTGAGCCTCGGTCGACCCTCCACGACAGGTGTCGGGCTCGAATTCGAGCCTCCCCTCGATACCGGTAAAGTGCCCGCGTACTTTGGTGACCATCATGTGGCGAGCAATGAACTCTGCAGTGCAGTGGCCGGGTTCGAAGATCCAAGTCGTCATGGTCTCGCTGGGTCGAGAGTCGAAATGAATAGAGGAGACGCATCGGAGTTTATGGGAAGACGCCAACAGACCAAACAACCCGTCGGAAACGCATCGAGGCCACACCTTTTCTGACCCCCACACCCCCAGAAAAGGTGTGGCGCTGATACCTTTGCCGACCCGGGTATCCCGAGAAATCTATGGCGGGAACACACGGGCCGAGGGGCACTTCGGGATCGAGGTATGGAGGTTGGAGCTCGGCCGACGGTCGCGTCTCGGAGAAGATGTGGGGCGCACAGCTCGCCCGGCACGCGGGTGTCGCGAAAGGTGTGGTGGGTCATAGCTCGTCCGACGGTCGGGTGTCGCGAAAGGTATCGAAGGTGAGGATCCCGCCGAGGGTCGCGTGGCGGACGAGGTGTGGGTGCAACAGCTCGGGCCGAGAGGTGGCCGTCGCGGGAGGTGTGGTCGCCATTGCTCGCGTGGGAGGGAGGTGTTGGCGAAGGTGTGGCGAGCCTCGCTCGGCCGACGGTCGTGTCGCGTGGTGAGGTGCGGGTGGGATACCTCGCGCGAGAAGTGACTGTCGGCCGAGGTGTCGCGACCGCACCGCCCTCACCGCTCACCGCCCCGAGCGTCTCACCGCCCTCCCCGGTGTCAGTCTCGGAGAATCGAGGCGCCGTACTCGCCGAAAAGCCACTCCGAGGTGCTCAGCCGGGGCCTGCTCTTGCCGCCGGGGACTTTCCGCTCTTCGGTCATCGCGTAGTTGATGAAGGCGACGTACACGATTCCGCCGATCGTGTTTCCGAGCACCACCGGCACGAAAAAGCCCGTAAAGACCGCCAGGGGATCGGCTCCCCCGGTAAAGACCAGATACCACATCTCGAAGGCCCCGACGACGCAATGAAACAGGTCGCCGGCCGGGATCAGAAACATGGTCGCATAGACGACGAAAAACCGCGTGATCGTGTCGCGGGCCGCGTGCACCAGCCAGACCATCGTGGCGACCAGTCCGCCGGCGATCGTCGCCTTGGCGAAAAGCGTCTCCCACGGGTAACTCAGCGCGTGTTCGCTGAACTGACGGGCGGTCTCGGCGGCGGATGGCTCGAGGATGTCCGTCCAGGCGAACAGCATCGCCCCCACCCCCGCCCCGACGACGTTGGCAAAAAGGACGATGCCCCAGAGGCGAAGCAGACTCGGAATGCTGGCGATGCGAGTCAGCACGAGTGTGACCGGCGTGAGCGTATTTTCGGTAAAGAGCTGGTAGCCGCCCAGGACGATGGCGATGAAGCCGACCGGATAAAAGAGATTGCCCAGGCCCGTCGGGTCGGCGGGGTAGGCGGCGGTCATCACCGCGCGGGCGAAAAAACTCGCGCCGATGATCAGTCCCGCCGCGAGTCCACTGAAAAACAGCAGGCGTGCGCCCCGGTCGATCTCCTCTTCGGCCGTGGCGGTCACCCGCTGGAAGATCTCGTCGGCGGAGAAGCTGTCTCGCAGCGCCCGACCGGCGGCCGGAGCGCCGTGATGGGAGAGATCGATCGTCTCTCGGATCTCGCGATTCCCGGACGTCAGCGACTGGTTGACATCGGTCAGCCCGCCGGCCTCGGCGACCGCCGCCAGCAGCGACTCGAACTCCAGGGGCCCGTCGTAGCGCTGGCCGTTGATGAAAAAGGTCGGTACGCCGTTGACCCCACTCTCTCGCCCACTTTGCTGGTCCTCCCGGATGCGGTCCCGGTAGATGTCCTCGTCGAGCTCCCGTCTGAACTGCTCGAGATCCAGCTCCAGGTCGGCGGCGTACGCCTCGAGGTCATCGCGGGTCAGCGACCCCTGGCGTTCGTACAGGCGGTCGTGCATCTGCCAGAATTTCTGCTCGTCCTGGGCGGCGGCGGCTTCGGCGGCCCGGGCGGCCTGGACGGCGTGGGGATGCTGGTTGACCAGCGGGAAGTGTCGAAAGATCAGCCGAAGCTGTCGGCCGACTCGATTCTGCAGCCGCTTGACGGCGGGATAGATGTCTCCACAGGAGGGGCACTCGAAGTCGGCGTACTGGACGAGTGTGACCGGGGCATCTTCCGGTCCACGGGCGTGATCCCGCTCGCCGACCGGACGTGCGAGTGTCTGCGACGTGTTCTCTCGGCTCGTCATGATTCGGCACACTAGCAGCCTGTTGCACTCAGAACCACTGTCGCCTCGGCGGCGGATTTTGCGCCAGAATCCGCCCGTATTCCTCGCAATAGCGCTGCTATTTGCTCGTCATACGAACGAATCTGGCATCAAAATCTTCTCGCCGAACGCTCGATTCCCTATGCGCAACAGACTGCTAGCAGCCTGTTGCACTCAGAACCACTGTCGCCTCGGCGGCCCTCGTTGAACGAGCGATTCACGCCGTACAGCAGCCGACCGGTCGCGGGGGGGCGGCGGCGAGGCAGGTGTCGGAGGATCGTTCGAGGATCTCGGAGGAATGTTCATTTCGAAGGAGGCGGCCACCCCATAAGATATGGGTTGTCACCGAGCCGGAGAGCGTGTGGTCGGGCGGGTCGCGGCTCCGGGCGCCCTGGTATCCAGGAGTATCTCCCCATGCCATCCGATGACGCACCATCCGATGCCGACGATGCTTCGACCGAGCGTCTGGTGAATCTGAGCCGCCGGACGTTTCTGGCGGGCTCGGGGTCTCTGGCCGTCGGGTTGTTCGTGTTCGGCAGCGAGGCGCTGGCCGACTCGTCGGTCGCGACGCTGACCGACGTCGAGGACGGGGACGTCGAGCCGAACCTGTTCATCACGGTCGACGACGACGAGTCGATCCAGCTGGTCAGCCACCGCTCCGAGATGGGTCAGCAGGTCTGGACGTCGCTCGCTCAGATCCTGGTCGAGGAGCTGGAGGCGGACTGGGAGCAGGTCGAAGTCGAGCAGGCGGAGGGCCATCCCCGCTACGGCGATCAGAATACCGACGGGTCGCGCTCGATTCGCTACAACTTCTCGAGGTTCCGGATGATCGGGGCGGCGATGCGGGAGATGCTCGAGCGGGCGGCGGCCGAAAAGTGGGGCGTCGATCCGAGCGTCTGCCGGGCCGACAAAGGGATCGTGCGCCACGAGCAGACCGGGCGGAAGACGAGTTTCGGGTCGCTCGTCGGGACGGCCCGCGAGATGGAGGTGCCGGCGTTGGCGGACGTCGATCTGAAGGCCCGGGAGGACTGGCGGGCGATCGGCGAGCCGGTCGACTCGCTGACGACGCCCTCGATCATCGAAGGTGAAGGCGTCTACGCCCAGGACCTGCAGGTCGAGGGGATGAAGGTGGCGACCATCGCCCGGCCGCCCCGGGTGCTCGGGCGGCCGACATCCGTCGACGATGCGGCGGCGCTCGAGGTGCCGGGGGTCGAGGAGACGCACCGGCTGCCGGATCTGGAGGCGCCGGTCGGCTTCGAGCCGCTCGGGGGTGTGGCGGTGGTCGCCGAGAACACCTGGGCGGCGATGAAGGGGCGCGAGGCGCTCGAGATCGAGTGGGAGGCGGGACCGAACGCCGACTACGACACGAGCGAGTTCGAAGAGACGTTGATGCAGACCGCCCGCCAGCCGGGGGAGACGCGCCGTGAGCGCGGCGACGTCGACGAGGCCCTCGAGGAGGCGGACCGGACGGTCGAGTCGGAGTATGTCGTCCCGCACATGGCCCACTCGTGCATGGAGCCGCCGGCGGCGCTGGCGGAGTGGGACGACGACGGGTCGGTGCTTTGCTGGGGGTGTGTGCAGGCGCCGCAGGCAGCCCGGACGCTGGTCTCGGAGTACTGCGAGGTGCCGAAAGAGGACGTGACCATCCAGGTGACGTGGCTGGGCGGGGGCTTTGGCCGCAAATCGAAGCCGGACTTTTTCGGCGAGGCGGCCTGGCTGGCCCGCGAGGTCGAGGCGCCGGTCAAGGTCGTCTGGACGCGCGAGGATTCGCTGCGCCACGGCTACTATCACACGATCAGCGCCCAGCGCCTCGAGGGGGGACTCGACGAGGACGGCAACTGCGTCGGCTTCAAGCACCGGACGGTCTTTCCGCCCATCACCTCGACCTTCCAGGAGGGGGCGGAGCGTCCGACACCCGGCGACATGCGCCAGGGGGCGTCGGATACGCCGTTCGACGTCCCGAACCTGCGGGTCGAGAGTGGCGAGGCGCCGGCCTCGGTGCGGACCGGGTGGTTGAGGTCGGTGGCGAACATCTACCACGCCTTCGCCGTCCAGAGTTTCGCCGCCGAGCTGGCCGAGGCGGCCGGCCGCGACCAGAAAGACTACCTGCTGGAGTTGATCGGTCCGGCGCGCACCCTCGACCCGAACGACGAGGGGGCGGAGTACGACAACTACGGCAGCCCCCTCGAGGAGTATCCGGTCGACACCGGCCGGCTCGCCGACGCCGTCGAGCGGGCCGCCGAGATGGCCGACTGGGGGCGCGATCTCGGCGAGCGTCGGGGGCTGGGGATCGCGGCGCACCGGTCGTTTACGAGCTACGTCGCGACGGTCATCGAGGTCGAGGTCGGCGAGGATGGTGAGCTGGAGATTCCGGGCATCTGGTCGGTGATCGACGCGGGGACGGTGGTCAACCCGAACCACGTCGAACACCAGGTCGAGGGGGGAACGATCTTCGGGCTTTCGAATGCGATGTACGGCGAGATTACGGCCGAGCAGGGAGTCATCCAGGAGCAGAATTTTCCGGACTGGCGAGTGATGCGGATGAACGAGGCGCCCCGGGAGATGGAGGTCGAGATCGTCGAGTCGACGGAGCCGCCGGGCGGGGTGGGCGAGCCGCCGACGCCCCCGGCCGCCCCGGCCCTGACGAACGCAATCTACGACGCCTGCGGGCTGCGCATCCGCCGGCTTCCGATCTTCGACGACTCGCGACGCGACCGGCTGCCCGTCGGTGCGAACCACGAGAAGGGAGAGTGACGATGGAAGTGACGATGACCGTCAACGGAGAGGAGACGACCGTCGAGGCCGCCGAGGGGACGCCGCTTTTGTGGGTGCTGCGCGACCACCTGGGATTGACGGGGACGAAATACGGCTGCGGGGCGGGTCAGTGCGGCTCGTGTACGATCCACCTGCAGGGGAATCCGCGCCGCTCGTGCATCACGCCGATCGAGGAGGCGGAGGGGGCGTCGGTGGTGACCATCGAGGGGCTGGAAGGCGAGGAGGCCGAGGCGCTGCGGGAGGCGTGGCTGGAGATCGACGTCCCGCAATGCGGGTACTGCCAGGCCGGCCAGTTGATGACGGCCGTCCAGTTTTTGCGCGAGGTGCCGGACCCGGGCGACGAGGAGATCGACCGGGCGATGAGCGGGAACATGTGTCGATGCGGCACCTACATGCGAATTCGACGGGCCATCAAACGAGCGGCCGAGGAGTTGGAATGAAGCGTCTGGTCTGTGTGTCTGCGCTCCTGGGGCTGGTGTTCGGCGTCAGTTGTACGTCGGGCGGCGGGTGTTCGGGGGAGCAATCTGGCGAGTCGGGCGGGAGCCCCGGGGAGTCGGCGAAGGCGGGTGAGCTGAAGGCGCCGTCGGCGTTCGACTCGCTGGATAGCGAGGAGGCGAAATCGCGGGCGATGTTCGCGGAGATGGGCCAGGTGCTCGAGCACCCGCGGTGTGTGAACTGTCATCCGGCCGGCGACGAGCCGCTGCAGGGGGCGGAGAGCCGCCCGCACCAGCCGACGGTCGAGCGCGGGGCGGCCGGGATGGGGACGCCCGGGATGCGGTGCAACACCTGCCACGGCACCGACAACTATCGAAACGTCCCGGGCACACCGGCGTGGCGACTGGCCCCGGAGCCGATGGGCTGGGAGGGGCTGGCGACCGCCGAGATCTGCGAGCTTCTGACCGACCCCGACAGAAACGGCGGCAAGAGCGTCGACGAGGTCGTCTCGTTCATGGTGAACAACCAGCTGGTCGCCTACGGCTGGGAGCCGCCCGAGCACTACGAGGCGGTGCCCGGCACGCACGAGCGGTTCGGGGAGCTGGCGGAGGCGTGGGCGGAAGCCGGCGCGCACTGCCCCGAGCCGGCGGAGTCGCGGTAGAGAGCCCCGGAGAGGGACGAGCAGTGGAGTGTGGCGATGGCGGATGAGCTGGCGGCGATCGTGACGGCGGCGGGGGCGTCGAGTCGGATGGGCAGCGAGCACAAGGCGCTGCTGGCGTGGCGTGGCGAGCCGCTGGTCGCCCACCAGGTGCATACGCTGCGGGAGGCGGGCTTCGAGCCGGTGATCGTCGTGACGGGCGCCGAGGGGGAGGCGGTCGGCGAGGCGGTGCCGGAGGGGGCGGTGCGCGTCCACCACGCCGGGTGGCGGAGCGGGCGGTCGGGCTCGATCGCGGCCGGGGCGGCGGCGGTGCCCGACTCGGCGCGGGCCGTGCTGGTGGTGGCCGTCGACCAGCCGCTGGTGGCGGAGGTGCTCGGGGAGTTGGTCGAGTACGCCGGGGAGCCGCTGGTGCAGCCGGTCGACGAGGCGGGGGCCGGCCATCCGGTCGTCCTGGGCGGCGGCCAGCTCGAGGCCCTGCGCGAGATCGAAAGCGAGCCGGAGGGGCTGCGGACGCTCGTGGATCGCGTGCGATCGGAGGGGCGGATGGTCGAGGTGGAGGGGCTGCCGCATCGGGATCTGAACACGCGGGAGGCCTACCTCGAGGCGCGGAGAGAGGCGGAGGATCGTGACTCGTAACGCATCACTCGGACTCATGGGATTTTGGAATCTGTTGCTCGAGCAGCTCGAAGGTGGCGAGCCGGCGTTTGTCGGGCTGGTCGCCGCGAACACCGCCCATTCGCCGGGGACGCGAGGGGCGAAGCTGATGGTGCGGCCGGACGGCTCGACCGAGGGGACGATCGGCGGGGGGATCATGGAAGCCGACATCATCGATCGGGGGGTGGAGGTGCTCGAGGAGGGGGACTCGCCGCCGGCCGTCCAGCGGCTGTACCATCGCGACAAGGGGGGCGGGGACAAGTCGGGGCTGATCTGTGCCGGCCACCAGACCAACGTCTACGCGGTCTTCCGGCCCGACCGCGACCTGGCACTGGTCGACGAGGTCGTCGGGCGGATCGAGGGGGACGAGACGGGGTTGCTCGAGATCGCCCCCGGGGGCAAACGCATCGGTGAGGAGGACGCGATCAGCCGGACGCGCCCGCCGATTCGGCTCGTCGGGGACGAAGAGAGCGAGCGGGAGTGGCGCTACGAGGAGCAGTTGTTGAACTGGAAGCGCGCCGCCATCATCGGCGGAGGCCACTGCGGGTTCGCCCTCTCCCGGACGCTCGACCACCTGGGCTACACCGTGACGCTGTTCGACACCCGGGCCGACGTCGAGACCTTCGCCGACAACCCCTACGCTCGCCACACCGTCCGGGTCGACGACTTCGCGGAGGCCGGCGGGCACCTCGACCACGAGCAGCTCACGCACGTCATCGTCATGACGATGGGCCAGCCGGGCGACGTCCGGGGGCTGCTGGGGACGATCGAGGACCCGTACCCGTACATCGGCGTGATGGGCAGCGAGGCGAAGCTGCACAAGATCCGCGAGGATCTCGAGGCGGAGGGAGTCGACCCGGAGCTGTTCGACCGGGTGCGGGCGCCGATCGGCCTGGAGATGACCAGCAATACACCCGAGGAGATCGCGGTCAGCATCGCCGGCGAGCTTTTGCGGGAGCGCGAGGAGCTGTTTCCGCACAGCAGGCCGGCCGAGCCGGCGGCGCCCGCCTGAACGACGCCCGGCACGTGACCCCTCGGTGCCCTGCCCTTTCAGACGTTCTCGATACCCCCCAGCCCCATGAGCCAACTCGTCGATTCGTTCGGTCGCGCCCACGACAGCCTCCGGGTCTCGGTCACCGACCGGTGCAACCTGCGGTGCAGTTACTGCATGCCCGAGGAGGGAGTCTCGTTCGAGCCGCGCGAGGGGCTTTTGTCGTACGACGAGCTCGCCTGGACGGTCGAGGTGGCCGCGGATCTGGGCATCGAGGCGGTCCGCATCACGGGGGGCGAGCCGCTTTTGCGCGCCGACCTGCCGAGCTTCGTCGAGATGCTCGACGAGCGTCTCGAGCTGGACGACATCGCGCTGACGTCCAACGGGCTGTTGCTCGAGCGCGACGCCGAGGCTCTGGCGGAGGCCGGGCTCGACCGCATCAACGTCAGCGTCGACTCGATGGATACCGAGCGCTTCGCCGAGATCACGCG
>CAZRLK010000166.1:0-11455 GCA_964600555.1 uncultured Bradymonadales bacterium
GAGCCGCTCGCCGACCAGGCGCACTCGATTGCCTCCCTCGACCGGCCCCGAAGCCGGCACGATTCGCTCGAGCGTAAACGGCTGCTCCGAGGCGTCCGGGTCGGGCCCTCCGAGTTCCCAGCCGAGGTTGGCATCGCTCGGCGTACTTCTCCCGTCCGACCGCGGGGGCGGCGTATCACTTTCCGGTGAGGAGCCGTCGGGAGCGGGCCCGACCTCGATGCCCGCATCGCGGCCGGTATCCCCGGCCCCGGACGAGCCGTCCGTCCCCCCGGAATCGCCGCCGCAGCCGATCCCGAAGACGGCCAGGCAGGCGACCATCGCGATCGAACACCGGTGTCTCATCGACTGCATCCTCGGCGCCTCGGGGGAGTGTCGGGCGGCTTCTTCAACTCAAAACTTGATCCACTGGCTGTACTGGGAAAACGCACGCCACTGGTCCCGCGAGAGCTGCCCGTAGCTGAAGCTGTCGTAATCGAGCGTCGGATGGTCGACGCCGACCACATACAGAATGTATTCGCCGTTCGAGTACGGCTGGGGTCGGTGGCGCTCGGGCAGATGCGAGAAGTCCGGGAATTCCGGCAGTCGCACCTGGGTTCGGCTCCCCGGGATGAAGGCATCCCAGATGGTCCCGCCCATCGAGGTGAGGACGCGCATGTAATACAGGTCGGGCCGGTGGGAGTTGTTCGGCGAGAGGGTGACGATGTCGTTGTGGGGTTTCGTGCTCGGTGCGGGTGTCGAGATGAACGGCACCCCGAGCAGCTCCGGCATGGCGACCGTCTGATCGGTGCGCGTGATGTCGCGCCGGACCGAGACGCTCTGAGGCGCCGGGAGCAGCCCCTCGGCATTCTGCGTGTAGGCGCCTCCGACCGCCATGTAGCTGACATCGGAGAGTTCGCCGCGCAGCGCGGCCAAACCGTCGACATCCAGCACCGATCCCTGCCCTTCGGCCATGCTCGTCGCGTTGACGACTCCCTCGAAGCCGAAATCGTAGTAGGGAATGACCCGGTTGATGTCGGGCCCGCCGTCGGCCTGGGGCGAATCGGTCAGTTTGAAGCTCATCTCCTCGTTGAGTTCGATGTCGAGATCGATGTCGCGCTGGTAGGTCTCACCGCCGGCGGCCGACTGGTAGCGCTCGACCCCCATCAAAAGCGGGGTGAACTCCTCGGTCGTCGTATCGTACAGGCCGCCGAAGGCGACAATGGCGAGATCCCCGATGCGCGTCGTCAGCTCGTAGTCGCCGTTGCCGCGGTCGACGATGTGGTTGCCGCCGGGATCCGGAGTGTCGGCCCACGGATGGGATTTGGTCGCCAGGACGATCCCGCGGCGAAGTTCGTTGCTGGCCGGTTCGGCGGCCTTGTTCAGACCCGTCAGCTCCCCCTCGAACGTCGCCGTCGGCGGGCCGGTCGCCGGCGGGCCCCCGCCCGAGCCGGTCGGCGTCAGCATGATCGTGACGTTTTCGGCATCGACCTCCTGGACGGTCGTCGACGAGAATCCGGCGGCCGTCGCCGTCACCGTCTGCGTGCCGTACACCTCCGAGCCGCTCAGGGTCACCCGTCCGTTGCGGTTGGTCGTCGCCTTGTAGTTGGTCTCGGGCGTCGTCGACAGCATCACGAACGCCCCCTGGATCGGTTGGCTCTGCACCGAGTAGACGGTCACGTTGACCGACCCCTCGATCGGGCCGCCCCAGACCCCGCCGCTGCTGCTGCCGGGATTGAAAAACGTAAATCGGATCGGTGCGACGGCCGTCTGCTGGTCCCGCCGGACGGTGACGTCGACGGTCTCCGGGTCGTGGGGAGGCGTGCGCACCGAGACCGTCTGCGAGTCGAGCAATTCGACGTCCTGGCCGGCGTTCTGGCCGAACGTCACGCCCATGTCGCCGGTGAACCCCCGGCCGCGCACCTCGACGTAGGTGCCGCCGGCCGAGGAGCCGCGGACCGGGGAGATGCCGAAGACCTCGAGATCCTCGTGGAAGGTGAACGCCTCCTCCAGAGTCGCCGACATCCGATCGCGCTCGACACTGACATCGACCGTCCCCGGCGCCCGAGTCGGGGTGGTCGCGGTGATCTGCGTATCCGAATCGACACTGAACTGCGCCGACATCCCGCCGAAATCGACCGACGTCGCCCCCTCGAAGCCGCTCCCCTCGATCGTCACCGACGTCCCGCCTCCCGCAGGCCCCTCGGCGGGCGAGACCCCGGTGATCTCGACGGCCTCGAGATACTCGAACCCGTCGTCGAGCGTCGAACTCGTTCCACTGCCGTCGCTGGCGACGACGTCGACCAGACCCGCGGCGTGGCTCGGCAGGTCGACCACCGCGTAGCCGGGTCCCGATCGGACGACGCTGGCGGAGGTTCCGCCGAACGCGATCGAGACTCCCGCGGCATCGAGTCCCGCGCCGATCAAGCGTACTTCTTCACCTCCACCCGCCGGGCCGAACCGGGGGTGGACGGCCGCCAGGTGAAATTCGTCGGGGTCGGTCCGGTAGTAAAACCCGTCGGCGAGCAAATCGGCGCCTCCGTCGGAAAGCTGCACGCCGACATCGACCAGCCCGGCGGCATTCGACGGGATCGTGACGTTCGCCTCGGTGCCCTCCGCGCCGACCGACTGGACCGTCGCATCGGCGTTCCCGAAGCTCACCGACATCCCCTCGGCGAAGCCCCGTCCCCGGATCGTCGCCTGGGTCCCGCCTGCGGTCGGGCCGGCCGCCGGTGTCACCGAGTCGATTTCGACCGGGGCGAAATAGGTGACTCCCTCGTCGGCCGACCGGCTCTCCTCGCGGGTGGTCACCCGGACGGTGGCGGGCCCGACCTCGTTCGGGGGAGCGGTCACACGGAGCGTCTCACTGTCGACGGCACGGTGGTCGATGGCCGTCTCGCCGTCGAAGCTCACGCGCGTCTGATCGTCGAAGCCACTCCCCTGCAGGGTAACTTCGGTGCCTCCGTCGGTCGGGAGGCGATTCGGCGTGATCGACTCGATCCGAACGGACTCGGTATAGGTGAACGCGTCGGCGAGGGCCGCCTCGCCGGTCTGCGAGTCGATCGCCTTGACGGTGACGGTGCCGGGACCGGCCGCTTCGGGGGTGCGTCCGACCAGGCGCCCGTCGATCAACTGGGTGGCCACCTCCCGGCTCCCGAAAAACACGGTCGTCTCGGAGGTGAATCCGCTGCCGGTGAGCACGAACTGCGTCCCACCGGCGACCGGCCCTCGCTCGGGAGCCACGCCGGCCAACTCGAGATCTCCGAGCCCCCCGTCCGACGGACTGCCCGTGTCGTCGAGGGTCCAGTCCGGGACGTCGGCATCCTCCCCGGCATCGGCATCCGGGTCCGACGGATCGACGATGTCCGGCTCCGGCTCGCTGCCGGTATCCGACCCGACATCGGCACCGGCATCGTAGCCGACGTCCGGGCCGACCGGATCGCCGCGATCGCCGTCGTCGGCATCGTCGGAGCAGCCGGTCGCCGTCCCCCCGACGAGTGCAACTGCCACGAGAAGGGAGGCGAACGCGGTTCGACCGCCGAAGATGCGAGTCGCAATCGACATGTTAGACTCCGGGTCGGTGGAGAGGGCGTGAGAGACTCGGGCGGGCAGTATAGCCGGGTGAACGTGCAGCATCAAACCACGCTCGATCGCGGGAACGGACCGACCACTCCCACACCGCCGTCCTCCGGGCGGTCATCCCTGGGGGTCGTTCGGGTGTCGCAAAAAGTAGTCGACCAGCGTCTGCATGTAGGTCGACAGGTGCGGGCAGCGGATCGACGTTCCTTCGAGCACCCGCTCGGCGTTGCCGGTATCGTAGCGGGCCCCGTGGTTGAAATACGTCAGCGCCTCGCGCGGCAGCTCGGCAAACGACGAGAGGCGGTCGTTGCGCAACGCGACGTCGGCCAGGGAGGCGGGCACGCGACCGATCGGGGGAGGACGGTCCATGCAATCGAGGAGCATCGCAAAGATGTCTCCGGCCTTCATCGGCTGCGGGTCGGCGAGCTGATAGACCTCGCCTGCCACCCCCTGTTTGAGTCCGGCGAAAGCGAGCGCCTCGGTGACGAAATCGACCGGCACCAGGTTCACCACGCAATCCCCCTGGCCGATGTTCGGGACCGGCATCCAGTCGGGCAATTTGTGCAGAAGGCGAAACAGGTAGTACGGGCCGTCGTATTTGTGGGTCTCGCCGGTGCGCGAATCCCCGACGACGATCCCCGGCCGGAAGATGGCCGTCGGGACGTGCATCTGGCGGCGCTGGACCTCGACTTCGGCCCAGAATTTCGTCGACTCGTAGTGGTTGTTGTGCCCCTGCCCCTCGTCGAGCTCGTCCTCGTAGACGGTCCCACCCCGGGTCCCCGAGACGTAGCAGGTCGAAATGTAGTTGAACCGCTCGAGCTGATCGCACGCCTCGCAGAAGTCGAGCACGTGGATCGTCCCCCGGACGTTGACCCGGTAGGCGACCGCCTCGGCGACCGCGAGATCGTAGATGGCAGCGAGATGCCAGACGATGTCGACGCGTCCGGCGAGCTCGTCGTAGCGCTGCTCGTCGAGGCCGAGCAGGTCGTCGGTGATGTCGCCCTCGACGACCTCCCAGCCGTCTTCGAATTCCGGGAAGTCTCGTTCCAGCGCCTCGAGCCGGCGCACGGCCTTCTGGCGGTATCGCGGCTCGACCAAAAAGAAAAAGGTCCCCGCCGGCTCGTAGGCCAGCATCTCCCGGAGCAGCCGGCTCGCCAGAAACCCCGGGAATCCGGTCATCAACGCGTCGCCGTCGAGCAGCGCCTCGTCGAGCTCCTCCGCCGGCCCCGCGCCGAGCGATGCCTCTGCCTCGTCGATCTCACTCATCGTGCCTGCTGCGCTGTGGATGCCGTTTCATCGTCGACAACGTTCGGATCCGCCCGATGTGACAGGCCGCGCGGACGGTACGCCAGCCTCTCTCGTGCGTCAACAACTCGGCGGCACCGGGCGACGACGGGAGCCTTCCCGCCCCGTCTCGTCGGTGTCGGGAGGCGGCGCGGAGAGGAGGCCACTCGGCCGGCGTCCCGTCGGGGGTCCCCACCGATACACGGTTGTCAGACGGCCCGCCCCGTTGTAATCGTCGTCACGTGGATGCACCGACCGCGCTACTGTCCCGACCTCCCCCTGTCCCATGACCAGCCCCGCCATCCGTTTTTCGGTCTCGATTCCCGATCCCCACGACCACCTCGTGGCCATCCGGATGGAGCTCGACGACGTGGCCGAGCGCAGCGCCCTCGATCTTTGCCTGCCGGTCTGGACGCCGGGAAGCTACAAGGTCCGCGAATACTCCCGCCACCTGCGCGACCTGGAGGCGACCGATGCCGACGGCCGGGCGATCGAGGTCGCCAAACGCGACAAGGCGACCTGGCGGGTCGACTGCCGGGACGCCGACCACCTCCGCGTCGACTACGCCATCTACGCCCATCGCCTCAACGTCCGCGAAAAACACGTCGACGACACGCACGCCTTCCTCCAGCCGACCGCCGTGTTTTTGTATCCGGACGACGGCCTCGACCGGCCCGTCGAGCTGGCCGTCGAGCCGCCCCGCGAGCAATGGACCGTCTACTGTGGTCTCGACCGGCGGGGCGACGACCCGCCCCGCTTCCGGGCCCCGGACTTCGACGTGCTGTACGACATGCCGATCGAGATGGGCGATCACGACGAACTGCATTTCTCCTGTGACGGGGTCGACCACACCGTCGCCTTCTGGGGCGAGGGCAACTGGGAGCGGGAGCGGCTCGAGCGCGATC
This sequence comes from uncultured Bradymonadales bacterium, assembly GCA_964600555.1. GTDB lineage: Bacteria > Myxococcota_A > Bradymonadia > Bradymonadales > Bradymonadaceae > CAJXPB01. The sequence goes on from CAZRLK010000166.1 coordinate 5,745, forward strand.
TGCCGAAGATCGTCGAGGCGAATGCCTCGTTTTTCGACGGGCTGCCGTACGACGACTACACCTTCGTCACGCTCCTCAGCGACGGCGCCTACGGGGGCCTCGAGCACCGCAACTCGACGTCCCTGCTGTACCCGCAAAACGACTTCGGCGCGCCGCCCGACTCGCCCGACGACGAACCCCCGATCGAGGACGACGACTACCTGAATTTCCTGTCGCTCGTCGCCCACGAGCATTTTCACGCCTGGAACGTCAAACGCATCTTCCCCGAGGCGCTCGAGGCGTTCGACTATCAGTCCGAAAACTACGTCCCCGACATCTGGACGATCGAGGGGACGACCAGCTACTACGATCGCCGGAGTTTGCTTCGGGCGGGGCTGGTCGACGGCGACCGATTTCTCGAGTTTTTCGCCGACCGCATCGAGACCTACGAGAACATTCCGGGCCGCAGGGTCGATTCGCTGCGCGAGGCCGGCATGGATGCCTGGATCAAGCTGTATCGCCGCGACGAAAACACGATCAATGCGACGGTCTCGTATTATCTGAAAGGGGCGCTGGTGGCGATGCTGCTCGATCTGCGCATCCGCCGCGAGAGCGGTGGAGAACGCGGCCTCGACGATCTAATCTATCACCTCTGGGAGCAGTTCGGACGCGATCGAGACCGCGGCTATCCCGACGGCTACTACGAGACGATCGCCTCGGAGCTGGCCGGCACGGATCTCGGCGACTTTTTCGACCGGTACGTCCGGGGCACCGAGGAGTTCGACTGGGAGTCGGCGCTGGAGCCGTTCGGGCTGACGCTCGAGCGCAATCGCTCCGAGGAGCTTCCGGCCTCGTGGCTCGGCGTGCGCACCGGATCGGGGCGGGCGGGCCGCGAGATCGAGAAGGTCCGTGCCGACGGGCCCGCCGTCGACGGCGGACTCTCCCCGGGCGACGATCTGGTCGCCATCGACGGGCTGCGCGTCGACGACGAGCACGACCTCGAGGCGCGCCTGGACCTGTTCGAGCCGAGCGAGACGGTCGAGGTGCACGTGTTCCGTCGGAATCATCTTCGCGCCCGCTCGGTTACCCTGGGCGCACCGCCGGCCGACGACTACGCCATCCGCCGGCGCCCCGACGCCTCCGACGCCCAGCTCGCCCGCCTCCGCAACTGGCTCGGAACCGACGCCATCGAGTCGACCGACACGAACTCCGAGGGCTCATGAGCTTTTTTCAGACGATCGCGCGGCGATGCCTCCCGGCAGGGCTGGTGGTGTGCTGTCTTTTCGCCAGCGCGCCGCTTGTCGCCTCCGACGGACCTACCACCGAGGGCGAAATCTCGAACATCGTCCAGGAGCTCAGCCAGGAGATCGAGAGCCCCTACTGCCCGGGCAAAACCCTGGCGATGTGTCCGTCGGGAGGGGCCGCCGACGTGCGCCGCGACATCCAGCAGATGGCCGACCGCGGGATGAGCCGCGAGGAGATCAAACGCGAGCTGCTCGCTCAGTACGGCGACGAGCTGCGCCTCCGGGAACCTCCCGCCCGAGACCACTATCCGCTGATCGCCCTGATCGTCGTCGGACTCGTCGTCTGCATCGGCGCCGTCGCCTACTTTGCCCGCCGCGATGACGAGGCCGACACCGACCCGCCTCCGGACCCCGACGACGAGGAGTGGTCGGACGAGGACGACATCTACCTGCGCGAAATCCGCGATCAGTACGAAGCATGAGCCAGGCCCGACCATCCATGGACGCCCCCCCCGAACACGACAATCGAAGCTGGTCGATCCGCGAGATCCTCGCCCGCCCCCACGGGATCGATCTCTTGTGGCTTCTGCTGCCGGCCGCCATCGCGCTCGGGGGCTTCGGCATCCTTCCGCTTCGCTCGTGGGATTACTGGTGGCATCTGACGATGGGGCGGCTGGTCAACTACTGGGGCGCGGTGCCCGCGGCGAACCACTTCCTGTACACGATGCCCGCCGATGCCGCCTCCTACGACCAGCCCTGGCTCGCTCAACTGCTGCTGTACGGCCTGCATTTCAACGGCTCGGTGCATCTGGCGCTGCTGGCGCGCAACGTGGCGGTCGGCGCCGGGGTCGCCTGGCTGAGCTGGCGGGCGATGCAGCGGTGCGACTCGGTGGTGGTCGGAAGCATCGCGACGCTCGGGGCGCTTCCGTTCGTGTTCGCCTTCGTCGAGGTGCGCCCAACCCTCTTTGCGTGGCCGCTCTTTTGTCTGCTCCTCGGACTCGGCTACGCCATTCTCCAGGGGCGCCGCTCGCGGGGGTGGCTGGCGGTCTTCCCGGCCGTCTCGGCCCTGTGGGCGAATCTGCACGGGTCGTTTCTGCTCGCGGTCGTGCTGATCGGCCTTTTCATGATCGCGGATGCCGCACGCGAACGCACCGGCCCGGGCCGCTTCGACTGGAGCGTGCCGGGCGCCTGGGCCGCCGCCGGCACCGCCTCGCTCCTCGCTCCGCTGCTCAATCCGCGCGGCGCGGAGATTTACCGGTACGTCTACGGCCAGTTCACCGACGACGTCGTCGGCACGACGGTCACCGAATGGCTCCCGACGACCCTGACCAATCCCCCGGGCGTCGGCGCGTACTTTTATCTGACGCTGCTGGTCGCCGGCGGCCTGATCATCTGGCGGCGCGGCGAGACGGAGCTGATCGACCGGCTTCTGTTCGCCACCTTCGCTCTCTTCGCCGTCGGCTACGCGCGGGGGCTCCTGTGGTTCGGCTTCGTCCTGCCGCTGACCCTGGCGCCGAGCCTCCGACATCTGGGCCGGAGTGCCGACGAGCGCCCCCCGCCCCACGCGGCGATGAAGTACCTGCACACCCTCCTCGCCGCCGCCTTCGTCGTCGTACCGCTCGCTGTCCAGCCGACCTGGCAGTGGCGAGTCGACTGGACCGCCGACTCCCCCCTGTTCGAGGTGCGAAGCCGTGCTCCGATGAAGGGCGTCGTCCAGGACGAGACTCCCTTCGAGGCGACCGAAATCCTGGGCCGCCACTCCGAGCCCCCGCGCCTGTTCCACGACGAGCGCTACGCCGGGTTTTTGCTGTACCACCTGACCGACGAAAAGCCCCGGCAGCTCGTCTTCGTCGACCAGCGCATCGAACTCCCCTCCGACCGCATCTGGAGCCTGTACTACAACGTCATCGGGAAGCCCGACGTCTGGAAGGGTGTCTTCCACCAGCATGAGGTCCGTGCGGCGGTCCTCTCGAACTCCCGGCAGCGATCCCTGGTCGACCGACTGGCCGAGGCGTCCGACTGGTCGCAGGCGATGACAACCGACGCCTGGTCGTTCTTTTTGAAAGAGACCGGCGACGACGAGCCCTGATCGTCAGGCGTCCTCGTCGTCTTCGGCCTCCTCTTCGACCTCCGAGGAGTATTCGCCGAGCTGATCGCCGATGACGTCGCCGAGGGTCGCCGCCCCCTCTTCCTCGTCGCCGACGTACTCCTGGACGTCCTGCTCGAGCTGGTCTTTGGTCAACGACAGCCCGATACGCTCGGCATCCCGGTCGAATTTCAACACCAGCGCCTCGACCTTCTCGCCGGGCCGCACCGCCTCGCGCGGGTGATTGATGCGCCGCTCGGCCAGCTCCGAGATGTGGATCAACCCCTCGACCCCCTCGACGACCCTCGCGAAGGCCCCGAAGTCGGTGAGTTTGGTCACCTCGACCTCGATCTTGTCGCCCGGCTCGGCGACCTTCTCGGCCTCCGACCAGGGATCGTCGGTGAGCTGCTTGATGCCGAGCCCGAGGCGCTGGGCCTCGACGTCGATCTCGAGGACCTTCGCCTCGACCTCCTCGCCGACCTCGTAGTGCTCGGAGACGTCCTGGATTTCCTCGGTCCAGGAGAGATCGCTGACGTGTACCAGCCCCTCGACGTCTTCGACGACCTCGACGAACATCCCGAAATCCGTGATGTTCGTGATCTCGCCGCTGACGACCTCCCCGACCTCGACCTGCTCGGCGTACTCCTCCCAGGGGTTGGGCTCGAGTTGCTTGAGGCTCAGGCCGACGCGGCGCTTGTCGGGGTCGATGTCGATGATTTTGACCTCGACCTCGTCGCCGACATCCAGCACCTCGCCCGGGTGATTCGTCCGGTCGACCCAGGAGAGTTCGGTCACGTGGATCAACCCCTCGAGTCCCTCGGCGACTTCGACGAACGCGCCGAAATCCGCCAGACTCACCACCTCGCCCTCGACGACGTCGCCCTCCCGGTGGGCCTGCTCGAACGCCTCCCAGGGATCGTCGAGCAGTTGTTTTCGGCCGAGGCTCAGACGCTCGTCGTCCCGGTCGAACTCGAGCACCTCGACCTCGAGCTCGTCTCCCGGCTCGAGCACCTCGGAGGGATGGTCGATCCGGCTCCAACTGATGTTCGAGATGTGCAACAGCCCGTCGACCCCGCCGATGTCGACGAACGCCCCGTAGGGTTTGAGGTTGCGCACCGTGCCGGTGAACACCCCGCCCTCCTCGATCGCCTCGAGCGTCTCCTGGCGCTGCTGCTCGCGTTGCTGCTCGAGGACCTTGCGTCGGCTGACGACGATGTTGCAGCGTTTCTTGTCGAACTTGATGACGGTGAACTCTTCGCTGCGGCCGACGTATGTCACGCAGTCGTCGACCTGGTGGAGCTCGACGTGGCTGCGGGGCAGAAAGGCCCGGACGCCGATGTCGACCGACAGCCCACCCTTGTTTTCTTTGAGAATGTCCCCCTCGACGACGCGCTGGTCCTTGCGGGCCTGCTCGAGATCGTCCCAGAAGGCCAGCTTGTCGACCTTGCGGACCGAGGCCGACCAGACGCCGTTTTGTTTTTGCTCGACGAGAAGCTCGAGCTCGTCGTCCTCCTCCCAGGGCGCCTCCCCGTCGAATTCGTCGGCGTCGACGACCGCCCGCTCGCCGCCGTCGAGCTCGAACAGGTAGCCGTCGGCGGTGCGTTCGGTAAACCTCGCTGCACGGATGGTGTTGTGCAGGTCGTCGGCTTGCTGCGAATCGGTGTCGGTCGGTTCCGTCTCTGCCATCGTTTCAGCCGGTCCAGCTTCGGGGACGAATCGTCGGTTGTCGCGGTCGGCGCCCGCGCACGGTAGCCCCGGGTATCCGCCGATGTCAATTGCGGCGGCGCGCTGACGAGCTGATCGGAATCGGCGGGAACTCCTCGGGCTCTCGGCGGTGCGGGAAAAACGACGTCGAACCGCAAAGCACCCGCAGGGCACAAGCACGCAAAGTGGGCCTCGGGCTCTCGGCGGTCCGGGATCAGTTACGCCAAGGCGCCAAGCTCGCCAAGATCGCCAAGGCGCCCTCGGGCTCCCGACAGGACTCGCTCGATCGAGGCACCGGACCGGGAGACCTCGTCTCCCGGGAGGCCGCCGCATTCGGACGCAGATGAAAAGCCGGACTCCGGGCTTTTCACTGCGCTCCGGTTGCGGCGACCCGGGCGGCTACGCCGCCGTCCGGTGCCGTCGGTTGCGGGAGGCGCGCCGGGGTTTCTGGCGTCTTGGCCTCCTGGCATCTCGACGAATTCGACGCGGCCCGTCGGTGGCGGGAGGGGCGCCGGGGTTGTTCTTGGCGTCTTGGCGTCTTGGCGTCTTGGCGAATGTGACACGGAACGCCGGGAGTCCTCGACGTCCTGGCGACTTCGATGCGGGACGCCGGCGCCCCGACCCGACATCGCTCGACGACCCCGTCCCACCCGGTGGCTCGCCGGTCTCGGAGGTCTCGAGACGCCACCGAGTCGCTC
>CAZRLK010000167.1:0-11452 GCA_964600555.1 uncultured Bradymonadales bacterium
TCCGACGCCTCGGATCTGGCTGCGCAGGGGGCGGAGGTCGTCGAGGGCGACCTGACCGACCCGGAGGCCATCGAACGCGCGATCGACGGCGTCGACGGCGTGTTTCACCTGGCCGCCATCTACCGGCTCGGGGGCGATCTCGAGCGGATGCGCGCGGTCAACGTCGAGGGGACCCGACACGTCCTCGACGCCGCCCGCGACGCCGACGTCTCGCGCGTCGTCTACTGCGGGTCGGATACCTCGCTCGGGAACACACACGGCGAGGTGTGCGACGAGTCGAAGCGCCACGAAGGGGAGTTTCGGTCCCACTACGAGCAAACCAAACACGAAGCCCATCGCCTGGTCGAACGGCGCATCGAACGGGGAGAGCCGATCGTCAACGCCATCGTCTCGTCGGTGTACGGACCGGGCGACGACTCGCCGATCGCGGACCTGATCGCACATCACCTCGCCGGCCGAGCGGTCGCCCACCTCGATGCCGAAGCCGGGTACACGTTCACGCACGTCGACGACGTGGCCACCGGCCTGCGCCTCGCTTACGAACGCGGCGATCTCGGGGAGAAGTACCTGATCAGCGGCACCCCCGCGACGTTCGAGGAGTTTTTCGAGACTCTCGCCGGGCAGACCGGGATTCCCGCTCCTCGTTTCGAGATTCCCGCCTGGCTGGCCGATCTCCTGGAGCCCCTCGCTGCACGCCTGGCGCCACTCGCTGGCAAATCACCGGCGGAGATACGCGAGATGGTCGCCATGGGGCGCGATGTGACGCGGTTTTACTCCGGTCGCAAGGCCCGCGAGGAGCTCGGCTGGGAGCCGCGCTCGCTCGAGGAGGGGCTCGCCGAGACGCTCCCCGACTTTCGACGCCGCGAACAGTCGGCGGCGACCCGGCTCCTCGAGCACGCAAGGATTCCCCTGGCGGCCCTCGCGATCTTCGATGTCGGCCTCGGAGCGACCGCCCTGCTGGCGCCCGAGCTGTACCTCGAGATCATCCACCCCCATTTCGACCAGCTCCACCCGCAGGGACCGACGTATCTCGTACGACGCACCGGCATGCTCTGGCTGTTTTTCGCCGGGGTCCAGGGCGTCGCCGCGCTCGATCCGGTCCGCCGTCCGGGATGGGTGCTGGTCGCCGGTGCGCTGCGATTGATGGACGTCCCTGCCGATCTCGTCTACTTCGCGAGCGCCGACGATCTCGGCGCCCTCGGAAGCCTCGGGTTGCTGTCTGCCCCGGTCGCCAACCTCGCGGCCGGCACGTTTCTCGCCTACGCCGGCTATCGCGCGTTGCGGATTGGCACCCGGGAGGCGTCGCTCGCCGATTGACCCGGCGAAGCGACTCTCAGACATTCTCAGTTCGCCCGAGAGCCGGGCCTTTATAACCTCACAAAGTAGAAGTGTTGGACGCCTCCACCTCCGCACCGCCAGAGGCTCACGACCATGCTTGCCGACTACCACCGTTTCGGAGCCCGACCCTGCAGGCCGGTGAACTCACTCGCGACGTTGATTCTCCCGCTCGCCCTGGGCTTCGGCTGCTCGTCGAACCCCGGCGAGACCACCGACGCTTCCTCGCGGCTCGCGGATGCCCCCGAGACCACCCCGAACCCGCGAGACACCTCCCAGGACCCGGTCGATGCCGCCGAGGACGCCGGCCGGGATACCGCCGATACGCCTCCCTCCCCGCCGGACGGCTCCGCCGAGGACGCACCCGACGCCGACCGGCCCGGCGACGCGAAAGACGCACGCGCATCCGATGCACCCGACGCCACGGACGACGCCACCGAGCCCCACGACGGCGACACCTCTCAGGCGTCAGACATCTCTCCGGCGCCCGACATCTCTCCGGAGCTCGACACCGCTCCCGACGCCGACGCCTCCCGACTCCTCCCGATCGATGCCGGCTCCGACGGCGACCTCCAACCCCCTCCCGACACCCGCCGACGCCGCGACATCGGCGAGAAGGACACCGGCTTTGTGTGTCCGCCGCCGGACAAGTACCACGGCTTTTGCTCCTCGCCACTGTACTGCTGCGAGAACACCGCGCTCGAGATCACCTGCCAGTACGCCGAAAAATGCGGCCTCCCCCAGGTACTCGTCGACGATCCCGAGTGGAATTGCGAAGCGTGCTGAACCTCCCGCCTCCCCTGCGCTGCGCGGCGCAATTGTTGCGAATCCTCTGCAGAAGCCGAACGATTTGCACCTCCTCGCCCGGCCCCTCTCCCCCGGGGCGTCCGTGGCACGATCGTTGAACCTCTCTTCCGTGAGTCCGGCCACCCTCGATACGCTCCGCCTCACGGGAGATGCCGATGCGCGCCCAACCCGCCGTCTGGCTGTCGACTCTCGTCGCCACCTCGATCCTGGCGGTGGGGTCCGCCTGCAGCAGTGAACGGCCCGGCGACTACGTCTTTCTGGAGAGCGACGGAGCGGTCATGCCGGTCTGGACCCGCGGGGAACTCGCCTCCGGGACGTTCGTCGTCCATGTGCACGGCGGCCCCGGCAACTCCTCGATCGCCCTCGCCGAAGCGGGCGTATTTCGGCCCCTCGAATCGGACGCGGCGCTCGTGTACTGGGATCAGCGCGGAGCCGGCGCCGCCCAGGGCAACGCCTCGGCCGATTCGCTGACCCTCGATCAGTACGCCGCCGATCTCGGCGAGGTCGTCACCCTGATCGAGGAACGCCACCCCGTCGACGAGCTGGTGTTGATGGCCCACGGCTTCGGGGTCAACGTCGCCGCCGAGTACCTCCGCCGCTCGGACCACCAACAACGCGTCGACGCCTGGGTGTTCGTCGCCGGCAACTTCGACATGCCGGTCAGCATCGGCATGTCGCACAACTGGATGGTCGGCTTTCTCGACGCCCAAATCGAGGCCGACCGCCAGTCCGAGCGCTGGCGCGAGATGCGCACCTGGTATCGCGACCACCCGGTCATCGAGTCCGGCGAGCAGTATCGGAAGCATCGACGGCACCTGCGCGAGGCGAACGCCTATCACAAACCCGGGCGGTTCGACCGCCGGGGCGCCGCCCGGACCCTGGAGTCGCCCTCCGACCCGATCGCCGAGCACATCGACCGCAATCGCACCCGCAGGCTTCTCTGGGACCGCCGCTCGATCCGTACCCTCGACGTCACCGAGCACCTCGGCGCGATCACCGTGCCGACCCTGCTCGTCTGGGGCAAAGACGACGGGGTGACGCCGGTGGCGATGTCGGAGCGCGCCCTCGAGGCCCTCGGGACGAAGACGAGCGCCAAACAGCGCGTCGTGCTTCCCGACAGCGCCCATCGGCCGGCGCTCGACCAGAACCGTCGGTTCGTCCGGGAAGTCGGCGCGTTCGTCCACTCTCGCCGCTAACTCCCATCAGGAGACATCATGCGCCCCTCGATTCTCGCGAGTCTCGCTGCCGTGTGGCTCGTCTGTGCGGGTCCCCTCCCCCCGGCCGCCGCCGAATCCGCACCGTCGGACGAGGAGTCGAAACCGGGCTTGAGCCTTCGCTACCTCGGCAAAAACGCAACCCACCCCGGCGCATCGGTCGGCCTGGAGGGCTACCTGTACGACGGGCCGGTGACCGACCTGCTCCTCGCCCCGAACGTCGGCTGGTACGTGCACACTCGCAACCACCACGCCGGCTTCGTCGACCTGGAGTTCGGCGGCCGGTGGACGGTCGACAGCGGGTTTTTCGTCGAGACGTTCCTGGGGCTCGGCTACATGCAGCGCTTCCCCGCCGGCGAGGTCTACAGCGTCGACACCCGGGGCGAGGTCCACCGCCGGCGCAACGACGGCTCAGGGGCGGCCCTCGGCTCGGCGATGCTCGGGGTCGGCTGGGATTTCGCCGAGATCGAGGCAGCCCCGATGAACGTCCATCTCCGGGTCGGGAGCCTCGGAGAATTTCCCTACAATCACACCCTCCTGCCCCATCTCGTCGCCCAGGCCGGCGTGACCCTGCGGCTCGGGAACTGACGATCCGCCCCGAAAAATTATGGACGCGCGTCCATAATCTGGGTCGCTCTTCCATATTTTAAACTTGAACTATCCGGCCCGCCCCTTGGAGGCACGCGTGCGGATCGGCTGGAACAATCCTTGCTTTTTGTATTTTGGGGGGCGTCAGTTAAGGGGGAGTCTGGCCGCTCGCTGGCGCCGACCGCCTCCCCCTCTCCGGCGCTCAACCGCGCAGTTCCCCGGCCGAATCTTTGATCTTGCCCGCCGTCGTCTCGCCGACCCCGGACATCTCCTGGAGTTGCTCGACCGACGCTTCGGCGACGTCGGAGACGGTCTCGAAGCCGAGTTCTCGCAGCGCCTCGGCCCGCGCCTCACCGACGCCCCAGATGTCGTCCAGCTCGGGCTGATCACCCGACGACTCGTCGGCCGGCTCCGGCTCCTCGACGATCTCGGGTTCCTCGACGGAAGGAGCGCCGCTCGACTCCGACCTTCCGGAACTCGGGGGCGCACCGCTTTCCTCCTCCCGGTCCCGGCCCTCCGCTCCGCGCGAGGAGGCATCTCGCCGCCGGCGGGCCCGCTGCTCTTTTCGTTCGCGGTCCTCTCCGCCGCGCATCGCACGGGCGATGGCGACGGCGCCCTCGACGACGCTTTTGGTCGTCTTCGCGACCGTCCGAAACACTTTCGCTGCTGTCTCCTTGACTGCACTCATCGAATCACTCCCTCAAAAAAGGTTGAATTGGTCGAACGTCCGCACGAAGCATAAACACACCTGCCCGGACGATCACGCGACTCCCCCGACGCCCGGGAGACGCGCCGCCTTCGGCGCCTCCTTGCCTCGTTCGTTCATCGTTCTCGGAAATAGGGACGACACGCCACAAGTCAACTCCCCGAAGTCGATTTCCCCACGCTCTCGTACTTTCATCGTCACGATTCCACGGTCGAACGTGAAGCCGAAGCGCGAATCCCCCGCCGGTCGCGTTCGCCGTCAGCGGATCATTCCGGAGAGATCGAACGCCACCGACACCCCGCGCGGCGTCGGCAGCAGCGTCACCCGGAGGCTCCGCCCGTCGCGGTACTCGAAGCGCGTCGATCGGTGGCGCACGACCCAGCGTCCGACAGCATAGCCCATCGCCGAACCGGCGATGATCTCGGAGAGAAAATGGCGGTGATTGAGGACGTGCGTCGAAGCCAGGGCGCCCATCAACACATGCCCGGTCACATCCCAGACCGTCGGAAACTCCCAGTACGCCTGAGCCGTTCCGAAGACGGCGTACAGCGTCGCAAAATGGCCCGAGGGAAACCCGGCGGGAAAGAGACGCAGCGACTCGGCCGGTCCGTGAAATATCCCCCGCCCCCGGGCCATTCGCGGCCCCTCTCGGCCCGTCAGCAATTTGAGACTCAGGTGATAGACCTGCGAGACGGCGACCGCTTCGCCGGTCAACGACATCGCCTCGGCGAGTCGACGGTTGCCGGTCAGCGCGGCATAGCCCCAGCTTCCGAATCCCCCGAGCGCCAGCCCTCCCCACAAAAATGCCTGGTATTCCATCTTCCACAGGTCGGGCATCCAGGGGTCGAACTCCCGTTCGATCCAGTTGTCGAGACGGACGTCGGGCGACGGGTCGGTCGGGACCATCAGCGCCCCGGTCGCCGCCACCACGCCGCCGAACGTCAGCCACTCGCCCCTTTCCCAGACCGCCGCGCCGGCGGGAATCGCCACGACATCGAGGGCGGTGCGCTCGAAGACCCCTCGCTCGTCGTAGCGGTACGACGGCCCGTGAAAGGCGACCGGCGGCACCTGCGGGGCAGCGGACGAGGCCTGCGCCGAGCCGCCGGGGTCGGCCTCGAGACTCCCGGACGGCAGCGTCAGCAGGCTCGAGACGACGAGGACCGTCGCCAGCCGGAAAACACGACGACGAACGGGAGCCACGGGTCTCCGCGCAGTCCGGGACAAGAAGGAAGCGAGGTGCGACGGTAAATGTGGTTCCGCCGCACCCGAGAACAAGCTCGCTCCCGCTCGACTGGACTCGCCAGCAGTCTGTTGCGCGTAGTGAGTCGAGCGTTCGGCGAGAAGATTTTGATGCCAGATGCGTTCGTATGACGAGCAAATAGCAGCGCTATTGCGAGGAATACGGGCGGATCTGGCGCAAAATCCGCCGCCGAGGCGAAAATGAATCTATGTGCAACAGGCTGCTAGCCCGGAAAATCACCCGAACGACGTCGGCAACCGCCGTCGTCCGGGTGCATCCGGGCGCCCGAGATCGTCACCGACAGCTCGGCGCGCTCGCCTCACAGTCGCCGTCGGCCTGACAGTACTTCACGACCTGCGTTTCCACACAATCCTCGTCTCCCGGCGGGCACTTCGTGCACTGCTCTCCGCACGTCTTGTCGCCGCACGGCTCGTAGTCGTCCCCGCCGTCGTCTCGGCAACTGGGCTCTCCTCCGGCGCAGCTTCCGTCCGGCTGGCAGTATTTCACCACGTCCGTCTCGACGCAGTCCTCGTCTCCCGGCGGGCACTTCGTGCACTGCTCCCCGCACGCCTTCCCGCCGCACGGCTCGTAGCTTTCGTCTGAATCCTCCGCTTTGGTATCCCCCGACTCGTCGCCACCACTCCCGGAGCCGTCGTCGCTCGCGCAGTCGGGATCCTCCTCGGCGCAAAACGTGTCGCATTCGCCGTCGCCGTACCATCCGTTCCGCTCGCAGTAGTCGACCTCCTCGCCGTCGTCCATCAGTTCGGCGGCGCGCGATTTGCTGAGCCCGCCGTCGCTCTCGCTGTGGCTGCATGCACTCGTGCACAGCCCCAACAACATCAACGCTCCGACGACGGCCAGGTTTCTTCCGATGACGAGACTTCTGGAATGCATGAATCGTCCTCCCGTTTCGAGTCTGATTGCCGGTTGCAACGCACATCTTTCAGGTTGCACCCTAGCGAGCCGCCCGTCGCATCTGAACAAAGGGCATCTGAGACTCTCTGAGGGTAGAAAGCGCCCGGCCGGATCGTTATCCTCAGCAGCGCCGAGACTCCTCCCCGACCCGAGAGCACTCGATGGCGAACCCAGGCTCGAGTTCCACCCCGGATGGCGCCTCCACAGGCGCAGGCATCCCGCGTTCGAAAACGCCGTTCGTCGGACGGGACCGGGAACTCGATCAACTCGAGCGACGTCTGCGCGGCCAGGTGAATCTCGTCACCGTCGTCGGCCCGCCCGGCGCGGGAAAGACGCGCCTGGCCCGGGAGTTCGGTCGGCGCCGACTCGAGCGCGACGGCGCCGAGGTGTTTTTCTGCGACCTCGCTCCGGCCGACGATCTCGACAGTTTCATCTCGCGCGTCGCTACGACCCTCGAGGTCTCGAGCCCGGACGACGGCTCGATCGAGCAGTTCGCCGCCCGGATCGGCCGGGCCCTCGCCGACCGCACCGAGACCCTCCTCGTGCTCGACAACCTCGAACACCTCCTCGATGTCGCTGCCGATCCCGTCGACGAGTGGTACCGGCGCTGCCCGGAGATCGAGTTTGTGCTCACCTCCCGCGAACCCCTGGGCCTCGCCGGAGAACACCGCGTCGAGCTCGGCCCTCTCTCGACCGACGACGCCGTCGACCTGTTCGCCCGGCGTGCCCGCATGGCGGGGCGCGACTTCGAGCCGGACGACTCCATGCGGGACCAACTCGTCGAACTGGTCGAGCGGCTCGACCGGCTTCCACTGGCGATCGAACTCGCTGCGGCCCGGGTCCGTACGCTCCCCCCGGCGGAGCTGCTGGAGCGGTTGAGCGACCGGTTTCGCCTGCTGAAAAGCCGCGACGCACTCGAAGATCGGGGAACCGAGGCCCTCGAGGAGGCGATCGAATGGTCGTGGGATCTGTTGAGCGACCCGGAGCGCGAACTGCTGCGCCAGTCGACGGTCTTCCGGGGCGGATTCTCACTCGACGCCGCCGAAGCCATCCTCCGGGCTCCGGGGGAGGCGTGGGTCGTCGACCTCGTCGAGTCGCTCGTGCGAAAATCGCTCCTGTTCAGCGACTCCCCCGACGGATTTCCCGGCCACGCCCGTTTCGACCTGTACGAGAGCGTGCGCGATTTCGTCGCCGAGCGCACGGACGGTCCCGACGAGCCCACCCGTCGCCGCCACGCCGAGCACTTTCGAGGGGTGGCCCGCGAGCGAGCCGACCGACCCGACGGGCCGAACGCCGGCCGGGCCCTCGCGGCGATGCGGCTCGAGCGCTCCAATCTGCGCGCCGCCTTTCGATTTCTCGCCGAGCGGGCACCGGCGGAGGCCGTCGAGCTCGGGCTCGATCTCGACCGGATGCTCCGCGTCTCGGAGCCCCTCGAGGCGCACCGGCCCCTCGTCGATCGCATCGTCGAGCTGGCCGGGCAGGCGGGCGGCGCGGAACCGACGGCCCGCGCCCACCTCGCTCGCACTCGCCACGCCCTCCTGCGCGGCGACCTTCAGGGGGCCGAGAGCGACGCCCGCCGGGCCCTGGCGCCGCTCGACTCGATCGAGGACCACCCCCGCCTCTCGGCTCGCGCGTCGTTTCGGCTCGGCGAGACGATCCGCCAGCAGGGCGACGCCGCCCGGGCTCGCGAACATCTCGAGCGCGCGGCCGAGGCCGCCGACCGCACCGACGCCACCGCCCTTTCGCGCACCATCCTCGCACACCTCGCCAGTTGCGAGATCGACCTCGGCCACACCGAGACCGCCGGCGAACACCTCGCTCGCTTCGACCGCACGCCGATCACCGAGAATCTCCGCCGCGAGTGCCGGGCCCTCAAGCGGGCCGCCTACGTGCACTATTTTCTCGGCAACTTCGAGCAGCAACGCCGGCTCAACGAACGGGCACTCGAGCTGGCGCGCACCCTCGAGGACCGCCATCTCGAGGGGCTCGCGCTGCAGGGTCTCGGCGAGAGTGCCTTCGCCGACGGCGACTACCGCCGGGCCATCGAACGCTTCCGCCAGGCCCTCTCCCTGCACCGGCGCCTCGGCAACGAGCACTTCGAGGGCGTCCTGCAGGGAAACCTCGCGACGGCTCTGCACCGGCTCGGCGACCTGGACGAGGCCAGGCGCCGCTACGACGCCAGCCTCGAGATCCACCGTCGCACCGGCGCCCGCCCGTACCTGGCCACCGTCTCGTTCGCGTTCGGCACGCTGCTGATGGAGACCGGCGAATCGGACGCCGCACGGCGGAGACTCGAGGAGTCGATCGAGCTGTTCGCCGAGATCGAGGGAAAACTCGACGACCTCGCGGCCACCCGACTGACGCTCGGGTTCGTCGAACTGGCCGACGCCGATTTTCGTGGCGCCGCCAGCCGCTTCGAACAGGCCGCCGGGGAATTCGACCGGGCCGATGCCGAGGCCTGGAGGCATCTGGCGACCTTCTCGCGGACCCTCGCCCGGTGGGCAGCCGGCGACCACGACCGGCGCGCAGTCCGCGAGGCACTCGAGACGCTCGAACAGAGCGATTCACCGACGATCTGTCGCGACATCGCACACACCCTCGAGGCGCCTTTACTCACTGACTCCGCCCCCGACGAGACCAGCGTACGCCTCGAGCAGGCGCGCGCCGGGGACGAGGAGCAGCCGGCGTTGTGCGCCCGTTCGCTGTACGGCCGCGCCGCCACGATCGCCGCCGAGCAGTTCGCCGAGCTGCGGGGCCGGCGCGACGACGACACCGCGCCGCAGGCCTGCAGCGCACCGCCCGACCTGGTGGTCGGACGCGACGGCCGATGGTTCGAGACCGACGACGAGACGGTCGACCTGCGACGCCGCGGCTCGCTTCGGCGCATCCTGGCGGAACTCGCGGAGCGACACGGGGAAGCCTCGGCCGGACTCGACGTGTACGCGATGTTCGACGTCGGATGGCCCGACCAGACGATCGACCCCGACAGCGCCGCCGACCGGGTGTACTGGGCGGTCCGCGAACTGCGCAAAGCCGGCCTCGAGGAGTTGTTGCAGACCACCGACGAAGGATATCTGCTCAACCCCGGCGCCCGGGTCCTCCGATCCGAGCGCACCAATCCCGACGAATGAGCGGTTTTGATTGCCCCCTTCCGGGTTGCTACGGTGGAGGCTCGAACAAACTCTCGCCCCCGGATTTCTCTGCCGATGGACACGAATGACGAGAGACCTCGAGCGGCCGCCTCGCCGACGGTGCGCCGCCTGCTGGCACTCGCGGGCCTCGTGCTCGTCACCTCCGGGTGCCTCGAGCCCGACTCCACGCGCTCGCCGCAGACCTCGCCGGCCGACGCCGATTCGGGCGGGCCGACGACGCCGACCGACGCCGAGACCCGCAGTCGAGACGCGAGCGACGCGGCCGACGCCTCCTCCTCCGAGCCCCTCGCCGACTTCCCGATGAGCGGGGTCTTCGCCGGCTCCGCCGAGCTCGAACTGCCCGACGGCTCCCCGGCGACCGCCGAGCTTCGAGCGACGACCTCCGAGACCGTCGACCGGTTTCGGGGCGTCCTGGAAGTCGACCTCGACGACGACCAACGACCGGGCTTCGAGTCCGTCGTGACCGGCGAATTCGACGACGATCGCGAGACGGTCGATCTTCGACTCGGCGAGCGCCGCTGTCCCGACGACGACGCCTCGGAGCTGTGCCGCTCGAGCGAGCTACACGAGACCGCCATTTTCGAGACCCGCGGGCGATGGAACGGTTCGGAGTTTCGCTTCGACGCCACCCGCCTCCGCGAGGGCTTCGAGGAGCCGGACATCGAGCTCGAGCCGATCATGGAGTCGCTGAGACTCGACCCGACGCCCGGCTTTGGTCCCGGCTCCGAGCTGCAGGCACCGACCGGAGGCCTTCGACCCGTCGGCGTCGACACCGGCGAACCCGACATCGACCCGATCCCGCAGGGAACCACCGAGTGGCGAGGCACGGTCTCGCATGCGCGTTTTCTGGCCGACGAGCCGAACGGACCCGTCGACTGTGAGCTGACGCTGCGCAATCCCGCCGAGGCCGAACTTCGGCTCGAGGATCTCGTCTGCGACGGCACCTCGCTCTCCTCCGACGGCAACCGAATGCAGACGGCGCGCCTCGACCCCGACACCTTTCTGGCCACCCCGAAACACTCCCGCCTGCAGTTCGCCACTCGCCGCCCCGACGGCACGCACGTCTTCGTCGGACGCCGCCAGAAACACCTCCTCTCCGGCATCCTCGTCCGTGACCAGGGTGGCGAGTACGCCCGGTCCGACGAGCCGCTCGACCCCTCCCAGTTTTCGCCCTCGGAGGTCGCCGCGGCCTTTCACCTGAAACGGACGTCTCGCTGAGATTCCGACCGGCTGCCACCGCAGCCTCGTCGGGAGAAACGACGAATCCGGCAAGAACGACGAAACCCCCGGCCGAGACGTGCTCGGACCGGGGGTTGGTGCGGCGTCGCCGAGACGCCGGTTCGCGCAGAACGGGGAATTCAGCCCAGCGTAAACGGGCTACCCTGGCCGCCTCCACCCTGGCCGCCTCCGCCGCCTTGCTGCTGCTGCTGCATTTTCTGCATGCGGCGCATCTCCTGTTTGCGACGCTGCTGAATTTCGCGGCGAACTTGCTCGG
>CAZRLK010000168.1:0-11435 GCA_964600555.1 uncultured Bradymonadales bacterium
TGTCGTTGTCGACGTCGGCGACGATCGGCATCTCGATGCGCGTGTTGTGGCGGTGGTCGTCGTCGCGGTGCAACACCTCGCCGGTCTCCCCGTCGAGGATGTAGAAGGTCTGCTCGTCGGCGTAGACCATCTCGGCCGCCCCGTCGCCCTCGAAATCGAACACACTCGAGGCCGTCGCGCGGCTCGTGTCGTCGTCGTTCGGGGTCGCCCACAGAATCCCGTTTTGCCGACATTTTTCGGGCACCGGATCGGCGTCGCACTCGGGGTCGAGCACGGTGTAATAATCGGCCGCCGCCGTCCCGATTTCCGGGGCGCCGTCGCCGTCGAAATCGGCGATCGTCGGAGGCCCCGACTCGTTTTGTGTGTTGTCGTCTTTGAGGATCTGGTGCTTCCACTGCAGCGTCCCGTCGTGATCGAGGATGAACACCTCCCCGAGCCGCACGATCACGATCTCGCCTTCCGGATCCTCGTCGAAATCGGCGATGCCGGTGAATCCGTCACACGGCAGGTTCCCTCCGCACGGCGAGTTGTTCGAGGTATACTCGTAGGTCCACTCCTCGGAGCCGTCGTAGTCGTACAGGGTATTGCCGGCGGCGACCTCCCGGTCGCCGTCGAGATCGACATCGGCCACGGCCGAGGAGGGCCCGAGAAAAGCGTTGTTGCCGACGCCCCCCTCGCCGCTGGTCGTCTCGAGGCCGTCCCATTTCAGATCGCCGGTCTGCCCGTCGAGGGCGATGTTGCCGATCACGACCTCCGGATCACCGTCGGCCTCCAGATCCGCGATCGAGGCGGTCGCCCCGCCGTTGGTGTGCTGGCGGCTCGGATAGTTCGGGTTCTCCCAGTACACCTCCCACTCGGAGCCGTCCGGTTCGGTGCGCCTCCAGGCCGCCGCGCCCTTTTCGTGGCCGTCGACCCGCGTGATGGCGACAATTTCAGGCACGCCGTCGTCGTTGAGATCGCCGACCGCCAGCCCCCCGGAACTCTCGGAGACCGGCTCCAAAATCGACCCGAGCGTCGTCATCGACCCGTCGTCGTTGCACTCGCCGCTGACGATGCGAATCGTCGAGGGTTGGTTGCAGCACCACTGCGGGTGCGACAAAAAGATCAATTCCGGAATGTCGTCGGTGTCGGTCTTCCCGTCGCCGTTGTCGTCGGTGACGTTGGCGACCATCGGCGTCGACTCGAGCTTGTCGCGGCCCGGGTACGGATCGCCGTCGTTCGGCGACCAGTTGCAGTCGACGGTCGGGCTGAATTCCCCCTCCGGCGGGCGGTACTCGCACACCTCGACGTGATCGCGCGAGACACACCGGCCGACCGTCGGCTCGCAGATCTCACCGACGGCACACTCCTCGGTGCGCTCGCACTCTTCGCCCGGCGTCACACACTCCGCCCCCAGACACACCTGCTCCCCGGTACAGCACTTTCGCATCCGATCGCCGCAGCGCGTCCCCGAACACGCCTCCAGACACTGCTCGTCCACGCAGCTTTTGTCGGCCGGACAGCACGACCCGCCACACATCTCGCCGCTGCACTCGCTGTCGGCGTCTCCACCCGATGCTCCGTCCTCGCGGGCTTCATCGCCGTCGCGATCGGCATGGTCACCGTCGGCGGCCATCCCGTCGACCGGCCCCGAATCCGCGCCCGAGACCGATCCGTCGGCCACCCCGGTCACCGATACACCTCCCTCCTCACATCCGACCACCATCCCGACGGCGACGAAGAGACTCAGAAGCAACGCAACGTGGCGAGATGACGAACACACGACGGCCTCCCTGCCGGCGAATCGCGACAACACCCATTTCTCTGCGACAGGCTCAGGATCCCAGCAATCTCCCCGAAGTTCAATACTCCCGTGGTCCGTCCGTGCGACGCTCGCCCCCGAGTGACGCCGAGGATCGACGATCTCCCGACATGCGCGAGGGGCTGCGTCCCGTCATTCGGCGACGGATCGCAGCCCCTCGAGGCTCTACGCTCGTCCAACCCCCGGTCACGGATTCGGCGCACCC
Source organism: uncultured Bradymonadales bacterium (assembly GCA_964600555.1). Lineage (GTDB taxonomy): Bacteria > Myxococcota_A > Bradymonadia > Bradymonadales > Bradymonadaceae > CAJXPB01. The sequence goes on from CAZRLK010000168.1 coordinate 2,007, forward strand.
GGCGTCCCGGTCCCCTCGACCAGTTCGAGACTCTCCTCGCCGCGGACCAACGCCGCATCGCGGCCCCCCTCGCTTCCGTACTCGACCTCGTCGACTCTCTCGCCTTCGTGATCGAGCAGCGTCACCGTGTCGCCCCCGTTGTTCAGGAACAGACCGGTCTCGGCCGCCAGAACCGTCGCCCCCTCGGGCAGCCCCGAAAACTCGGCCGAATCGCCGCCCCCGAACACGACCAACTGGTCACCCGGCTCCAGGACGGTATCACCGGGGAATCGATACCGCACGCTCACCTCGTCGGCGACCTCCCAGCCGGAGAGGTCGACCGCCTCGCTGCTGACGTTTTTGAACTCCAGAAACTCGTCGTCGTAGGCGTCGCGCTCGCCGTCGCCGTTGACGTCGCCCGCCTCACCGGACGGCGGGTCGGCGAGCAGCTCGTTGATCTGGACGCTCGGCCCGGCATCCTCGGAGGGCACGGCGTCACAGCTGTAATTGCGCGGCACGCAGACCGACGTCTGCAACTGGTCGCCGGCGCGCGTCTCCCGGCAGGTGTATCCCTCGGGGCAGCCGCTGTCGGCAGTGCACTCGTAGGTGCAGACGCTCGCTCCTTCCATCTGCACGCAGTGGTTTCCCTGACCGCCACACTCCGAACTCGAGGAACACTCCCCGCAGAGGTTGTCCGACTCGGCGTACGGGTGCTCGGTCGGATTGTCGTCGATGCCATGCACGCCGTACATCGTCTCCATCGAGGTGAAAAAGCCGTTGCTGTCCATGTCCTCGAGCATGTCGCTGTAGCGCGTCGCCCGGTGCTCGCCGCTCTGCAGGCCCGTGACGGCCTTCAGAAAGTCGGTGTTGGTGGTGTTCGTCGCTGCGTTCGAGAAGCTCGTCGTCGTGATCACGTCGAGCGAAGCTTCGTCCGATTTGGCCGGGTTCTGCCAGAAGGCCTCGCCGAGTGCGTAGGTGTCGCATCCCTCGGCCAGCACGATCTGGTATTTGTCCGACGGCATCTCCAGATCCGGGATCTCGGAGTCGTCGATTTCCCCCGCGCTCGTTTGCCGCCAGTTGGCGAGCACGAAGCCGTACCACGGTCCGGAGTGGCCGCTGAAGGCGGTCACCTCGTTGGTCTCGAAGCTCTCGCGCATCGCCTGCTCGAGCTTGCGGCCGCCGGCGTCGGTCGACGGATCGGTCGACGTCCCCGGCTCGCCCCACCACAGCGTCACCTCGATGTCGACCTGCTCGCCGTTCGCCTCGATCGAGCGCGTCAGCGGCGCCCGGTTCGTCGCGTACTCCTCCCAGGAGTCGACCGGCGACTCGTAGCCGTTGCGCAGAAGCCACCGGTAGGTCCGCTCGGCGTGTTTTTGGTGGTAGTCGTCGTGGTAATCCCAGCCGAAAAACATCCCGATGTTCAGCGTCCCGTCCTCGAACAGCCGGTTGTAGTCGATCCAGGCATCCTCCGAGCGCTCCTGACGCTCGACCTCGATGCGCTGCCTCTCGTATTGCGACTCGTCGACCTCGTCGGGCGAGAAATTCGCCCACGGCGCCCGGCGGTACCACTCGTTTCCGGTCTCGAGCCGGGTCATCTCCTCGGTCGAGACGTCTCCGATCGCCAGGTCGAACGCGTAGCCACCCCCCTCGACCGGCTCGGCCTCCGCCCGCCGGCTCAGCTCCTCGAGCAGGTCGAGGTGGCCGCCGACCTCCTGGACGAACCGAAACGAGTACGTCAGCTCCCCTTCGCGTTCGATTCCGAGATCCTCGTACGAGCCGTTTTTCGTCAACGCCTTGAATCCCCCGTAGTCGCTGTTGTCGGCGTCGTCGGTCTTGTCGACCAGGTAGGTGTTCAAAAAGTACCCGATCACGACCTGTTTGTACGGAATCAGCTGTTCGACCCGCTCGAGGCGCTCCTCCTCGGAGCGATCGGCGTAGGAGGCGTCGAGTTCGATGGTGCTCGTTCCCCGAACGAAATACTCCTGGGCCGACTCGCTCCGAAAGTTGTCCGCCTTGTCGTTCGGGCCGAGCACCGTCAACTGCTCGCCGTCCTGCTCGGAGCCGCGGTTCGGCTCGTCGGTCGTCCCGGCACAGGCACTCGCCAGCAGCGCCACACACACAATCGTCCATCCGATCCGTCGCATCTCTCGATCCTCCGCGTAAGCCTTCGAAGCTCGTGATCGTCGCGTCGCGTCGTGTTATGGAAGATGCACGTATCGTGCCAGCACCGATCCACCGGCTCGAGCCGGTGGAACGAACGAAGACGGCGAGACTCGACGGCGGCGATCGGCAACTCGAGTAGCCAATCGCAAACTCGAGTTGCCAAATGCCCCACCGCCCCCGATCCTCACGGTCAGCCCCGGCGAACCAGCAGCTCCGTGACCCCGTACCACAGCGAATCCGCGACTCACCCACTTACTCACTTTCGAACTGAAACTCGGAGGACCGCGTGTTTCGCACCGACGCTTCCAGCGAGCAGAACGCCCCCTTGTTCGAGTTCAACGACGATCGACCGCACCTCGTCTCCGAGGTCTGCCGCCGCGCCTACTCGTCCTTTCTCGCACGCACTCGTGAGCACGAAGACGTCGGCCTCGAACACCTCCTCAACGATGCCGCCTACCAGGAAGTCGAACGCCTGGAGGTCGAACAGGGGCCCGAAGACGAGATCCGCTCGCGCTCCTGGTGGCTCGACGTCGCCAAACGTCTCGGCGAGATGTCCGAGAGCGAAAAACGCTCCGTCCTCCGGGAGTTGACCGAAAGCTACGCCGAGGACATCGCCGGCCAGTTCGACCCGAAAGTCTACCGGCTCGTCACCCGCACCCTGCCCCTCGGGCTCAACTTCCTGTTCAAAGCCCAGGATCTGCACGATCTCCCGACCCGCTTCGTGCACCTGTACGGCGAGCTGCAGAATCTGCGCGATCTGAGCGAACGGGTCGTCATCGAAGGCCACACCGACACCCTGCGCAAACTCGCTCGCAAGGGGACGCTCCTGGTCGTCCCGACCCACAGCTCGAACATGGACTCGATTCTGATGGGCTGGTCGCTGTACGAATCGGGCCTGCCGCCGGTCACCTACGGCGCCGGCAAAAACCTGTTCACCAACCCGCTTACCAGCTTTTTCATGCACAACCTCGGCGCCTACCGCGTCGACCGCCGGCTCAAACACGACGTCTACAAGACCGTGCTCAAGATCTACTCGCAGATCTTGCTCGAGCGCGGCTACCACAGCCTGTTTTTCCCCGGCGGCACCCGCTGCCGATCGAACGTCGTCGAAGATCACCTCAAACTCGGCCTGCTCGGTACCACCATCTCGGCGTACATCCACAACCTGCTGCACTACGGCGCCGAACGCCCGCTGTATATCTGCCCGGTCACCATCAACTACAATCTGGTGCTCGAAGCCGAGAGTCTCGTCCAGGATCACCTCCGCCGCGAGGGCGGCCGGCGGTATTTCCTCGCCGAGGACGAGTTCAACCAGATCTCGACGATCGTACGGTTCGTGATGAACACCATGAAGATGGATTCGACCACGATCCTGCGGTACGGACGGCCGATGGACCCGTTCGGCAACCTCGTCCGCGAGGATGGCCACAGCTACGACCGACGCGGCCGGCGCGTCGACCCGACCAGCTACGTGCGCTCCTCGCAGACCGGCGAGATCACCTACGACGAGTCGCGCGATCGGGAGTACACCCGGCGCACCGGCCGGCGCGTCGCCGAGGCTTTCCGCCAAAACACCGTGCTGATGCCGACCCAGATCGTCGCCTACGTCCTGTTCGAATTGCTGCGCGAGCGCTTTCCGAGCTTCGACGTCTACGAGCTTTTGCGGCTCGCCTCTGGCGAGGTCGTCCCCTGGTATCGGATCGAATCGGCGCTCGAGCGCACACTCCAGCAGCTTCGAGCACTCGAAGACGACGGCGAGCTGCACCTCTCCCCCGAGGCGAAAAACGGCGATCCGGCCTCGCTGCAGGCCTCCGGCATCGACAGCCTGACGATGTACCACGTCCCGACCGTCGTCGAACGGATGGGCGACGGGGTGCTTTTGAACAAACTCGACCTGCTTTACTACTACGGCAATCGCGTGCGGACCTACGATCTGGACCGGCGCGAACTACTCGAATCTCCCCCCTGACAGCTCCATCGATCGGAGCGGTCACTCGTACATGTCCGGCAGACCCATCAACCACTCGAAGGCCGCCTCCAGGCCCTCGCCGTCGAACAATCCCCGCTCGAGAGCCTCGAGGATCTGGTAGTCGAGACGGGCACTTTTCGCCCGCGAGGTCAACGACTCGAGAAAGTCGAACAGCTCGTCTTCGACGACGGTCAACTCCTCGCGAAATGCCTCCAGCTCCGGCATCCCCTCGTCGACGTACCGGCGGCCGATACGAAAATCGACGTTCCCCTCGCCGGTCGTGTCGGCGTGCAGATTGCCCGCCCCGGCCAGCCCGAAGGTCGTCTGCTCGTAGCCGCCCTGGTAGGTGACGAACTGCGACATCTCGGCGAGGCCGCGGGCAAACAGCGTCGAGAGGACGCTTTTGCCCAGCCCCAGCTCCTCGCCCATCCCGTACGCAAACCCGATCACCCGGGCGTAGGCCGCGGCCGCCTCCGAGCCCGGAAGATCGTCGTTGCGGTAGACCCGAAACGTCTTCGAGTGCAGCGCCTCCTCGACCAGGTCGGCGACCTCCGGAAACGGCGAGGCGCACACACACGAAGCGCCCCGGCCGGCCAGCACGTCGTCGCGGCGCATCGGCCCGGTCACGAACCCGCACCGACGCGTCGGCGTCTCCTCCTCGAGGATCTCCGAGATCGGCGTCAGGCTCGCGTACTCGACGGTGCGGGTCGAGTGCACCAGAGCGTGGCGTCCGTTCAGCACGTCCCCCAGCCGCCGACTCGTCTCGCGCAGCCGGTGCAGCGGCAGACACAAAAAGATCAGCGACGTCTCCGCCAGCTCCTTCATCTCGACCGGCTTCGCCGAGTCCGGAAACTCCTCCGGCGGCCCCTCTCCGGACGACCAGTGCCAGATGGCGACGTCGGCGCGATCGAGCAAATGCGCGATGACGTCCGACCGGAGGCCCGTCCCGACCAGTCCCACTGTCTCCATGCTCCTCTCCCATTGCTTCGAGTCTCGTCGATGCGCGACTACTCTTCCTTTATCGTCGAGGCCGTCTTCTCTTACAAACGTATTTCTCGACAACCGCCCGTTTTTCGACGCCTCTGATCGCTCGGGTGCACTCACCCGTCACTCGTCACTCTCGCCCCCGTTACTGCCGATGGACGTCGACAACGTCTTTTTGTTCGCCACCGGAAACTCCGACAAGCGACGCGAATTCGAGTCGATGCTCGGGGGGTTCGTCCACCCGATGTGGGAGACCTACGACCTGAACGACTGGCCGGAGTCGCTTCCCGACGTCGACGAAGATCTCGAGACCTTCCGGGGCAACGCCTTCAAAAAGGCCGAGACGATCTCGCTGGCGACCCAGGCGACCTGCCTGGCCGACGATTCCGGCCTCGAAGTCGATGCGCTCGACGGGGCCCCGGGCGTGCGCAGTGCCCGGTACGCCGGCCCGGACGCCTCCGACGCCGACAACAACGAGAAACTGATCGACGAACTGCAGGGCGTCCCCGACCACGAGCGCACCGCCCGGTATGTCTGCGTGCTCGCGCTCGTCGTCTCGGCGAGGATGGCCGGCCGGGCGCTGGTCGAACGCACCGGCGTACGCTTCCGGGACGTCCCCGAGGGCCAGCCGACGCGCGAAGGCGAGCTGATCCGCGCCGACGACCGGGTCTACATCTGGTTTCGCGGCACGGTCGAGGGCCGGATCGTCGACGAGCCGCGCGGCGACGGCGGGTTCGGCTACGACCCCCATTTTCTCGTCCCGGAGTGGGGCGAGACGATGGCCGAAGTCTCGCTCGAGCGCAAAAACTCCGTCAGCCACCGCGCCGAGGCCATCCGAAAACTCCTGGATTTCTTCCCGACCACCTCCAACCCGTGAGCCCTCCCGGCTGCCCTCACGAACCGCCCGGCGCGGACGAGCCGACCGAATGGGCCTCGATCGCCTGCTCGCACGCCCCCTCGACTCCCTCGCGGCACGCCCGCCGAAAATACCTCTGCGCCCGGTCCGGGTCCCGCTCCACCCCCTGGCCCGCGCGGTAGCAGACCGCCAGGTTGTAGCATCCCTTCGCCTCGCCGAGCCGACACGCCTTTTCGTACAGGCCGACTGGACGCTCCAGATCCTTATCGACGCCCTCCCCGTCCTCGAACAACACCCCGAGTGTGTTGCACGCCCCGCCCGACCCGCTCATACACGCCACCCGATAATAGATCGCCGCCCGAAACGCCTCTCGTTCCCGCCCCTCGCCCGTCTCGTAAGCGCGCCCGATCTTATAACAGGATCGCGCGTGGCCCCGGTCGCAGCTCGCGGCGTACAGTTCGTGGGCCCGCTCGACGGACTGCTCCGCCCCGACACCGCGCTCGTACAGCGACCCGAGGTAGCTGCATGCGATCGGGTAGCCCGCCCGGCACGCCTCGCGGTACAGCTCGAGGGTGCGCTGCGGGCGCTTTTCGACCCCCTCGCCCTGTTCGAACAACGCCCCAAGCCGGGTGCAAGCCCGCGGCCGACGGCTGTCGTGTTCCTGGGAGCATCCCCGCCGATACAGCTCGGCCGCACGCTGTGGCGACCGGGCCGTCGACTCCCCCTGCTCGAGGTGGCTCCCCAGCAACATGCACGCCGCCCCCCGCCCCGCCCGACACAGCTCGTCGAGCCGATCGACCAGCTCCGCACGCCCCGCCGCCCGGCCCAGATCGAGCTGGTAGTCCTCTCGCAACGTCTCACACGCCTCGTCGTGGCCCCCGTGGCACGCACGCACGAACGGCACCAGCGCCCCCTCGGCCTCCGTTTCCCCGTCGTGGCGGAATTTCGCCAGCCACAGACACCCCTGCGGGTCGCCGAGCCGGCAGCTGCGCAGATACAGCCCCTCGGCCCGCTCGCGATCCTCGCCGACGACCACGCCCCGCTCGTACATCCGCGCCAGGCCCACACACCCGAACGCTCCGCCGAGCCGACATGCCTTCCGATACAGCCGCTTCGCCTCCGGCAAATCGCGGCGCTCCTCGTCCGCCGTCACGTACACCGACGCGAGCTTGCCGCAGGCGATCGGCTGGTCGCGCTCACATCCCTCGGCGAGATAGGTGCGGGCCCGATCGCGCCCCTGCGCCGAGTCCGGTCCGTCCAGATGCGCCATCCCGGCGAGCGTGCAGGCGACCCCGTCCCCCTTTCGACATGTCCCCTCGATGCGTTCGACGGGCAGGCCTCCCGACGAGCCGCCCGGCTGCGAATCGGCCGCGAGTTCCGTCGCACCCGCCCCCTCGGGCGCGACCGAACCCGACGAGGCACAACCGCAGAGGTGAGCGGCGAGGAGCCCTGCGGCGAGCCATCCGACGCCCCCCCGGCGGATCGACTCACTTCGAGCGGTTGATGATCTTTTTCGATTCACCCGGTTCGAGGTCGACGTAGTAGGTTTTGTCGAGGCCAAACTCCTCGTTGGTCAGCTTGATCTGGTGTTTGCCCGAGGTGACCTCGTAGTTGCGAAGCGGGGTGTACTGGCCGGTATCCTCGCCGTCGACGTGGACTTTCGCCGCCGGCCGCGAGGCGATGTTCAGCGTCGCCGTTCCCGTCGGCTCCGACTCCTCTGGCTCCGGGCTCGTCGTCTCGCCGGAGGAACCGCCCGAACCCCCAGTCGCCGCCCCCGTCCCACCGGAGGATCCGCTCTCGGACGACTCCCCTCCGCCGCTCGTGCTCTCGGCAGATGGCTCCGAGTCGCCCGAAGAGGGTTCGGGCTCCGGCTCGTCGTCCCGATCGACCGCCGCCACCGTCGACTCCGGCTCCCGCTCCTCCCGATCCCGCTCCATTTCCAGCTCGATCGTCTCCTCCGGGCTGTCGGTCGGCTCGAAGGTCTTTTCGTCGGCCTCGTAGCCCCGCTTGTCGGCCATCACGCTGTAGGTCGCCTCGGCATCGAGCCCCTCGAGCGTCTCGGGCGTCTCCCCGCTCGCCACCTCCTCGCCGGACTCCTCGTCGGTCACCTCGAAGCGCGCCCCGTCGGGGTCGCTCTCGACCGTCAGCGCCACCTCCTCGAGCACCAGCTCGACATCGACCTCCGTCGAGCCCCCCCGCTCGAGATCCACCTCGCGCGTCTTTTCGGCGAAGCCCTCCTTGTCGAGCACCACCTCGTGGGTGCCCTCCTCGAGTTCGTCGACCTTTAGCGGCGTCTCCCCGTCGACCGTCTCACCGTCGACGCTCACCTCGGCGCCGGGCGGAGTGGTGTTGACCGCGATCTCCCCGCTCGCTTCCGCCTCCTCGAGCGTCGCCTCGAGCCGATAGGTCTTCCCGGCAACCAACTGCTGGGAACGCTCGTCGGCCTCGTAGCCGTCGCGTCGGATCACGATCTCGGCCTCCCCCGGCTCGGCGGCGTAGCTAAACGGCGTCTCGCCGTCGTGGACCTCCCGGCCGTTGACCCGAATCTCGACCTCGTCCGGCGTCGTCTCGAACTCGATGCGCGCCGACGACTCGAACCACCCGGCCCCGAAATTGTAGATCAACGCCAGCGCCGCCACGACCACCACCGTCGCCGTCCCCCCGATGATCGCAAAACGCCGGTACGGACTGGCGCGCCGCGACCCGCTCGCCCGCCGCTTGTCGACGCGGCCCGACGGGGCCTGCTCGTCGATGCTCATCTGGGCAGTCGGCTCCTTGCGCCGGTTCCGTCCCCCGTCGGCCTGCTCTGCGCCATCCCCCTCGCTCATTCCCTCGAGTTTTTCCTCGACCGACACCCGATCGTACTCCAGCGTTGCATCGCTCCCTCCCCCCGGCTTCGCCTCGGCCTCCTCCCCCGGGCCGACGACCTCGACCTGATCGTCCGGCCCCACCACCTCGACCGCCTCCATGTCCCCGCTCTGGCGCGACGGCGAACGCTGGCCCGCCGGCGCCGGGTCCGGTGCCGGCGGCTCCGCCTCCCGCCCGGACCGATCGAATATCTGCGTCTCCATCTCCTCTTCGTCCCAGACCAGTCCCCCCTCCTCGTCGACCTCGTCGTCCTCCTGGTCGAGCTGGTCGGGCGGCTTCAAATCGAGGCTCTTGTAGTATTCGAGCTTCTTTTGCTCGAATTCGATGTCCTCGCTGAAGGCGTCCTTCATGAACGCCGCCAGATCCGTGTTCTTGTAATAATAGTCCTGGTTGCGCATGAACCGCTCGAGCGCATGGGCCAACTCCCCGGTCGACTGGAAGCGCTCGTCGGGGTTCTGGGCGAGCGCCTTCAGGACGATGTCCTCGAGCTCTTTCGGAATGTTCGGGTTGTACAACGACGGCGGGCTCATCTCGACCTTCCGGATCTTTTCCAGAGTGTCGAAATCGCTCTCGCCCAAAAACAGCCGCTCCAGAGTCAGCATCTCGTACA
>CAZRLK010000169.1:0-11387 GCA_964600555.1 uncultured Bradymonadales bacterium
CAGAAACCGCCCTAAAGAAGACCCCTCCCTCGAGTACTATCGCCGCTCGCGCGGCGGGACCTAGTCAACATCTCAGATACGTCCACCACCCAGAGGACTATCGCCGCTCGCGCGGCGGGACCATCGTCTCTCCAATATCATCCATGATAGCAAACGGACTATCGCCGCTCGCGCGGCGGGACCCCCTACACGGTCGACGTGGTCCGCAACCGCGAGGGACTATCGCCGCTCGCGCGGCGGGACCGTACCGTTTCGGGTCGCGGTCACTCGCCGCACAGGACTATCGCCGCTCGCGCGGCGGGACCTTTCGGAGCGACTTTCCGAGATCTCTCGCAGCGGGACTATCGCCGCTCGCGCGGCGGGACCGTGGTGATGATGGCGTCCCGGCGCAGGAAGTCGGGACTATCGCCGCTCGCGCGGCGGGACCCAACCTCCACTGGTGAGTGACATGGCTGGACTGGGACTATCGCCGCTCGCGCGGCGGGACCAGGTCCAGGAGGCCACATCCGCGCTCCCGGGGAGGACTATCGCCGCTCGCGCGGCGGGACCCCTGTGACAGCTTGTCACAGGAGCGGTATCAGTGCGGGTATTGTGGCGCGGGGATCAGGCGAGGGCAAGTCGTGAATGGGTGGGGGGCCGGTCCCTGGTGGCCCGGGAATTCCTATTCACCTGTCAAAGAGCGGTCCGCTCGGCGGACCGAGCGGAGACTCGATGTAGCTATGATTCGTCGTCCGTTGTCGCGTCGTCGGTCGGCGGGTCGGGCAGGTGGATGCCGACCGGGTCCTCGGGTTCGACGGGGCGGCGTTCGGCCTCGGAGAGGAGTTCGAGTTCCTCGATGTCGTGGGCGTCGGTGAGGTTGCGGACGGTGAGCCAGACGCCTTCGTGGTCGAGCAGCTCCTTTTTCGGCCAGCCGAGGATGCGGGCGCCGAGGCCGGAGGGGGCGTCGCGGTCTCGCCAGAACAGCACGATGCCGGCATCCGCGTCGAGAAACTGGTCCCATTCGACCATCGTCTGCCAGATGCGCTCGCGCACCGACCGTTTCATCTCGGGGGCGACGTACACGCCCGGGGCGATCTCGAGCATGCACGAAGCGAGGAAGCCGTGAAATCGGCCGCTCACGTTACGTGTCACTGCGATCGTCATCGACATCGAGTACCTTTTTGATCTGGTCGATCATGTCGGGAATCACGTCGTCGTCGCGGAGGGTCTTGCCGGCGAGGCGGCGGGTCTGCGATTCGATGTCGGCGCCGTCGCGCTGCTGGACGCGTTTGGTGGCGCGAAAGGCGACCGGGAGCGTGACGTCGGTGCGGAACAGGTCGGCGATGTCGAGGGCGAAGGCGCGGCCGGAGTCTTCGTGGATGAAGCCGAGCTGGGGGATGGCGCCGGTCGCGGCGACGGCGACGCCGGCGGCGGCGTAGGCGGCGGTGGCAGCGTGGTTGATCGCCTGGTTGATCAGGTTGTCTTGTTCGGGATTGTCGGGGTCGTAGTCGCGGCCGTCCCAGTCGACGCCGTATTCGTTGGCGAGGCGCCGGTAGACCTCCTTCATGCGCCGACCCTCGATCCCGCGCAGGGCGTTCATGTCGCGTTGGGGGAGCGTCTCGCCGAGGCGGATGGCATACATCTTCCGGGCGACGGCGATGGTCGACTCGTCGTCGGCCCAGAGGTCGACCTGGCGGCGGGCGAGTTTGGAGCGATCGGGGCCCTCGGGCATGAACTCGGCGTACAGGCGCACGCCGCCGGCGCCGACGGCCAGCATGCCGGTGCCGTGGCGGGCGAGCAGCCGGAGGGCGTCGTGGCTGGTGACGCTGCCGGGGCCGAGCAGCAGGCACGAGACCTTCTGGAAGGGAATGTCGTAGGCGCCCGATTCCAGCCGGGGCGAGCCGGCGGTGGTGAAGACGAGGTTGCCGTCTTCGACCGCCAGGCGCCCCCGCTCCAGCCACATCAGCCCGTGGCGGTCGGTGTGCGGGACGCGGGCGCTCTCGAGACCGAGTCGTCCTTTCAGTGGCATCACTCACCTCGGTGGTGTCAGGCGGGTCGGACCTTGAGCATGCCGAACCCGAAGCTTTTGTGGCGGCCCAGGCCGCGCTCGAGCAGGTCGATGAATGCCTCGGAGTCGGTCACTTCCAGTTCGCCGGTCAACGTGACGTCGGGCCGGGTGATGGTGGTGACCTTGCGGTCGCCCTCGTGGCTGCGACGCGTCATCTCGGCGAGCGAGAAGCGCTTCATGCCGACCGTCTCGGTGTCGGGATCGGCGCCGCCGCGCAGGTCGAGCTGGCGTTCGAACCAGTCGCGGTAGACCTCCTCGCGTTCGATGTCGACGGACTCGTCGTCGACCTCCCAGACGCGCGACAGGAAGGCGTCGACCTCGTCGCCGGCCTCCCAGTTGTGGCCGCCGGAGCCCTTTCGGACGACCGGGCAGGCGCGCATCTCGAAGCCGAGGGTCATCCCCTCGGGGAAGGTGCTCGGCATCGGCTTGGAGGCGGTCTTCTCCCAGTCGACTCCGTCGAAGAGGCTCGGTTCGACGTAGGTGCGGGCGAGTTGCTCGAGGGTGTCGGCGTCGTCGTTGGCGTAAGCGAGGATCTGCATCTTGCGTTTTCGCTCCCGGTCGGGGTCGTCGTCGAGCCAGTACAGCTTCGGAGCGTGGTCGCCGAAGAGTTTTCCGAGCAGGCAGTGAGCGAGGTAGTTGTTGTCGGTGTGGCGGAGCGGGAGGCCGAGCATGCGGCCGACCTCCGTGAGTTTCCGGCCGTCGATCCAGGTTTGCAGCATGTGAAAGGGAGCGTCGTCGGTGTCACTCATGGTCGTCCTCCGTCAGCTCGATCTCGAGGGTGTCGCGGGCGATCCAGCGTTCGCCGGTGTGGATCTGGTTTTTCCAGTCGCGGCGATCGGTCACGGGGTGAGCCCGCGGGTCGTCGGCGTCGGGTTCGACGGGCCGCCAGGCCGGGAGGTCGAGTGTGTCGGTGTCGGCCGCCTCCTCGACTTCGTCGGGGAGGGGAGCGTCGAGTAGTGCGTCGCGCAGGCTCGGCGCGTCGGTGAGGCCGGCGAACAGCTCGCCGGCCGGCAGGCAGGTCTTGCGGCCGATGAACAGGGGGCGTTCCGGCTCGCGGAGTGCCTCGCCGATGTCGTCGAGCGTCGGCGAGGCCTCCGGAGCGTCGAGGTGCACGGCGACGGTGTGGATGGCGCCGGCCCAGTACTCGCGGTGGCGGATGTGGGTCTCTTTTCCGGCTGCGCCGGCGCGCTTTTCGAGTTTCCCGTCGGTCGTCCAGGCCCGGTCGTCGGACATGTAGTCCTTGCCGAGGTCGACGGTCTGGTAGTCCTCGATGCGCTCGCCGCGTCGATCCTGGCGAGAGGCGTACGAGATCCGCTCTTGGAGGCGCTGGAGTCGGTCGAACTCCCGGTGTTCGAAGCCGAGGGCGTTGCCGACCAGCCCGGTGATCATCGACAGGGCGGGGAAGGGTTGGATTTCGCCGCGATTGTCGATGATCGGGGCCCCGAAGCTCATCATCGGTGCGTCGAATCGAAGCAACAGGACGTCCATCGGTTACCCCCTCACCTTCGAAGCAGCCCACTCGGCGACCTCGGGGACGGTGTGGGTGCCGTCGACGCCGGCGGCGTCGGCGAGGCCGTCGATCTCGCCCATGCCGGCGAGGCGCCGTTCGTTGCGCCGCTCGTACATGGTGTCGATGTCACTGACGTAGTTGCCGAGCGCCTCGTAGCTGAGTTCCAGGACGTCGTCTTTGGGGACGGGGTCCTGGAAGGCGTTGGCCAGCGTGCGCGGCTGGGCGTTGCCGGCTTCGGCGAGGAGGCACTGGGCGTACGAGTACGGGGCGGTCGAGCCGAGTTTGGCGCCCGGCGAGACGGTGGTCAAAAGCTTGACGAACCGGTCGACGACCTCGGCGGCGATGCCGCGTTCGGCGTCGGTCCACTCCTCGCGGGGGCACCCTTCGATGTTGGAGATCAGCAGCGGGACGTCGACGACGACGTACGAGTAAAACAGGCCGCTGGTGAGCTCTGAGCTGTTGAGGTGGCCGCCACCTTGCTCTTCGGTCTGGGCCTTTTTGATCTCGTCGATGGCGGTGAAGTAGTCGCTCTCGTTTTCCTGCTCGTGGGTGGTGACTGCGTGGGCGACGTGGACGGCGGCATCGCCCCGAGCGAGGATGTCGCTGGTGGCCATCCGCCCGAACATCGCGGCGTCGAGGCCGGCGGCCATGCGCAGGCCCTTGAGGTTGTCCTTGAGTTCGCGCTTGTCGAAGGCGCGGATGTCGTCGGCGATCTCCTGGAGTTGGTCGTTCGTCCACTCCTCGGAGGGGGCGTCGGCGAGGTCGCCGTACTTGTCGCGGACCGCCTCGATGCGTTCGGTGGCGAGCTGGCGGACGTATCGAAGCTCCGGTTCGCCGAAGATGGTGACCTGGTTGGTCTCGAGCATCTCGGCGGGGTCGTCGTCTTCGTCCGGCTGGAGGATGTTTTTGGTGTCGGTCTTCGAGACCTTGCTGCCCTCGAGCAGGCGGACCTGCAAAGCGAGGGTGGCGGCGCGGACCAGCGGGGCGGGGTGGCCCTGCTCGATCAACGGTTTGGCGACCTTTTCGTTGAAGGTCCGCCGGGAGCGGATCGAGGCGTCGACGTCCATGTTGTACAGGGCGTTCTCGCCGTCGTGGTTGCGCCAGTGGTATTTCAGGCACTGGCTCGAGACGCGGGTGCGGGTGGCGCCGCCGAACGGGAGGCGCTTGGCGAAACCGGCGTCGTCGCGGTTGAGCAGGGTGCCGGGGTAAGACGTCAGCGTGTGGAACTGCAGAAATTTCTGATCACTCATGGGATGTCATCCTGGGTTGCAATCGAGGGTGAACAAGCGACTAAAGGTGCCAGACCAAGATGGTCTGGCAACGAGCAAGAGCTAGAAGCTCTTGCAACAGATCTTACGAGGCCTCCTCTCGGTACAGTTGGCGGTAGTAGGGACGGGCGATGTTGCGTCGATACGAATCGGCGGCGTCGCCGTGCTGGCTGAACAGCAGTCGGCCGACGTCGGTCCAGTCGGCGCGTTGGTCCTTCGAGCCGAGGTATTGCGCCATGCGGCGGATCTCTTCGACGAGCCGGGTGTCGGTGGCGCGCAGCAGTCGGACGAACCGAAGCTCCGACCAGCCGGCCTCGGCGAGTGCCTCGCCGAGGGGTGTATTGAAGTCGTGGAGACCGGCGTTCATCGCCATGCCCATCATCAGGGCGGCCCAGCGGGTCTCGCGTTGCTCCTGGTCGAGCCAGCCGGGACGGCCGCCGAGGTCGAGGTCTTCGATGAGCTTCCACAGCGCCGGGGTGTACGGCTCGTCGGGTTCGATGCGTCGAAGCTCGGCCATGTCACCGGTCGACAGGCTGGAGCCGTCGCCGAAAAGGCCGTCGAGGCGCCCGACCGTGCGGCCGAGGAAGTCGTTGAAACTCTCGTCACTGGACTCGTTGCTCATGGGTCTCCTCCGTCTCGTCGCTCGATTCGTCGTCAGTGTCGAATGCGTCGTCGAAGTACTCGCCGAGGATCTCGCGGGCGGCGGACCAGAATCGGGACTCGGCCTCGCTGATGGCGCGGTAGCGCATGATGTCGGGCAGGGCGCAGGTCTCGATCGCTCGCTCCAGCTCGGCTTGTGCCAGCTCGAACAGGAGCTTCTGCCAGGCGATCTCGGCCTCCCGGTCGGACATCTCTCGTTCGAACGAGCCCCACAGTTCGTCGAAAAACCGGTCGTCGATCTCGGAGTCGAAGTGGTCGAGCCAGGGGGTGACGTCGCCGTATTCGATGCCGCGGTCCTGGCCGGCCTCGAGCAGGGAGATGAGGGCGGGAGCGAGGACTTTCTTCTGGACCTGGCCGGCGCGGTCGACCCGGCGCTCGGCCCGTCTGGCGATCTTTTTGCGCTCGCTCGGTTCGCCGAGAAAGAGGCCGGCGACGTCGTTGGGGACCGGGATGCGGCGGCGGTGTAGGCCCTCGGTTTTGCCCTGGCCGCGGACGAGTGAGGTCGCGATCAGGTGGCCGCCGTCGACCTCGGAGTTGCTGAACTCGAGAGCCGGGGGAGGCTCGTAGGTGTCGTCGTCGCCGCCGAGCCAGATTTGCTGCAAAAGCTGGTAGTCGAATCCCTGGCCGCTAACCGTCAGGGCCTTCTGGTCGCTGATGTCGACCGGCGTCCACGGGTCGCCGATCAGCCCGTTCAGATCCCGGACGTTGTCGACGCGGTAGTCTTTGGTGTTGGTCCGCCAGCACTCGAGTTCGCCGTCGTTTTCCCGAAAGCGGAGGCGGCGGCAGATCTCGATAAAATACGGATCGCACTCCGACAGCGGGATGCGGCTGTCTTTCGCGCCGTCCCACGGTTTGCTCCACAGCAGGGCGATGCCGTCGCCGCGGAACCTCTCTTCGATCAGCTCGGGCCGGCGCTCGATCAGGAGCCCGACGTCGCGGTTGAATCGCGTGCCCCAGCTCAGGTCCGGGGTGACACCGACGAGCGGGCGGTTGCCGAAGCCGCCGTTCATGCGGGCGATGCCGTAGTTGCCGCGCCCGAGGAAACCCTCGAGCGTCTGCAGCGTCACGAGGGCATACATCCAGTGTTCGACCTCCGGCCGGCGGATGCGGTGCATCTTGAGATCGTGGTTTTTCGACGTGACGAGCATGTCGAGATCGTCTGGGGTCTCGATGTCGAGCGAAAACCCCGCTTCGTCGAGCGAGCCCTCGGGGAGCGGCGGCTGCAAGAAAGCCGGCTTCGAGACGTCCTCGACGACCATCGACCAGGTCGCCTCCTCGCCACCGCCGAGAGCGAGGAGCACCTCGCGCCAGCGGTCGGCGGAGGTCGGCAGATCGCCGCCGTTTTCACGGGCGACGGCCATCGCGCCGAGCTGGGTGAGGAAACTGTACCAGGCCTGCTTCTGGTGGGCCTGAAGCGCCTCGAAAGAGGCGATGTCGTCGTCGCTCAGTTGGGCGAACACCTCGGGGAGGGTCGTCCGGCGGCGCTCGTCCTCCGTATCGCGGATGGTGATCAGGTCGTCGTCGAGTAGCGAGTATCGAGTGGCGGTCATCGTGTCTCCTCGTTGTTGAGGTCGGTCTGGTTGACTCGCGTGGCCTTGCGAACCGCTCGTCGGCGAGGCCGCCGACGCCCCCAACGGGGGGCCGGGGCGCAGCCTCGAGTCGAAGGGCCGCTAGGTCGTATCAATCTCCATCAGTGAGTCCCGTGCGTGAGTACGAGTAGGTTTCGCCGGCGAAGCTGAAGCTGAATCCCCCGTCGGTCGGGCGGATGTTGTCGGCGGTGGTCTCGTCGTCGACTTCCTCGGCGGCGTCGCCGAGCATCCAGTCCGGGAGGCTGACCTCCTCGACGGGTTGGCCGAACGGACCCGTCGGCGGATCGTCGAAGTCGATCTGAAAGTCGTCGCCGCCGAGGCGGGTCTTGGCATGTTCGTCGAGCTCCCTGTCGCCGAATGCCTCCTCGCCGAACGGTTCGGTCCAGTCGACGATCCACTTGTCGCCTTTCCAGACCTCGGCGGAGCGGGCGCCGAGATACTGTTCTTCGTGGCGCTGCCATGCGTCGCCGCCGTCCTCGGCGATCCGGCGGAGGCGATCGGGATGGGTGCCGCGCTCGACGAGTTCGCGGTTCATCTCGGGGATCCGCCAGGTGTCGCGGTCGTCGACGAGCCGACGGGTTGCCTCGATGGTTCGCAGGTCCCGGTAGACGTTGCCGAGGCCGTGTTCGCCGGAGACGCGGCCGGTCGGAGCGACCCACTCGCCGAGATCGTCCTGGTCGGGGACGAGGACGACGGTTTCGGCGCGCTCGTAGCCGGTGGGGCGGTCGCGGTCGGCGTGGCGGTGCAGGCGGCCGATGCGTTGAAGCAGTACGTCGACCGGTGCCAGGTCGGTGATGAGCAGGTCGGCGTCGATGTCGAGGCTCTGCTCGACGGTCTGGGTGGCGACGCAGACGAGTCCGCCATCGCGAGAATCGTCGGCTTCGTCGCCGAAGGTCGCCTCGATTTCGGCGTCGAGTCGCTCGCGGTCGTCCGGAGCGAAACGACTGTGGTGCGGGGCGGGCGTACCGTCGATGTCGAACAGCAGGCGCTCGTCGGCGGCCGCCCGTTCGACGGCCTCCTGGGTGGCGCGGCATTCGTGGACGAGATTGCGGATGACCAGCACGCGGGCGCCGTCCCGGGCGGCCTCGACGGCCCGATCGGCAATCGCCTCGGGCTGGTCGGCGGTGGGTTCGGTCGAGACGTCGACTTCCTTGGAGTAGTCCGACGAGGCGGCGTGGACCCGGTTGGGCGATTCGCGCTCGGCGGAGACGTGGGTCAAAAGCGGGTAGTCCGTCCGGCAGGCGGCCTCGAGATCCGGGGCGTCGGTGCGGTCGCCGGTGGCGTAACGGCTGCGCGCGGAACTGCCGAGCGTCGCCGACATCAAAAAGGCGTGGCCGCCGGCAGCGAGGTGGTTGTCGAGGACCGACTCGAGCAGCCGAGTCATGTAGGCGTCGGAGGCGTGGACTTCGTCGACGACCAGCAGGTGGCGAAGCAGAGCGGCGCCGCGCAGGTGGGTGTGGCTGACTTTGAGCGTCGCCAGGTACACCTGATCGATGGTGCCGACGACGACCGACCCGGCGAGGTAGCGTTTGGACTGCTCGGCGGCCCAGCGGCGGGCGCGGGTTTCGGAGGCGGGGTCGTCGTTCCACTGGACATCGAAATTCGGGAGACGCGTCGCCTCCTCGTCGTCGACGCGCAGGTAGCCGGGGACCGCCTGGACGACGGGCGGGCGGGTCGACTCGTCGGGGAAGACGCGCATCATCGCCTCGGTGACGCGGCCGTGCAGCTCGGTGGCGGCCGAGCGGGTCGGGAGGGCGAAATACATCCCGTCGACCCGGCCGGCGTGGTAGAGTCGAAGGAACCGAGCGATGGCGGCCTCGGTCTTCCCGGAGCCGGTATCGGACTCGAGGATCGTCAGCCCGCCGTCGTCGTGGATCGGAAGATCGCGGCACTCGCGCTGGATGTCGTGGGGCGTCTCGAAGTCGACGAAATCGGTGAAGTCGGGGGCCTGGTCGCCGAGGGTCTCGCGGGCGGGATCCGGATCGAAGCCGCGCTTTCGGCACAGGTCTCGGGCGATCGCCGGGGCGGTCTCGGCGCGGTCTTCGTCGTCGTCCTGAAACTCGAAGTGGTCGCTGTCGGAGCCGAGCCAGTCGGCGAGGGTCAGGGCGCCGTTGTAGGCGTGCTGGAAGCGGGGCTCGTTCGGAAAGGCGGGGGCGTCGCCGTCGAAGGCGGCCGGGAACCACTGCTCGATGCGGTCGCGGAGTCTGGCGAGTTCGGCGAGCGGGTCGCGGCGTTCGTTGGCCTCCCAGAGGCGGCGCTTGAAGCGGGGCATCGGGCGGACGGGGCGGCCGTGGTGGGCGAAGGTCGCCCGGAACATGAACTCGAGGGTCGCGGATTCGTCGAACCACCGCATCAGGGGGCGCAGGCGGAGGGCGTCGACGAGCAGGAGGTTCTGGTCGTCGGCGGAGGCTTTGAAGATGTGGACGATCGGGGCGACGTGGCCGCCGCGGGGGCCCTGGAGGTCGTCGGACCAGCGATTCTGAAAGCCGTGATTGACCTTGCCGGCGTCGTGGAGGGCGGCGAGGGCAGCGAGGCGGGCGATCTGGACGTCGGTGAGCGGCTCGCCCTGGGCGAGCTGGCCGAGGCGGTCGCGGAGGAGCGTGTCACGCAGGAGAGTTCGGAGGGTGCAGGCGACGTCGAGCGAGTGGGCGGCGAGGGGATGCCAGGCGGTGACATCCCCGTCGTCGTCGTCGAGTTTGGCCCAGAAGCCGGTCGGTTTGCCCTGCACGGGTGTCTCCTTTGTTCAGACGGCGCTCCAGTTGATGCGCGAGAGGCCGGCATCTTCGAGTGTGTCGAGGCCGCCGAGGTCGACGAGGTGCCACAACAGCTCGCGAGTGACCCGGACATCGACGGCGGCGGTGTGGAGCGGGTGATCGGGGGCGAGTCCGTAGGCGTCGACCAGCGCGTCGAGGCTGTGGTCGGGGAGTGCGGGGTCGAGGCGGCGGGCGATGGCGAGTGTGTCGAGATAACGGACGTCGGGTCCGCGGCCATCGATGCGAGCCGCCTCGTAGGCGACGAATCCGAGATCGAACGAGAGGTTGTGGCCGACGACGACGCCGGCGGTAAGGTGGTCGAGCAGGGTGGGCAGGTGATCGGCGATCGACTCCCCGTCGTCGGTTCGTTGCCACTCGAAGCGCAGGCCGCCCCGATCGAGGATGGCGGCCTCGGTGACGGTGGCGCCGCGCTCGGGGTGCAGGCCGGTGGTCTCGAGGTCGAAGTACACGAGGGCGGCCGACTGGAGGGGGCAGTCGGGGGCGCGGAGGGGGCGGTCAGTGGTGTCGAGTCGGTGCATGGCTCCCCCCGTCTGGCGTGGGATTGGGTGGGTGTCGGGTCATGGTGTCGAACCCCCGGGCGGTGTGATGGCCGGCCGATCGGCGAGGTCGTATGAATGTATGTGATGATCGGGTAGCGCGGAACATGCGTTCAGTCAAACCACAATGACACCAGCTAACTATTGCGCAAGCCACCGACTAGACTAGGCGGTGATCCTACAACTCACAAATATTGGTTGATCGTATGAGTGGATATTGTTTAGCGGTTTTGCTCTGAGGCTTTACCCTGCATCACACTCCGAGCAGGCGTTTTGCCTGTTGGCGATGTTGTCGGAGCTTCTCCAGTGAGGTCTTCGGATGGGGGCGTTGACCGTCGATTTCTACAAGGCGGATGTCGAGATCACAAACTCTCGGATGTATTCGTTTGCGCTTCCATTCTTCGACGGACCATCGGCCGGGCGCTCCCCGCTGGTACGGGTATTCGTGAACCCGGACCGAGTCTCTTGCTCCAATCTGGATTCGCACTCCATCCACTCGAAGTACTTTCAACTCGAACTGTCGAACCGGCTGAGGGTTCTCGGGTATCTGAATGGATGGAGTCAGTAGCTGTTGTGCGGCTGACATAGATGCCTCCTTCGTGGCCACAGTGATGCCAACGAGAAACTTAGCTCAATTTTCAAAGGTGAGGTGGCCGGAGGCACGGTCCGACTTGCACGGAGAAAATGTCGCGGTACAATCCCGTCTTGAGGGTGCGTACGAGTCAAACTCGTGCGTCCGAGGCTCGTGAGGGAGAGAGATGCCGCTCTCTTCCTTGCGAGTCCTCACCTTTCTTTTCTTCAGTTATCTCACCACTAACGCGGTGGAACCATATACCCAGGGCGGATTGACACTATCGCCTATGGGCTATCGCTGGAATATCCAGCGCCACACATTGATCCTATGAAAATCGTCCGGGCCCGTCAAATGCTACTATTGCCTAGTTACTCGTATTTCGGGTATTTTGTGAGGGGCAGGGGGGGATAGCCTTGTATCTTACTGAAT
>CAZRLK010000170.1:0-10821 GCA_964600555.1 uncultured Bradymonadales bacterium
CGGATCTTCGCCGTTGATGCCTTCGACTTTCAACAACGCAAAGTACCGCTCGTTGTCTTTGGGCGGGCGAATCTGGCCGCTGACCGTATCGCCGGTATTGAGATTGAATCGGCGAATCTGGCTGGGGGACACATAAATGTCGTCCGGCCCCGGCAGATAGTTGTAATCCGGCGCCCGCAAAAACCCGAACCCGTCCGGCAGCACCTCGAGCACTCCCTGCCCGAAAATGTCCCCGTCCTCCTGGGATTTGTCCTTCAGGAGACTGAAAATCAGTTCCTGTTTGCGCATGTTCGAGGGATCGTCGATGTCGGCCTCTTTGGCCATCTGGGTGAGCTCACCCATTTTCTTTTCTTTCAAGTCGCTCATGTTCATAAAAGACTCCTTTCAAACTGGAGTGAGAGGTGTGGGATCGTTGCCACGTTGGAATTTGAGGGGTTGTCTCACGGAAGGCGGCAGGTCGGGTCGGAATCGACCGGGCTGAATTCTAGCGGGTCATGGTACGTCGCTGGGTGACTCGGGGATGTTCTGGAAGGTGCTCCGACGCTCGTTCCGACGGCGCGGCATCTCGGCGATTCCACGCTCGAACGATCGTCTTTCCACTGACTGAACACGTCGCCGACTCTGCGGTTGGCGCCCGCCTCGGGGCAAGCTCGCTTCTTCAGACCCGCTTCCATGCGAATCCGAATTGACCATCTGGGCCGTCTGGTCAGACGCCACCAGATCGCCCCAAAACGAGACACCGCCACTTCTGTCGGGACTCTCGCCTTGGACAGGTTTGTCTAGCGCGAATCGACGGCCCGTTCCAATGAGATGCTTCAGAGATCGAAACTGGCAGGGCAGGGCCTGGTCGATGCCTTGTAGGTGTCAGACAAACGCGGATCCGACGGAAGGCATTCCGCACTTCCTTCGTGACGTACACGCCCATTGCCGAAGCCGCAAACACACACAAACTTGTAAGCCCCCGTAATTTCGTTGTCAACACGAATTTCAAACACCCCCCGAACCGACCCACGCTCCGCCCATCCCCTCTCGAACAGCCCCGTGCGCCTCCCGGGGAGGCGGGCACGATAAAAAGCGGGTGGACGCGGATTTCCGCGTCCACCCGCCGTGGTCCGGGAGCGCTCTGGGTTGTTGGGGGAACAGTAAGCCTCCCATTCCGTCCCCATTGTCCATGCACGTTTCATTCCAGATCCCCCCTTAAAATCGAGATCATATGGTTTTTCAAGGTGTTACGATAACACCCCCCTGAATCTTCGGCCCCTCATCGACCAGTTGTCTGAAAAAAGGGGCCACTCGATGTGACAACAATGTCAGGGTCCGGAGACACCTGTGTCGACTCCCCGCCCGCCGGCCTCCCGTACGGATCTGTTTTCCGTAACAACGGCTGCTGGACGATCTCCCCGACTCCTCGTCACTGGCCAGTTGCCTCCCCGGCCCCGCCGTCCCTCTCGGCCCCGTGCGCCGCCCTCCGCGGCGATCCCCCGCAATCCTCGACCGACGCCTCCGCCTCGACACCTCGCTTCCGGCTCGCTCCACACTGGCCGTATCGGCTCCGCTGTGCTATAAGTCGTTGTGGTTTTCGATGGTGCCCGTCTCTCATTCTCGACGACACGAGCGGCGGGTGGCCGAAACGAGATCCGAAGGTACGCCCGCGACTGTCGGGTGGGCTCGCCGTCGCACACACGCATCGTGCAGCCGGAAAGCCCCTCGCTCGACGGTCCGGACTCGAATTCTCGCCGCCTGACATGCGCCGTAGCGGAGCGCGACGGCCCCGGCCTCGACCCACCCGCGACGGGCCGGCCATGCACGACGACGCATCGGGAGTCCAACTCCCGACACCGTCGCGATCCGCTGACGTGCCAGCGCGGCATCCCATCGTCGGTACTATCGCATTGCCCAGCTTCTCGACCTCAGCACTCGGGGGAATGTCGCTGCCACCGGCCATCTCCGGCCCTCTGTCTCGCGGCGAACCCCGCCGCGACACATCCTTCGTGCAGCGACCTTTCCCGGTGGAGACCAAGTCCCATGGCCAACAGTCTTGTAGTCAACACCACGAGCTCGGAGACGCGCGTCGCCCTCGTTGAAGATGGCATCATCAGTGAATTCCACATCGAGCGGAAGCGCGACCGCGATGTGGTCGGCAACATCTACAAGGGCAAAGTCCAGCGGGTCATCAAGGGCCTGCAGGCCGCCTTCGTCGATGTCGCCCAGGAGAAGGCCGGCTTCCTGCACGTCAGCGACTTTTACGATTTTAGCGCCGACCTGCACGCCTCGAACCAGGACGACGACCTGTGGCCCCCTCCCTCCCAGGGCGACAACCAGGACGACAAACAGATCACCGAGGTCCTGAACGACGGCGACGAGATTTTGGTGCAGGTCGACAAGGAGCCGATCGGCTCGAAGGGCGCCCGCCTGACCGGACGCATCTCCGTGCCCGGCCGCTACGTCGTCTTCATGCCGACCGTCTCGCACATCGGCGTCTCCCGGCGCATCAACTCCGAATCCGAGCGCTCCCGCCTGCGCAACGTCGTCCAGGAGATCCGCCCGCCGGGCACCGGCTTTATCGTCCGGACCGTCAGCGAGGGCGTCTCCAAAGAAAAAATCAAACGCGACATCGATGCGCTGGTCAACATGTGGGAGAACATGCTCGACAAATGCCAGCGCGTCGATGCCCCCTATCTGCTGTACGAGGAACCCGACCTTCTCGTCCGTACCACCCGCGATCTGTTCACCTCCGATTTCGACTCCCTGATCGTCGACGACGAGGAGGCCTACGAGCGCGTCAAAAACTTCGTCGAGCACTTCATGCCCGACTTCCAGGGCCGCATCGAACTGTACGAAGACGACGAGCCCGTCTTCGACGCCTACGGCATCGAGACCGAAATCAACCGCGCCCTCTCGCGCGAAGTGGAGCTGGAGTCGGGCGGCCACCTGATCATCGACCGGACCGAGGCGCTGACCACCGTCGACGTCAACACCGGCAGCTTCACCGGCTCGAAAAGCCATCAGGATACCATCCAGAAGACCAACATGGAGGCCGCCGAGGAGGTCGTCTACCAGGTCCGCCTGCGCAACATCGGCGGAATCATCATCATCGACTTCATCGACATGGAGGACAAACAGGCTCAAAAGCGCGTGTACAACAAACTCGAAGAGGAACTCGAAAAGGACCGCGTCACCACCAACGCCCTGGCGATCTCCGAGTTCGGCCTCGTCGAAATGACCCGCAAGCGCGTCCGCGAGTCGCTCGTGCAGTTTCTGTGCGAGCCGTGTCCGTGCTGCGACTCGCGCGGCTTCGTCAAATCCAAGGAGACGGTCGCCTACGAGATCATGCGCGAGCTCAAGCGCACGCTGCCCGTGATCGACGAAGAGGACGTGTACATCCACGCCAACTCCAGTGTCGTCGACAAACTCCGCCATCTCGAAAAACAGATGCTCAACGAGCTGGAAAGCTCCTACGACAAGACCTTCCACTACCACCGCCAGCCCGACCTCGATGTCGAGGCCTTCGAGATCCGCGGCGCCGATAGCTGAGCGATCGCGCTCCCGCCATCTCGACTGGTTTCACGCCGACGTCTCGCCTACGATCGACCCATGAGCGACGACTCCCGACCGAGACATTCCAGCGCTTCGACCAGCGGCGCCGACGACCGGCGCAACCACGAGCGTGTGCCGGTCAACCAGGAATTCGAGTGCATCGAAGACTACATCTCCGAGTACGTCAGTGACATCTCCAAAGGCGGAGTGTTCATCCGCTCGAAAAACCCCCTGCCGGTCGGCACCACCGTCACACTCAACTTCTCGGTGATCGTCGACGACGTCGAGACGATCGAAGGGGAGGGCGAGGTGATCCGCGTCGACATGTCCGACGAGCAGATGGGGATGGGCATCGCCTTCACGAAACTCAGCGCCGAAAGCAAGGAGTTGATCGACCGGATCATCGACCTGCACGAGCGCGGCGAGCTGTAGCACCGAACGGCCCCGTCACCCCTCCAGGTCGTCCATCACCTCCTGGTACGCCCGCGTCAGCTCCTGCGAGATCTCAGTCGCCAGCTCCTGCATCTCCGGGTAGTCGCTGAAGCGATCCGGGTGATAGCGCCTCATCAGACGCCGGTAAGAGGCTTTGACTTCCTTTCTGCTCGCCCCGTACTCGACCTCGAGGTTCGCGTAGTAATCGCGGATCGTCTTCTCGTCCTCCGAGCGCGGCGGCGACCAATCCTCCGGACGGACCTCCTCCTCCGGCGGCGGCTCCCCCAGCTCCGGGGCCCGCCCCTCGAGGACGTCGTCCAGGACGGATTTCAATCCCCCCTGCCGCTCGATCTCGGCGACGCGATCGAGCACGTCGTTGAGATTCGAGCGAACCATCCGCATGAACCGTTCTTTCATCTCTCCCATGGCCATGTCGCTGCGCACCAAATCACTGTGAGTCTCACTGGAGTCTCGGCGTTCGACTCCCTCCCTGCCACAAACACCCTCGCCGCCGACTGTATTCGACACCATCCCTGCAGCCAAGCCGCGCGACGAGGGTTGCATCTCGCCCACCCGAGCGATTAATGTCTCTTGTCAGATATCTGTGACAAGCAGTACGAGATGCGCGTGCCGCCTGCGGCGAGGACGCGCTGCGAGTGGTCTGTCTCGACAGATTGGCTGTCCAACCCAAAGAGGAGTGTGTGATGGAACTGACAAGCGATGGATTGACCGACGGCGAGGCGATTCCGGAGACGTTCGCGGCCGGCGTCGTCGACCCCGACGAGCATGCAACCTTCGGGCCCAACAAAAACCCCGACCTTCAGTGGCACGAGCTGCCCGACGGCACCGAATCGCTCGCGCTTATCTGCCACGATCCCGACGTCCCCAGCAAACCCGACGACGTCAACCAGGAGGGCACGACCGTCCCGGAAGACCTCCCGCGGATCGACTTTTACCACTGGCTTCTGGTCGACCTCGACCCGGCCAAGGGCGGCATCGAGCTCGGAGAGTACTCCGACGGCATGACCCCCGGTGGCAAGCAGGGGCCGGAGAGCCCCAACAACACCCGCTCGGGGCTCAACGACTACACCGACTGGTTCGCCGGCGACCCCGACATGGAGGGCGAGTACTTCGGCTACGACGGCCCCTTCCCGCCCTGGAACGACTCGATCGTCCACCACTACCACTTTACGCTGTACGCGCTCGACTGTCGCCGCGCCCCGGTCGACGGCAAATTCACCGGCGACGAGTTGCGCGCGGCGATCGAGCCGCACGTCCTCGACCAGGATCGGATCACCGGGCTGTACAGTCTCAACCCCGACGTCGACTATTGAGACGCCTTCGCCAGCCCATCGTGCCTCGGGGCTCGCGGTGACGCTCGCGCTCGCCGGTCTCTGGCTCGGGGGCACCCAGCCCGCCCGGGCCCAGACGTCGCCCCCGGATCTTCCGGGGCAGACGGCCGATGCCGGTTCGATCGCCTCGTTTGAGGCGTCGGCCCCCCCGGACGCCTCCGCGGCGAAAGCAGGTGCCGCCGAGCGATCGACGACGCGCGCCTCCGAGGCCGACACCGACTCGGGCCCACGGCCCGGCACGGACGGCGGGCTCCAGACGATGCAGGCCCCCTCGACGGGGTCGGATCTCGGGCGAATGCTCCTCGAGATGCTCCTCGTCCTGGGCGGCGTCTGCCTGCTCGCCTACGCCGTGTTGCGCTGGGGACTCCGACGCCTCGTCGGCGCCGATTCCCCCGGCGACGGCCCGATTGAGATCGTCGCCCGTCGCCAGCTCGGCAACGACCGCGCCATCTCGATCGTCCGCGTCGGCTCCCGGACCCTCGTCATCGGCGAGAGCGACGGCGGCCTCACCCGCCTGGCCGAACTCGACGCCCCGGACGAGTTGCAACCCGAGTAGTTTTCCACGCCGTACCCGCGCTGCTTTCACGCCGTACACACGCGGTTTCGCAGTATCCACGTTGTTTTCATGCCGTACCCATGCGGTTTTACGCAGAATCCACGCTGTATTCACGCAGTATCCGTACAGTCTACGAGCCATCTGCCGTAAACCACATCGTATCGCCTCCAGGCTCGCCGGGTAGTACGGCGCACACGAGGGCAGTAATTGCGACGAGCGGCGGGCACGGACGGTCGGTACGGGGGATGAGACCGTGCGCACATCGTTCGCCCTCGTCACATTCGCCGTCGTCTTCTTGCTGCCGCCCACCGCCTCCGCCCAGGCGCTCTCCTCCGGCGGCGCCTCCAGCCCCCTGAATCTCGTCGTCCTGCTCGCCGCCCTCGCGGTCCTGCCGTTTTTGCTGATCATGGTGACCAGCTTCGTCAAGGTTGCCGTCGTCCTGTCGATCCTCCGCCAGGCGATCGGCGCCCAGCGCGTCCCGCCCAACCAGGTCATCACCGGCCTCGCGATCGTCCTGACCCTCTACATCATGGCGCCGGTCGGCTACGCCATCTACGACAACGTCCGGCCCGAACTTCAAACCCTCCAATCCCAGGAGGCGGATCTCGCAGTCGAGGACATCGAGTCGATGGCCACCGGCGCCGCCTCCCCTCTGCGGCGCTTCCTGACCCGGCACGCCGACATGAAAGAACGCCGCCTGCTGTACGAACTCGCCGTCGAGCTGCACGCCGCCGAACGGACGACTGCCGAGACCGCCGACCGGCCGACGCCCGAGATCACCGACCGCAACCTCATCGTCCTCGTCCCCGCCTTCGTCGTCACCGAACTCAAAGAAGCGTTCACGATCGGTTTCATCCTGTTCGTCCCCTTCATCATCATCGACCTCGTCGTCGCCAACGTCCTGTTGAGCCTCGGCATGCACATGCTCAGCCCGACGACCATCAGCCTCCCGTTCAAACTCCTCTTGTTCGTCCTCGTCGACGGCTGGTTTCTCGTCGTCAAGGGCCTCGTACTCGGCTACGCACCCGGCTAGCGGCTCAGCAGCTGAGCGACTGGGCAGCTGAACGGCTAGGCGAAAACAACTGCGAAAAAATGACAGAAGCACCAATCAACCCGACACCAAACCGGGAGTTGAAGATGCCGATGCGGAAATGGACACCGGAGGAGGGCTCGCGACCAATCCACAACAACGAGGCGTGGCAGCTCGGCAAGGAGCTGGCAACGGAGGCGTACCGACTCACTGCGGCGTTTCCCAGACGCGAACGTTTCGAACTCACCTCGCAAATTCGTCGCTCGGCAGTGTCTATCCCGAGCAACATCGCCGAAAGGAAGGGACGCCGGACCGACGCGGAGTTTCTGCGCTTTCTTTACATGGCTCGTGGCTCGCTCGAGGAACTCGATACGCAGCTCACCATTGCCGACGAACTTCGGTACCTCGAGAACACGGAGGTCGCTCCTGCGATCGAGACCTTCGACCAACTGAGCCGCACACTTCAAGGGCTTATCAACGCCGTGCACCGCGACCTCACGTAGCTGCTCAAAGACACGTCATTGCTTTTTTTATTCGCTTAGCTGCTCAGCTGCTCAGCCGCCTAGGTGCCGAGAGACGAATGCAAGACTACATCCTCCAAATCGCCCGCGAAGGCATGTGGCTCGTCCTGGTCGCCTCCGCTCCACCGGTGCTGGCGAGCATGGTCGTCGGCCTGTTTGTGAGCATCCTGCAGGCGACCACCCAGATCCAGGAGCGGACCCTGACGTTCGTCCCGAAGGTCGTCGCGGTGTTCGCCAGTCTCGCGGTCGCCGGGCCCTGGATCGGCTCGCAGCTCGTCCGCTTCACCCGCACGCTGTTCGAAGGATTTCCCGCCATGTTCTGACCGTCCTTCTCACGAAACAGACACCTTTTCCCCGAGGACCAACGCCCGAAGACGGACGAGCGCCCCATGAACTTCCTCGCAGAGACCGCCATCCAGGAGGGATTCGACCGGGCGATCCTGCTGGCCGCCCTGGTCACCGCCCGCATGGGGCCGCTGGTGATGCTGGTGCCGTTTCTGGGCGGCAAGGCGGCCCCGGCGCAGGTGAAAGTCGGGCTCGCGCTGGTCCTGACCATCCTCGTATATCCCGCCGTCTGGCTCGCGACCTCGACGGTCCCCGACTCCCCGATCGTGGTCGCAGCCCTGCTGGTCAAGGAGGTCGGTGTCGGCGCGATGCTCGGGTTCGTCACGGCGCTCGTCTTTTATGCCACCCGGATGGCCGGCCGCGTCATCGACACCTCCCGCGGCGAGACCAAGGCGACGGCGATGGTCCCCCAGACGAAAACCCAGGCGAGCGTGACGGGCAACTTCCTGGTCCAGTTGTTCATCGTCGTCTTCATGGCAACCGGCGGCCACCGGTTCTTTCTCGCTGCCCTGACCCGCAGCTTCATCCACATCCGCCCCCACGAGTTTCTCACGGTCCGCGGCCGCGGCGAGGCAATCGCCTTCGGCCTCGCCGAACTGGCGACCGAGGCGATCGGTATCGCCGTCCTGCTCGCCTTCCCGGTCCTCGCCGCCATCTTGCTGACCAACATCTTTTTGGCCCTCGTCAACAAGGCCGCCCCCCAGATCAACGTCTTCTTTCTCGGCATGCCCCTCAAAGCCCTCGTCGGCATCGCCGTCGTTTTGTTCGCCCTCGACGCCCTCGCGGCACGGTTTCTCGACGAGGCGATCGGGTATTTCGAACACCTGCTCGAACTGATCCGCCTCCTGGGAGGCTAGCCCCGACGCTTTTCGCCCATACGCTTTTCACCCCGACGCGTTTCGCCCAAACATCATGTCCGACGCCGAAAAGACCGAAGATCCGACGCCCAAACGCCTCCGGGAGGCCCGCGAGGAGGGCAACGTCGCCAAGTCCGCCGAGTTCACCGGCGTCGCCGTGATGCTGACCGCGATCGGCGTCCTGGTTTTCTGGGCCGCGAGCGTCGCCGAACAACTCGCTGCGACCGTCGTCCACGCCACCGAACTCGCCGCCCGCCCCGACCTCGACAAAGAGATGCTCGGGCCGGTGCTGTTCGACGCCCTCGAGCGCGTCAGCTGGATGCTGTTTCCCCTGCTCGGCGCCACGTTCGTGATGGCCGCCTTCGTCTCGTTCGTCCAGGTCGGGGCCATCTTCACCCCGAAGGTCCTCCTCCCGAAAGGCGAGAAACTCAACCCCCTCGAGGGCTTCAAAAAGATGTTCTCCAAAGACAAGGCCGTCGAACTCGGCAAAAACCTCACGAAAATCATCTTGATGGGCGGCATCGGCATCGCGGTCCTCGCCGACAACCTCCCGCCGATCCTTCGCGTCCCGCGCGTCAACCTCGCTCACGGCCTCGAGGTCTTCGAGGCGATCGCCCTGGAGCTTGGGATGTATCTCGTCGGCGGCCTGTTCGCCTTCGGCGCCTTCGATCTGTGGTGGCAGCGCAAGCAGTGGTGGGAGAAGCTCAAAATGTCGAAAAAAGAAATCGAGGACGAGCACAAAGAACAGGAAGGCGACCCCGAGATCGAAAACAAGCGCGAGCAAAAACACAAGGAGCTGATCGACGAGGCGGGCCAGTCCGACGCCGTCGCCGACGCCGATACCGTCGTCGTCAATCCCTCGCACGTCGCCGTCGCCCTCGAGTATCACCGCGACGAGATGGACGCCCCGCACATCGTCGCCTCCGGTCGCGGCGAGCGCGCGCGTCATATCAAGAAGATCGCGCGAAGGTACGACGTCCCGATCGTCCGCGACGTCCGCCTCGCCCGCGGACTGTTCGACTGCGAAATCGACGAACCCGTCCCACCCGACTTCTACGAACCCGTCGCCGAAATCCTGCAGTTCGTCTGGGATCTCGCCGATGAGACGCCCCGCGACCCGACCTGAATCGAGCTACTCGTCGAACTCCACCACCCGGACAAGCCCATGACCCCGCTGACCGACGAGGAAATCTGGAGCCTCTGCAAACTCGGCTACCGACTCGCCAGCCACGGACGAGACGGCGATGCCGCCGACCTGTTCCGCGGGCTGGTCGCCCTCGACGAACGGCTGGCCTACCCGTGGCACGCCCTCGGCGTCCTCGCTCGTCGTCGCGGCGACCTCGAGCGCGCCGTCGACTGCTTCCACAGACGCCTCGACCTCGAACCACACGCCTCGACAAGCCGCCTGTCGCTCGCCGAAACCCTCTGGGAGCACGGCTACCACCGTGACGCCGCCGAGACCCTGCGTTACTTTCGCCACCACACCGACGTCGACAGCCCGACCGCCCGCCGCGCTCGCATCCTGCTCGAACGCTGGGAACCACTCGTCTGACCACACGCCGACTACCCGGCCAGGGCCGCGCGCATCCGCTCGACCCGCCGCGCGAGCCGCTCCTCGATCGACCCGCCGCTCGAGTCTCCCTCGAGCACCCCGTCGATCACCTCCTCGGCCGCGATCGCGTGCTCGCTCACTTCCGGAAAGCCCAGCGTCTCTCCGGAGCCCGCCAGCCGGTGAACGATCCCGCGGATCGTCTCCAACTCGTCGACGTCCCCCGGACCTTCGAGCCGCTCGAGCGCCGTCTCCACCCGGTCGAGCCGCTCACCCGCCCGCTCGACGTAACGGCGCCGCAGCCGAGCGTATCCCTCCTCGAAGCTGTCGTCGTCGCTCATCTCGACTCCGTCGTTGTACGCCACTCCCGTTCATGATTAACTGGTCGCGCACCGACCCGACAACCTCGCATGTCCCATGAGCGATTCCAGCCTCGAGGCCTTCTTCGACCACTCGCTCGACCTGCTGTTCATCGCCGACCCCGACGGCCGCTTCGAGCGCGTCAATCCCGCTTTCACCGAACTGCTCGGCTACGCCGAATCCGAGCTCCGCTCGAGGCGCCTCACCGATTTCGTCCACCCCGACGACCTGCAAAAGACCCTCGACGCCCTCGACGATCTGCGAGACGACTCCGGCATCTGC
>CAZRLK010000171.1:0-10692 GCA_964600555.1 uncultured Bradymonadales bacterium
GTTCCTGGGGGTCGGCAACTACTCGTTCGGGGTGGGGGCGGTCCTCCTCGCCGGCCTCTGTTTCGGCGGCTATTACCTCCGGCCGGACCTGCGGCTCGATCTCGACCGACGCACCCTCGAGACGCCCGGCGAGTCGGTCTCGCTCGACGACGTGCGCGGGCTGATCCTTGAGCCCGATTTTCACAGCCAGGAGCCCGACGACGTCTCGCTGTTCAGCAACTTGACCGGCGGCCGTCTGCTCGGACTCGCTCGCCAGTACTCCGACTCCCGGGAGATCGACGAGACCGTCGGTGTCACCGTCGTGGTCGGCCCGGCGGACGGGGCCTTCGACGCGATTGCATCCGCCGCCGAAAACGACACCTCCGGCCGCACCTCCACCATGATCCACGGGCGCCTCGAGGACGCGTCGCTCGAGACTCCCATCCAGCTCGAGACCACCGAGCAGACCGGCCTGCTGGTCGCCATCGCGCGAAGCGCAGCCGCCCGCTCCGGCGCCCCCCTCGTCGACCTCACCGGCACGGAGGCGATCGTCCATCGCCCCGAGGGTTGACGGCAGAGACGACTCGGCGCTCACGCGTCCGCCGGTTCCTCGAGCGGGCGGGCGTCGAGGACCCGGTGGTCGGTCCGGCCGGTGGCGGGACGCGGCAACGGCTCGTCTTGACGGTGGGGGATCACCCGCAGTACCTTCGCCGGAGACGTGACAGGATGGACGGGTTTTGCGGGAGACGAGCGAGGTTTCGGAATGGAAATGGCACAAGCGGGCCAATCCGTCGAAAAACGGTCGTTTGGAAGCCGTCTGCGAAGGACCGACATCGATCGCGGAACGCCCTGGCGGGAGTTGATCGGCATCGGGCTGAAAGGCATGCGCGAGAGCGTGATCGCGCGGGCGGCGATCGACACGGTCGGGGAGCTGGCCGATGCACTGGACGACGGGCGATTGGTGGAGGTCGACGGGGTCGGGCCGAAAACCCGGGCGGTGATCGCCGATGAGTTTGCGAGGCTTCTCGACCAGGGGCGCGAGAGGTATCTGTACGGAAAACGGGGGCGGCCGTCGACGATCCGGGACCTGGTCGAACAGGCGCTCGAGATGCTGACCGACCGGTGTGCAGCCATTGTGCGGCGCCGTTTTCTGGAGGGAGAGACCCTGGCGGAGATCGGCAGACAACTGGCGCTGAGTCGCGAACGGATCCGCCAGCTGAGGGAACGGGCACTCGACGAACTCTCGCCTCGCTTCGGCGACGTGGCCCGCGAGTTGGTCGCCGGGGTGGTTCAGGAGCTCGACGCCTCGGCGGGTCTGCTGTGTCGGTCGCATCTCGTGGAGTGGTTCGGCGACGATCCCCCGCCGGTCTCGCAGGTGGTGTTGGCGTCTCGCCTGGCCGGCTTCGAGCAGGTCCGCCGGTGGGACGAGATGTTCGTCACCACCCACCGGGCCGGGGTGCGCGCGGCGTTGCTCGAGCAACTCGCCGAGTTTCTGCGCAGCCGCCAGGCCCCCGAGGTGAGCGTCGCCGCGGTCCACACCTGGGCCGACCGACGCGGGGTGGCACTCGATGACCGGGCGGCGGTCTGGCTGGCGAAACGGGCCGTCGACCTCGATCTGTCCGACGGGCCGAGACGTGCGCCCTGGTGGACGAGCCGGGAGGCTCTCCTCGGGGCGATGGAGCGGATCGAGACCCCGGCCGACGTTCCCCGCGTTCGCCGCGCCTACGAGGCCGTCCGCCAGAGGTATCCGTCCCTGCCCGAGCTGAACGACAAGAATTTGCGGAGCCGCCTGCAGCAGTCCGACCAGGTCTACAACTACGATCACGGGGTGTACGTCCACGCCGGCAACCTCCCGGTGGCCCCCGAGGAGCTCGAGGAGGGCGCCGACCGGGTGGTCGAACGCCTGGAGGGCGAGCCCGACGCCGTGAGTATCGAGACCCTGCTCGCTGAGATCCGTCGGGCGGGGATGCTGTGTGACGAGGTGACGCCTCACATGCTCAAGAGCGTGCTCACCGAACGCCCCGGGGTGGAGACCTTCAAAAACACCCTGCTCGTCGCCGACGCCGAGAGTTTCGAAAACGACGACGTGACGATGGTCGATCGCATCGAGCCCGTCCTGCGCCGGGCGGACGCCCCGATGAGCGTCGCCGAGATCACCGAGGCGCTCTCCGAGTACTCGTACGCCAAAAGCTCCGTGCAGTGCGGTCTCGCCGAGGCCGATTTCGCCCTCCGGTGGGAGCACGGCCGTTATTTCCACCGCGACAGACTCGACCTGGGCGACCGCGAGGTCGACGCCCTGCTCGCTGCCTGCCTGCAGTCCCTCCCCGACGACGGAGCCCCCCGGACGACCGACAGGCTGTGCGCCCGACTCGAGCCGGCGTCCCGACGACTCCTCGACGGCTTCCCGTCGCCGCCGCACGTCGTCTGGGCCCTCGCCGAAGACGACGATCGCTTCGAGACCGACTACGCCCGGCTCCTCGCCCGAAGCGGCGAGGGCGACCGCTTGCTGCTGAAGCCGAGACTCCTCCGGGCGATCGAGGCGATCGGCCCCGCCGACTTTCGGGCACTCTGCGAGCACCTGCGCCGCCATCTCGGCCTCGCCGACGCCGACGGCACGATTCGCAACGCGCTCCAGAGCCTCCGCCGCGCCGGCCACATCGAGTGCGACGGCCGACGCTACGACACGCTTGGAGAGGGGTGAGGCGAGCGGGGGAGGGGCGTGACTCGAGGGAGAAGCAGTGGACATCGACGGGGGAGGCCCCGCCGGCGCGAGGGATTTTCAATCGTCCGCTCCGTCGGATCGTCCGTTCCGTCAGATGAACCCTTGTCCCCCTCGGCCGTTCTCTCCGCCCGTCCGTTGTGTCCGAATGTCCGTTGCGTCAGGTCGCCCGACCTGTCGCGTGCAGACTGTACTCACTCACTGCCGTACCCCGTTTGCCGGCCGGCCGATCGGCAGTTGCCCCCATCCCGAACAGCCGTTATCCTCGGGCCAACTCAATTGCTCCGAACAGCAGGGGACCGCGGTCGCCTGAAGGCCCGCCCGGTTGTCCGTCGTCTCGACGACCCTGCAGGTTGACCGAGTTTACGTTGCAGAGACCGTTCGTTTTCGTATTGAGCCATCAATTCAGTAGCGAAGGTTCGGACGATGAACGCGAAAGACCCGAAACGCCTCTACCAGGAAGCCTACGACCTCCAGTACTCCGAGCACGATTTCAAGAAGGCCGTCGGGCTGTACCGGGACATCATCGAGTACTTCCCGGAATCCAAGCAGGCCGGTTTCGCCAAGGCACAGATCGACCGCATCAAGTCGATGATGGAGGAGCTGCCCGGGGAGTCGACCGACGAGCTGGAGCGGCTCACGAAGCTGTCGAAAGCGGAGGACGACGAGGTGACGGTCGACGCCAAATTTACGGCGCTAAAGACAATCCCCACCTTCTTGAAAATTGCGGCCGGGATCATCGTGATCGCCGGTGTGGGCGAAGCCATCAATGCAGGGATAAATTCGAACTTCGAGCGGAGTGCGGTCGTCGCCGCGTCTTCCGTTTTGTTTGCGTTCTTTCCCTGGACCCTCGCCGAAGTCGTCCGCGTTGTTCCGGCCATTGAGGAGAATACCCGAAAGATCGCGAAACTGCTGGAAGAGAACCAACGCTGGTGAAGTCCGACTGATACCTCCTACCTCCTCTCGACGGGGGAAACGATGAAACGTGCAGGTTTGATTGGCCTCCTCACCGCTTCGCTCATCACTTTGGCCGTTGTCGGAGCATCTGGGGACCGTACGGAAGATACTGGGGCGAGCAGTGGCGAGCAGGGCGAGGCTGAGACTGAGGGGGGGAGTCGGCCGACGGCCGAGGACGGCATCGAAGGCTCGACTCGGGAGTCGGCCGCCACCGTCCAGAAGGTCGAGATGGATGCGATTGAAGGGAGGGAGGGCTTCCTCGAGGCCTTTTGCGGCGGTAAGGCCAATGTCGGAAGGAACCATTGTAAGACCTGTCCCTCCTACACCAGTGGCGGCGGAAGCCGGCGCCGGAGCTTGCGTCCTGGACACATGTTTTCCGTCTCTGATCTCGGCGAAACCAGTTCAGAGTACGTCATTGCATCATTCGAGAACTGTGAACCACGGGCCGGCTCCATGAAGAACACGGTGGTCTTGGAGGAGAAGCGACCAGGAGGTTGGCGCCGAGTCTACGCAACGGACGGCTACTCGATGGCCGATTGCCGACCCCTCGAAGTGCCCGATGTCCCGGCCGCCTTCGTCTGCAAGAGCGCGCAGACCGGGTTTGGAGTGCAGCATACGGGGCTCGCGCAACTGATCCTCTCCCCCGAGGGCTCATTGAAGCGAAAGACGCTGCTGGGAACCGTGGCGATGGGCGGCAATCCATGCAACACGGATGTGTATAAGGGGGAGAAGGTCGTAGAGGCCAAATACGACGCCGACGCGAGGGCCTTGATCCTCGAAGTATCGGCTCGACATGTCCGCGTGCCGGACGACGAGGACATCGAATTCTGCAGCGATTTTGCTGAAAAATACGAGCTGCCGGAGCCCGAGACATACGATCTCGAGTACGATCTACGAGACGGGCTGTTCCGGGTTCCAACCGACCAGGTTGATCCCGAGACACATCAGCTCAAAGGGGTACCGATCAAAGACGAGCCGACGACGAAGAAGCTGGAATTCGAGTGATTTTCGAGCGCGAGCCAAGGGGAAGTAGTTTGGAGCGTTTCTCAGTTCATGCACCGTTGCTCGTGCCTAAAGAAGGTAGGGTATTACGCTCCTTGAACCCGCGAGTCAGATTGGTCTCTGAGAAAGACATTCGCCCTCAGTACGCCTTGGCGAACAGGACCCGCCCCTCGGAGCGCTCGCCCGTCAGCATGTCCTCGCCGGACTCCCGTTCCTCTCGATCGAACGGAATCAGCCGGATGGTCGCCGAGGTTTCCTCCTGGATGCGCTGTTCCGTTTCGGCGGATCCGTCCCAGTGGGCCCAGACAAAGCCGCCTTCGGCTCCGATCATTCGTCGGAATTCATCGGAATCGTCGGCGACGCGGGTGTTGTCCTCTCGGTGCTGGAGCGCCCGATCGTAGAGCGACTCCTGAATCTCGTCGAGCAGATTGTCGACGCGTTCGACGAGTCCGTCCTGGGAGACGACCTGTTTTTCTTGCGTATCGCGCCGGGCGAGTTCGGCATTGTCGTTTTCCAGATCACGAGGGCCGATTGCCAGACGCAGCGGGACTCCGCTCGCTCTCCTCGACCGCTCCTTCGCGGGTCGCATGGGCGGTATGGCCCTCCTGCCATAGAAATTCGGCCGTGCGCAAAAAGAGGCGCGTCCGCATCTCCCACCGGACGACGTTGGCCCACTGATTGTACAGCAGCGGCAGATCGCGATTGGACTGAATCCAGTCACTGTAAGTATCCCAAACGAGCGTCTCGGAGGTCGGTCGCACGATGTAGTTTTCCCCGAGTTCCGACTCCGGATCGGGGACGAGATTGTCCTCCTCGTCCTGTGTCAGCCGGGAGTGGGTGACGACGGCGCACTCTTTGGCAAACCCCTCGACGTGCTCGGCCTCGCGCTCCATGAACCGCTCGGAGATAAAGAAAAAGTGAGTGGGTTGGCCCCCGATTTGGAGGAGGTCGACATACGCCGCGTCGAGCACCCGGACCGGTAAGGTGATGTGGTGTCCACGAGGTAGACTTCCTCCGGGCCCCTCTCGAATTCGGAGCCGCAATGCCGACAGAACCTCGCATTGGAGAGGCCGGGCCGATCGCTATCGAGCACCTGGAGACGACGTGGTCGTCATGTGACGCGGAGGCGACGGTCCCGAGCCTCTGTGTTAAACTGATCTGTACCCATGAGACCGCTCGTCTCCGTCAATTTGCCGACTCACGATTGCGCCTATGTCTTCTGGCGTGCGATCGAGAGCGTACTCGCCCAGAGCGAACCGGACTGGGAGTTTATCGCCGTCGACGACGGCTCGACCGACTGTACGTCTCGGCGGCTCGAGGAATTTCCGGAGGGGTTCGCATCCGGACTTCGATGCGAGCGACAAACTCGATGTGGAAGCCGACGATCTGACGAAACTTCGCGCCGACCGAGAGGTTCCAGACAATGACACAGCCGAAGCTTGAACCCCTGATCGACGACCACCGCGAACTGCTGGCCTCCGCCCGACAGCTCCACGACGAGCGGTACCGGGAGGGCCGCCATCACGTCGCAGCGGCCCTGCGGACGCGGGCGGGCGAGATCGTGACCGGCATCAACCTCGAGGCGAGTGTCGGACCGACCGACGTCTGCGCCGAGGCCGTTGCAATCGGAACGGCGGCGACGGAGGGGTTCGACGGAGTCGAGACCATCGTCGCCGTCTGCCGGGGCGGCGAGGTACTGGCACCTTGCGGGAATTGTCGGCAGTTAATCTCGGATTTTTCGAACGACGCCACCGTCATCGTGCCGGACGACGGCGAGCCGAAAGCCGTGGCGCTCGCTGAACTGCTGCCTCGTGCTGTCACTCGGTAACAACCTCCTACTGTCGGCTCGGGAGACAGTGGCATACGATGGTGGATGAACGAAATTCCGAGACATCCGACTCCCCACTCGGCTCCGCGGATCGTCCGTTGGACCGACACACTGTCCGGACGGTGGTTTCCGAGCAGTTTCCCGAACTCCGAGGCGCCCGGGTGGCCCTCCTCGCCGAAGGTTGGGATTTCGACGCCTATCGAGCGGGAAAGACGGTTTTCCGATTCCCGCGACGCGCCGAGGTCGCCGAACGGCTCGTCGACGAGATCCGTCTGCTGGAGTATCTCCGCGCCACCGCCGCATTCGACGCACAGATCCCGTTGTACCGGCGGTTCGGTGCCGCCACCGAGCGGTTTCCCTACCCGTTCGCCGGATACCGTCTCATCGGCGGCGCCGCGGCCGACGACGCGGACCTCTCCCGCCGGCAGCTCGAGACGCTCGCCGGACAAATCGGCGAGTGGCTGGACACGCTCCATGACACAGAGACCTCGGGCGCCCGGGCGGCCGGCATGGCCGTCGACACTCAGGATGCACAACAACGCCTCGAGCGCCTCCGCCGCCAGGCCGACGTCACCCGCTCCGCCCTCCCCGACGAAGTCGCCGACCAGTGGGAGCCTTATTTGAGCGGCGAGATCGACGTGCCGGATGCATACTCCGGCCGTCCGGTGTTGCTCCACAACGACCTCGTCGCCGAACATCTCATCGTCGAACCGGAGACCGGTGAACTGGTCGGTGTCATCGACTTCACCGACGCCGCCCTCGGCGATCCGGCCCAGGATTTCGTCGGACTCCTCGTCGCGTTCGGCGAATCCTTCGTACGTCGAGCACTCGACGCGTACGACCGGCGCATCGACGTCGGGTTCCGGAAGCGGCTCGAATTTCGCGCCGACCTATTGCGGCTGACCCAGTTGGTCGAAGCCGTCCGGCGCGGCGACGATGCGGAAAAGTACCGCGAGCGAATGTTGGACGTCCGACGTCTACTTTGAAACCAGCGGAGGGTCGAATGGTTCTCGACGACGAGCTGCTAAAAAAAAGCACGAACGTGCCGCTCGCATGGTCCTCGCCGACAGGTCGGACTGTCGAGTGGGCTCGAAGACCGGGACTGCCTCATTTGGCTTGCACCGGGCGGCGCCCTCGAATCCGATGAATCCTATAAAGAAGCGGCCCGGCGCGAATGTCGCGAGGAGACCGGATTCGATGGCCCGGACAATCTCGAACACGTCTGGAACCGCGAGCACGAATGGACCTGGCACGGTACGCCCGGCGAGACCTTCGAGAAGTACTTTTTACCCGTGTCGACCACTTCGAGCCCGAGCCCGAACGACTCGAAGGCTACGAACGGAATCTGTTTCGGGACTACCGATGATGGTCGGTCGAAGAGCTGAACGATTGCGACGAACTCCTCGTACCCGGTGACATCGCCGTCCTCCTCTCTCCCCTGCTCCGTGGCGAGATCCTGGACATCCCCATCGCAGTCGGCGAGTGAGAGAACTTACGCGGGAGACACATCGTTTCTTTCGCTCGCCTGTTGTTCGGAACACCTGCCCCTTCCAATGGCACTACAACGCAGACCCTCATCCGGTGCCCCCCCGGTTGTCGGTGGGGAATTGGGAACACTCCTCCAGCTGGCCGACACATCGTCCTGGCCGGCGGAGGAGATCGTCGACCGCATCGGACGCGATCGACTCCTTCGAATCCATCGCCGCGATCCGGGGGCGCTGATGGAAGAAGCCGAACTTCTGAGTCGTCCATGGCAGAATCTGCGGGTTCCGGAAATCGTCAGTCGTGGTTCAGACTTTCGCGAGATGGAGTGCGACGGCCGACGCTACGACACGCTTGGAGAGGGGTAAAAATGGGCGGTGCCCACTCCTCCCACTCCTCGTGTCTGGATGCGCTGTTCGGTGAGCAAGTCCGTTCCCCCGTGAAATCCGTAGTGCTCAGCCGGTCTGCTGATGAATCTCGAGAACGTTGCCGGCCGGGTCTCGGAATTTGGCCGCCCGCCCTCCGGGCACGGCTTCGATGTCACCGACGTCGACCTCTCGATTACGCAGCAGAGAGACAGTCTGGTCCAGGTCCTCGACATCGAGGACCGGAAACCAGTGGTCCTCGTTCGTGGAGGCTTCCGGATCGCGGTAGAATGCGAGCCTGGTCTGCTCGTCCGATGGGAACTCGAAGAAGGCGTAGTCGCGTTCGCTGTGGTGTAGCAGCGACAGGCCCAGGATATCCCGATAAAATAACACCACTTCCTGCAGATTCCTGACATGGATGAATATGTGACTGAGTGTCGCGTCTTCGAGGGGGCTGGCCGTGTGGTCTCCCATCTGTATCGCCTCGGATTGGGCCGGTTGAACGCAGCCGGTCGGCAGGGCCGCGGCGCGGTGGTTTCGAGTTGCTCAAAGATCGGGGCTACTCTCCGCATCACCACAGCCGCTCGACCTGTTCGTAGGTGACCTCCGGCGCCGGTCCATCCTCGCCGGGATGTCCGTCGTCGACCAGGACGCTCGGGTGGTTGATCGTGCCGCCGCGGCCGTGGCGGCCGGCCTCGCCCGCTTCGCCTGCGTCGCCGCCGGAGTTGCGGAGCTCCAGGGCATCCAGATGGGGGCGAGTCTCGGGGTCGGCACGGACGACGATGCGGCCACCGTCGCCGCCGTTTCCGCCGCTGCCCGGGTCGGCGCCTTCGCCCGGTTCGCCGCCCCGGGCCGCGTTGCCGCCGTCGCCGCCGTCGCCGCCATCCCCGCCATCCCCGCCGCGGGCGTCGACGACCAGTTCGCCCTCCGCGGGGTCGACGACGAACCGCCGGGCCTCGCCGCCGGCCACAGGGCGGACCGCGACCTGCAGCAGAGGGGCGCGGGTCTCCGGGTGTTCGATGCCGGCGACCTCGACGCGGACGTCTTCGCCATCCTCCCCCGGCGTGCCATCTTTGCCCGGTTTCCCGTCGTCGCCATCCGCACTCGACGGGCCGGCGGTGCCGACGCCCGGGCCCGGCGAGGTCGCCCGCCCCGAGGTCCCCATCGACGAGGATTGTCGGCTGGGCCGGGTGCCGTCGAATCCATCCATGCCATCCATCCCGTCGGGGCCGTCGTGGCCGCTGAAATCGGCGGTGTAGGAACACCCGTAATCGGGCGTTGCGGTCGTCTCGGCGGCGACATCCTCGTGGTGGCGCGAGGCGACGGTGACGCGGACCTCGCTGCCCGGCGGTAACTCCCGCGGGTCGTCGGGCAGGTCGACCGTCCAGCCACCCGCGTAGCTGCCGGCCGAGGGGGTGACCGAGAAGTTGTTCCAGCCGACCTTCCCGCCGCCGGCCCCGCGCGTCACCAGCTCCCGATCCTCGGTCGTCACCTCGGCGACAAGCTCGACCTCGCTCCCGGGACAGTGCCCCGCCTCGCCGGCCGTCCGCAGCTGCAGGTCCCGGACCGTCTTCCCTTCGAGGCCGACCTCGGCGCCGACGAGCTTCCGGAACCCCGAGCAGCCGGAGGTGAGTGGGAGAACCGAGAGGAGAGCGAGCAGGGCGACCGCGTGGAGGAGGCCGAGACGAGGGCTCGCGAGGGTCGTCGGTGACTGGTTCATCGGGGCGATTCGGTGGATGGGCCGGGGGTGGAGCTACTGGCGCGTACGATCAGTATTCGGCGAGAGGGCGGAGATGGCAAATCGAGGGTGAGAGGGAAAATCGAGGGCAAAAAAGGCGGCGGGTGGAGGGGCGGGGTGTGGCGTCGGGCGGGGGTGAGGCGACTGGCGGGTTCGATCGATATTCGCCAAGAGGGGGAGATCGCCAAGATCGCCAAGAACAAACAGCAAAAACAACATGGAGAGAGGTAAAACTGCGGGGTATTTTCGGCGTCTCGACGTTCGAGCCGGCGGTCGGCGCGCGAGAAACGTGCCGGTGCGGCTGCCATCTGCGAGCGATCCCTGGCTTTACCCGGTCGTCCGGATGGGGGCTGAGCCGACGCTACGACACGCTTCGAGGGGGATGGGCGGCGCCCACTCGTTGTGTCTAGATTCGCTGTCCGGTGAGCAAGTCCGGTCCGTCGTGAAATCGATAGTGCTCAGCCGGTCTGCTGATGAATTTCGAGAACGTTGCCGGCCGGGTCCCGGAATTTGGCCGCCCGCCCCCCGGGCACGGATTCGATGTCACCGACATCGACCTCTCGATCGCGCAGCAGAGAGACAGTCTGGTCCAGGTCCTCGACATCGAGGACCGGAAACCAGT
>CAZRLK010000172.1:0-10641 GCA_964600555.1 uncultured Bradymonadales bacterium
GACCGCCTCAGCCTGCTCGCCCTTCAGCACGCCGGAGAGCTTGTCCGCCCACCTGGCGAGCTGATCGTATTTTTTCTCCTGGCGGTACGTCTCCAAAAGCAGACTCCCCGCCAGATACGCCTCTTCGCGGTCGGGATATTCGTCGACGATCCAGGCAAACCGCTCACGGGCCGTCTCGTAGTGTTTGAAATCGTAGTACAGTTTCGCGGAGTTGAAGGCGAACTTCGCATCGAGCCCTTCTTGTTGCTCGTAGTCGAGCCCGAGGACGACGAACCGATCCATGGCGGTGACGTACTTTTCGACCATCTCGGGGATCGACCGGGGTTCGACTTCCGAGGCCTCCCCGCCGCTCTCCTGTTGTTGTTGTTCGCCGTCTTCCTGCTGGGCCTGGGCCGTGTCTCGCGCCTCCTCACGGCTGCCGTCGGGGACGACGAATTCCGGGAGGTTCCCCGCCTCGACCAGCTCCCGCATCTGAAACTCCAGGGACTTGACCGCATTGAACGCCGCGTCGGCCTGGAATTTGTTGTCCCGCATGTCCAGCTCGCGTACCACCCGGTACTGCTCGTACGATTTCGAGTACTGCCCGGAATAATACAGCGTGTCGGCGTAGTAGAAATTCCAGCGGTAGATGTCCTTGTCGTCGGGATAGCGTTTGAGGAATTTCCGGTACGCCTGGGCGGCCTTGGCGTATCGCTGGCGGGCCTTTTCGAGTAGCTGCGAGTCCTGTTCGACCCGGGCCTCGTCCTTCATCTTCTGGGCCTGCTCGTGATACCAGGTCGCCGCCTGGATGAGATTCTCCCGGATCAGATTGTCTCCGTACTCGACGGCGTCCTCGTTGCCCTCGCGTTTTTGGTGGGCGTACCAGTCGCTCTCCGGCCCGTAGCGATCCATCAGCCGCCACCGCTCGGCAAACGCCTTGTCCGGTTTGCGCGGCGGCCGGCTGAGCGCGACGATCAACTTCTCGTGGAGTTTCGGGTTGTCCCTGTGGTTGGGATACTGCTGGAGGGTGTGGCGGATGACGTTGACCGCCACGTCGTAGCGTTCGTGCTCGAACAGATAGTCGACGAGCTGGACGAGAACTTCCCGCTCGTAGGGCTTGCCCTCGTCGAGATATTTTTTGACCCGGGGCATCCCGAAGTCCTCGTCGACGGCCCGGTCGAGGTTCCAGTCTTCTTCGGCGAGACTGACGGCGATGTACTGGATCGCCTCGGCTCGCAGCACCGACCCGCTCCCCTCGCCTTCGGCCGTTTGCCGGTCGCTGTATTCGACCAGCCGCTCGAACTGCCGGATCGCCTCGTCGAAGTCGTCGAGCCGATAATGCGACCAGGCGAGCTTGTAGAGTGCCTTGTCGAAAAACTTGCTCTCCTCGAATTTGACCGCCTGCTCGTAGGCGTGTTTGGCCAACTCGATCTCTTTCGGGTCGTCGGAGCGATCGAAGTGGTACTCGCCGATCCGAATCCACGCCTCCGGCACGAAGTCGCTCTCGGGGCGTTTGACGATCAACTCCGCGAACAAATCCCGCGCCTTTCGCGGGTTGCCCATCTCCTGATTGCAGTACGCCAGCAGGTAGTAGGCGCCATCCAGCAGCCGATAGTCGGGCCACTGTTCGACGAGATTCGAAAAGATCGCGATCGTATCCGAGTAGTCCCGGCGGGGAGTCTCCGGCGGGGAGGGCCGCCGACCCGCCTCGTAGCGCTCCATCTCGCGCTGGTAGCGCGCGTCGGCCTGCATGTACTCGTCGTTTTCTTGCTCGAAGGTCAATTCCGCCAGCCGGAACATCGCATCCGGCGTATAGGTCGGGTGATCGGAGTACTTGTCGAGAAACCCCTCGAACTTCGCGATCGCCTCCTCGCGGCGCTCCCGTTCGCGCGCCTGGAGCCTCTCCGATTGCTCGTCGTATTTCGAGTTGATGCGAGCCCGGCGCTTTTTGAATTTCGCCGTGACGATCGAGTCGACCGTCCCCTGATAATCC
The DNA here is from genome assembly GCA_964600555.1 of uncultured Bradymonadales bacterium. Taxonomy (GTDB): domain Bacteria; phylum Myxococcota_A; class Bradymonadia; order Bradymonadales; family Bradymonadaceae; genus CAJXPB01. The sequence goes on from CAZRLK010000172.1 coordinate 1,973, forward strand.
TCGATCTCTTTGGTGTACCGCTCGTAGACATCGCGGAACTGCTCGAGATTCGCCTCGAATTCCTCGCCGGCATCCTCGGGAAGTGGCGGCTCTTTCGGCGCCTGCTGGTCGGCCGACTCCTCCCCGCTCTTCTGCTCGGCCTCTTCGTCCGACCCCTCGCCCTCGTCGTCTCCCTCATCCCCGCCGTCGTCGCCCCCCTCGGCGTCCTCGCTGTCGTCGCCCTCCCCGCCCGGCGCCTCGGGAGTCTCGCTGCCCGGATTGACCTGCGCATCCGACGCAGTCGTCTCCTCGGCCACTTACCCGCTCTCCGACTCCTTCGCAGGCGCCCGGGTCGGCCCCGGATGGGTGCCGACGACCAACGCCAGCCCCCCACCGACCAACGCGGCGACGATACGTATTGTCCTTGCCTCGATCATAGCGAGCCCGGTGTACCCGTGGCAGGTACGCTGCGCCGCTTCACATGCTTCGAGCGGTCAGCGCACCTCGTTGAACGACTCCTGTAGCGCCTTCAGATCGGAACGGCGATTTTCCCGTAGTTGATTGATCGCCTCGGTTTTGGACTCCTTTTTCTGCCAGGCGACATCGATCAGGCCGACGTCTCCCCGCAAAACGATCTCGTCGAACGTGCGTCGGACCTCGACGAAGTTCCGATGAGCGACCTGGGCGGCGGCCTCCTTCGAGCGGCCGCGAAGCTCGGCGAGGCGCTGCTCGCGCTCCTCGAGCGCCTGGCGCTCCCGGACGATCGTCTCCTTGAGTCCGGCGGTCTTCTCGCCGGCCAGCTCGCGCATCTTGTCGAAAAAGCCCTGCAGCCGCGCATACGCCGGCGGGAGCGCGCCTCTCGCCTCCCGGATGCGCTGGAGCCTGGAGCGTTTCTCGGAGCCGACGCGCCCGTGCAGATCGTCGAGAAATTCCCGGTGTTCCGAGAGTTTCTCGCGATACTCCTTGCGAAGACCGCGCTCGCGCTCGGTCACGGCGTCGCCGACACCGATCTTTTGGCGCGCCAGCGAGATCTCGCGGCGGAGCTTCTTTTCTTGCTCTTCGAGTTCCTCGATCCGGCTCTCGACTTCCCGGCGAAGCACCTGGACCTCGCGTTTTTTGTCCGGAGGCAACTCGCCGTCGTAGTTGTCACGGATGTACTCGTTGACACTCCGAAGTTGGTCCTTTTGTCCGGAGAGCGCATACGAGATCGAATCGAGTTTCTCGCGGAGTTTTTCGAACCGTTCCTGGAGCCTCTCCTCGCGTTTGCGGACCTGCTCGACGGTCTTCGGAACCCGTTCGTATCGGTTCTGGAGGCTGCTCAGCTCCTTGCGCATCTGCTTCCAGGTCTTCTTTTCCTCGGCGTTCATCACCGGGGCGAGCAGGTTGTATTCACGCTCGAGCAACTGCTGGCGCAGCTGGATGAGCTGGCTTTCGGCCTCGATCCCGACGGCCATCCCTTCGGCGAGGTTCGGGAACGACTTGATCGCCGAGCTGGACTCCAGGCGGGCGGTCAGTTCGTCGAGTGCCCGGCGGGTCTGCTCGATGTCTTGCTCGAGATTGGAGACATCTCGGACGGTCCGGGTGACCTGCTGCATCTCCTGGCTCTGGTCGATCCAGTTCTGGACCTTCGTCGGCATGTACTCGGGGGTCTCGCCGGCGATCTCCTCCTCGACCAGCTCGAGGAAAAACTGGCGGGGATCTTCCTGCTCGTCGAGATATTCGCCGATGCGTTGGCGGACCGGCCGGAACTGATCGATGACCTCCCGGTAACTTCCCGTCGCCTCGTCGAATCGCTCCAGTCGCAGCTGCAGGTCGGCCTTCAGCAACTTGACCTCGGGAATGAACGTCGGGTCGGGGTTCGACAGGTACAAAAAGATGTCGGCGTTGCGGTTGGCCGCCTTGTAGTCTTTCCGGGAGACCAGCGCCCAGGTCAGTTCGTACAGCGCCCGGTCGAAATGCTCGCTACTTCGCGGCAGCCGTTGATAAAAGTCGATCGCCTCCTCGGTCTCGCCCTGCTCGTAGGCGACTCGCCCGAGCGCGAGCATCGACAAATGCCGGATGTTGCGATCGCGCTCGTCGGAGGTCCCCAGATCTCGGACTACCTCCTGGAAGACGTTCCGGGCCCCCTGATAGTTGCCGGTCCCCGCCAGGCAGACCCCTTTGAAATAGCGCGCCCGGCTTCGCCACTCGTTCCCCTCGGCGGCGCGCTCGAAAAACGGGATCGCCTCCTGGTATTTTTCCTGCTCGAACAGGGTCTTGCCGCGCATGTAGTTGACGGCCGGGCCGACCTCCTGCTTCTGGTCGAACTGCTCGTACAGTTCGTCGACCCCCTGGTAGTTGCCGGTCTTGGCGGCGATCTCGAGCAGCCGGACGAGCGCATCCTGGTAGTGGGTGCCGGGCCCCCGATCGACGAGCTTGCGGAAGTATTTTTTGGCGGACAGGAAGTTGCGCCGCTCGAAGAGGCTGTCTCCGAGCATGTACAGCGCCTCGCGGTAGCTGTCGAATTCCTCGATGTCGGAATCGCGGACGACGTCGACGAAAAGCAGGCTCGCCCGGTCGTAGTCTTCGAGCATGTAGGCGACGCGGGCATCGTTGAACCGGGTCTCGAGTTTGTAGCGCGACTCCAGAATCGCCGGTTTGAGATACTGTTCTTCGAGGCGGGCCACCCGCTGTTCGAAGCCGGTCGCCTCGTCGACCAGCTCCTCGAGCGACTGCGCCCGAAGCTCGAGGGGCGACAGCAACAACGCCGCCCCTCCCAGCAGACAGGTTGCAAGCCACAGCAGGTATCGTCGGCACATATCGGTGGCGAGTCTCGACGTCATGGGAGCGGTTCGAAAAGGGCGAGCGGGCAATCCTCACACCGGGCGCAACTCAGTCACCGTCGCCGCCCGATTCGCCGTCTCCTTCGGTCTGCGCCGCCGAGGAGTCACTCGACGCCGAGGACGAACTGGCGACCTCCTCGGAGTTCTGGTCGCTCAGATCGCGCTTTTTGATTTCGCATCGAATGCCGGGTTTTTTTTCGACGTCGGCAAAGGCCCCGGCTTTGTCGACGGCGTGGATCCGCAAGATGGTCGCCTTGCCCGCTTCCGCCGTGAACTGACACGACGAGGTGATCTTGAAGCGGTAGCCTTCCATGTAGTTGAAAATCCCGAAGCCACTCCCCCGGTACTCCAACAGCACCGAGACGTTGTGCTGGCCGTTGGTGACACTGTCGTCGTAGACGCTGAACTCCTTGGAGCCGGGCAGGTCCCCGGAGTCGGTCGATTTGTTGAAGACGCGATTGCCGTCGAGGCTGTACATCGCGCGCTGGAGTTTGAACCGTCCGCCCAGCCCGTCGACGTGTTTGATCAGCGCCCGGCTGCCCGAGAGGTTTCCGCCGAGGACCGTCTCCTTCAGCAACACGACCCGGCTCTTCGACTGAAAGACACTCTCTTTGAGGTCGTCGATCCGGGTCTCGAGCTCCTGGATTTGCACGTCGTACGCCTGCGAGGGATCCTGGCCCTCTTTGAACTGGAGCCCCTCGATGCGATCGGTCTCCATCTGGCCCTCTTTGGCCTCGTCTCTGGCCGGGTAATCATCGCGGAGTTTCCGGCCACCGGGGCCGGTCTCGGGAGACTGTTCGTCACCTTCGGCACGCTCCTGATCGTCGGCCGCCCCGTCCTCATCCTGCTCGGAGCCTTCCTCGCCGTCGGCCTCCGAAGAGGAATCGCCCTCGTCGGACGCCTGCTCGCCCTGAGCGTCGTCCTCGTCGCTGTCGTCCCCCTGTGTCGACTGCTCCGCGGACTCGTCGGTCTGCTCGTCCTCCCCGTCCTCCGCCTCCTCGGCGGCGGTCTCCGAGGAGTCGTCGGAAGACTGGGCGGCACCGATGGCCGGCACACTCGCCAGGGCGAATCCCAGGACGAGCGCAAGTTTCGAACATGTCGAGGTCATGGAGCGCATCCCTCTGTCAGTAAACTCGTTTGAGCGACCGGGCCCGCCACTTCCACGCGATGGCGCTGAATTTGCAAGTGGGCGACTTCCCTCACCCAACTGATGATGCGTCGCCGGAGACGAGAGGACAGCACAGGCCCAGTCCGGGAAACCTCTGGATGAAGCATGCTGGATCGCCCGACACGCGTCAAGTTCGCACCCAGCCTCCCGGAGCCTCCCGTCTCCCACCCGAAACATCGCCCGGCGTCGAACACCTTTAACGTCCGCGCCGGACATTGTACGCACACGCCGTGCCGTCCCGACGTTCGCCTTCGCCTCCCCCCGTCTGCAGTCGGCGGGCGTGGCGACGACAACAAGCTGCTCCTGCCCCGGAAGCACTCATGGACAATACCCACTACGCACGCATTCTCAACGACGTCGCGGCTTTGTTGAAGCTCGACGGCGCCAACCGCTACCGCGTCCGGGCCTTCGAGAACGCCGCCCGGACCATCCAGCGCCTCTCCGAGCCGGTCGAGGCGCGCATCGAGGCCGGGACGCTCGAGGAGCTCGAGGGGATCGGCGAGAGCATCGCCGAAGACCTGCGCGAGATCCAGAGCACCGGTACCTGCGAGATCCGCGAGTCGCTGCTCGAGAAGCTCGACCCGGGACTGCTCGATCTGCTCGACATCCAGGGGCTCGGGCCGAAGCGCCTGAAGACGATCTACGACGAGCTCGGGATCACCTCGATCGATCGGCTGCGCGAGGCGGCCGAGGCGAACCAACTGCAGGAGCTGAGCGGGATCGGCCCCAAGACCGAACAAAACATCCTCGAGGAAATCGAACGACTGTCGAATCGCAGCGGACGGACCCCGCTGCCGGCGGCGAAGCACGTCGCCGACTCGCTGTGCGAGCACCTGCGAGCGTTGGCCGAGACGACCCGCGTCGAGGTCGCCGGATCCCTGCGGCGGGGACGCGAGACGATCGGCGACATCGACCTCCTCGTCGCCACCGACGCCCCCGGAGCGGTCACCGAGGCGGTCACCGCCTTGCCCGAAGTCGACGAGGTCTTGTTGAGCGGCGAGGCGAAGACCTCCGTGCGCCTGATGGACGGGCTTCAGGTCGACCTGCGCTTCGTCGACGAGTCGCATTACGGCGCCGCGCTGCACTACTTCACGGGCAGCAAACAACACCATGTCGCACTCCGGTCTCGCGCCAAACGCGAGGGACTCAAGATCAGCGAATACGGGGTCTTCCGCCAGGGCGACGACGAGCCGGTCGCCGCCGAGTCCGAAGAGGCGATCTATGCGGCCCTCGATCTGCCCTACATATCGCCGGAGCTGCGCGAAGGGAGCGACGAGATCGAGCGGGCGGCCGACGGCGAGCTGCCGGATCTCGTCACCGCCGATCAGGTCCGCGGCGACGTCCACATGCACACCACCGAAACCGACGGCAGCGCGAGCATCCGCGAGATGGCCGTGGCGGCGCGCGAGAGGGGACTCGACTACATCGCCATCACCGACCACTCCCAGGCCGTCCGGGTCGCCGACGGGATGACCCCCGAGCGCCTCGAGCGCCACGTCGAGCGCATCCGCGAGGTCGACGCCAGCCTCGACGAGATCACCGTGTTGGCGGGCATCGAGGTCGACATTCTGACCGACGGCGATCTCGACATGGACGCCGAGCTTCTGGCCGAGTGCGACTGGGTGGTCGGGAGCATCCACAAACAGTTCGACCTCGAGCCGGAGGCGATGACCGACCGGCTTTTGCGGGCGATCGACTCGGAGCTCGTCTCGGCACTCGGGCATCCGACCGGCCGCATCCTGGGCGGACGCGACGGCTACACCTACGATTTCGACGCGGTCGTCGAGGCGGCCCGCGAGCACGGCGTCGCCCTCGAGATGAACGGGTCGGGGGGACGCCTGGATCTGAATGCCGAACTCGCCCGCCGGGCGCGCCGACACGGCGTCGAGCTGGTCGCCGGCTCCGACGCCCACTCGACCGGCGGCCTGCGCGACCTCGAGTTCGCCGTCCAGCAGGCACGCCGCGCCTGGCTGACGGCCGAAGATCTGCTCAACACCCGAAGCGCCGAGGAGCTGATCGAGGCGACGCCCCCGAACTGAACGCTCGGCCCCGGCAGGCGGGTCAGTCGGCGATCTCGCTCAGGTCGAATGTCAGCCGGGGCACCTCCCGCCCGCCGTACACCCACCGGTAGGCCCAGTCGTTGGCGAGCACGACCTTCGCATAACGGCGCGTCTGGCCGTACGGGATGTCCTCGAGCCACAGATCGAGCGGGCGATCTCCGTGCTCGTCGAGCCACTCCGAAACGTTGCCCATCCCGCCGTTGTAGCCGGCCGCCATCAACGCCGGATGATCGCCGAGCTGATCGCCCAGCTCATCGAGATACGCCGTCCCGAGCCGGACGTTCGTCTCGGCGGCGAGCCAATCCCGCGTCAGCAACCCCCCGACGCCGATCCGATCGGCGACCGACTCCGCGGTCGGCTCCATCAACTGCATCAGCCCACGCGCATTCGCCCAGCTCTCGATCCCGGCGTTGTAGCCACTCTCCTTGCGGACGATCGCCCAGACGAACGACGCCGCCAGATCGCGCTTCCCGGCCCACCGCTCGACGATCGAGCGATACGCCCGCGGATAGGCGATCTCCCAGGGCCGCCGATTGCTCTCGTCCGGGTACCGCTCGCGCCAGCCGTCGACCCGGTCGGGAAGCCCGTAGGCGAACTCGTGAGCACCGGCGCGATCCAGCAGGTCCGCGAGGGCGAGGAGCGGGCGTTTTTTTCCGGAGAACTGCTCGAACAACCGGTCGAACTCGTGGTGAGCCCACTCCCGGAGCCCGAGCCGCAACAGCGCAGCCCCCCGGCGAAAGTGGCTCGCCTCCCGAACCTCCCCGGGCAGAGATGGAACGAACGTCTCGGCCTCCTCGTCCCCATCGGCTTCGAGCATCTGCTCGCACAGGCGCGCCTTCGCCGCACACACGTCCTCTCCCGGCGGGACCCCGTCGAGCTTCGCCAGTCGGCTCAACGCCAGCAGCGCATACAGGCGCAGAGGATGCGACTCGGCGACGTCGCGATACTGCTCGCGGGCTCGATCGGTTTCGCCCCGGGCCTGCAGCGCCCGCGCCCTGTAGTAGGCGAGCCGCCCCCGGGTGTACGGTTCGCCCTCGCCGGTATCGTCCAGCGAATCGACGTAGGCGACGACCTGCTTCCAGTCCTCGTCGCGGATCATCGCCCGGACGCGCAGCCAGTGGGCATCGGCGGCCATGTCGCCGTCGGGGTACCGGTCGACCTGGCGGCCGAGCAGCTCCATCGCCCGGCCGTTTTGATCGAGTTCGCGGTGGATGCGGGCGGCAAAATACATCCCGTCATCCGCGAACGAGTGGTCGTCGTAGTCGGTCCAGAGCTGCTCGAACAACCCCAGGGCCTCGCGTTTTTGACCGGCATTCCAGTAGCTCTTGCCCCCGACGTACAGGGCATTGCGTTCGAACGGCTGAACCCCGGCACATTCGTCGAGGATGCGATCGTACCAGTCGGTCGCCTCCTCGTGGCGGCGCAGTTTCGTGTGCGAGCGCCCGGTCCAGTACATCGCACGACATCTCGGCCGGCCGCCGGGCGTCCACGACTCGAGCCGCTCGGTCGCCTCCTCGATCACCTTCTCGCTCCGGTGCCGTTCGTACAGCGCCTCGAGATACGCCATCTGCAGCTCCCGCGGCCGCGGTTCGACCTCCTCGCGGAGCGCCTCCGGGAACTCCTCGAGATGCGCCTCGAGCAACTCGTCGGCCTCCTCGGCTTCGTCCGACAGCGGATCGCGCTCGAGGAGCGAAAAGGCCCGGTCGACCGCCTTCTGCCAGGCCTGCTCGCCGAGGTTCAGACGCATCAGCTCGAGGCGCATCCGGGCGGCGTGCTCCCCGTCGGGGAAATGCTCGAGATACCGGCCGGCCACCCGCCGCGCCCGGCGCTGATCCGAGGCACCGCCCGACTCCAGAAGCGCGCGCGTCATCACCGACAGGGCGTCGCCGAACAGCCGGCTCGAGCTCGGCACCCGCGCCGCCCGCACGACCGCCTCGTGAGCCTCCCCCGCCTCGAGCGACGCCGCCGCCCCGTAATACGACGCATAGTCGGTCAGCCTCCCCCAGTTGGCTGCCGCCGCGTCGAACGAGCGCCGCGCCTCCTTCCACCGCTCGCGCTTCCAGGCGATATACCCGTCGAGAAAGGCGTGCGCGGGCCTCTCCTCGCCGATGCGCCGACCGGCGGCCTTCTTCGCCTCGCTCCAGTCGCCGCGCTGGATGGCTTCGGCGAGTTTCTCCGAGACGACGAGCTCCAGTTCGTCGGCCTCGCCGTCCCCCTCTTCGCTGCCCTCCTCCGGGAACCGATCGATCGTCCGAAAGTGAGCGTCGTCTCCGGCCGAGCGCATCCCGTCTCCCCCGGCATCGCCCTGCCCGAAAGCAGGCCCGGGCGCAACCCCGGTCGCGACCGCGAGCATCACCGCGCACACCGCCCCTGTCTGTCCGTCTGCAACCTCGACTCTCATAGAGCGAGCATCCTCCGCGTCGTCCGTGGCGGGGTCGACGGTATCATCCACAGGTAAAACCGCCAAAATTCGTGGTGACATTCCACGGGGAGGGGTGTGATCCAACTCCGTGGGATCGGGGTGCCGGCGTCCCGCGTCGCATTCGCCAAGACGCCATGACGCCAAGACGCCAAGAACACCCCGGCGCGCCTCGCCGTCACCGACGGCACCGGCCGGCGGCGAAGCCGCCCGGGTCGGCC
>CAZRLK010000173.1:0-10538 GCA_964600555.1 uncultured Bradymonadales bacterium
GGATGCAGGATGGGTGGCACCCGGGGAGAGCAGAAGAATGCAGGGTGGGTGGCACCTTGGGATTGCAGAAATGTCAGGAAGATGCAGGGTGGGTGGCACTCTGGGACTGCAGGGTGGGTGGCATTCTGTAATTGACGCTGCTCAGCTGACCCGCCAGATGGCCGCGTTCGGTAGTGTGGTCGGCGCCGAGATCCGCCACGAGGTCGAGCGCGATCGCGAGGCGTCGGGACTCCGGCCGGAGAGGTCGTTGACAGAGGGGACCGGGATGCGCACCTTCGCGCCCGGGAGTCGCCGACCGACGATTCGCCTTTCGGACGAGCAGGGAGATGCGATGGTCGAGCACGACGAGATCGTTCGAGCGGTCGACGAGCATGCGCTGCGGCTTTCGGGCAGAGAAGCCGATTTCGAGCCGATCCTCCGCCGGATCGACGACGCCCATCTGGTGCTCGTCGGGGAGGCGACCCACGGCACCCACGAGTTTTACAAATTTCGAGCGGAGCTGACGAAGCGTCTCATCGAGCGCAAGGGATTTCGTCTGGTGGCCGTCGAGGCCGACTGGCCGGATGCCTATCGCGTCAACCGCTGGGTCCAGCACCAGGGAGGCGGGGAGACGGCCACCGAGGCGCTGGGAGCTTTCGAGCGGTTCCCGCAATGGATGTGGCGCAACACCGAGGTGGCCGGCTTTGCCGAGTGGCTTCGGCGCTTCAATGCCGATCTCTCGCCCGCCGAGCGGGCCGGATTCTACGGGCTCGACGTCTACAGCCTGCACCGCTCGGCGAGGCGCGTCGTCACGTATCTCGAGGAGGTCGATCCGCAGGCCGCCGAGCGGGCCCGCGAGCGGTACGCCTGTTTCGACCACGCCGGCGGGGAGCCGCGCCAGTACGGCCTGGCCGCGGTGCGCGGCATCACCGACAGTTGCGAAGAGGCGGTCGTCGAGCAGTTGACCGAGCTGCACCGCAGGGCCGGCGAGTATCTCGAGCGAGATGGGGTGGTCGCCCGCGAGAAGCAGTTCGTCGCCGAGCAGAACGCCCGCGTCGCCAAAAACGCCGAGGCGTACTACCGGTCGATGTTCGAGCGCAGCGAGAGCTCGTGGAACCTGCGGGACCGCCACATGGCGGAGACGCTCGAGCAGTTGATCGAGCACTACATGGGCGTCGAAGGCCCGGCCAAGGCGGTCGTCTGGGCGCACAACTCGCATCTGGGCGACTGTCGGGCGACCGACATGTCGGCCCGCGGCGAGATCAACCTCGGGCAACTGGTTCGCGAAAACTACGGGAAAGACGAGTCGGTGCTGATCGGGATGACCACCTGCGAGGGGACCGTTTCGGCGGCCTCGGACTGGGACGAGCCGGTCGACCGCAAGACCGTGCGGCCGGCGCGCGAAGATAGCTTCGAAGGGCTGTTCCACCGCGTCCCGGACCCGTTTTTCGTCCTGCCGCTCGGCGACCCCGAGATCGATGCGTGGCTCGACGACCGTCGCTACCAGCGGGCCATCGGCGTCGTCTATCGGCCCGAGACCGAACTCGCCAGCCACTACTTCAAAGCTCGCCTCGCCTCCCAGTTCGACATGGTCGTCCACCTGGACCGCACCCGAGCGCTCGAACCGCTCGAGATCTCGGAGCCCTGGCACGCCGGGGAGGATCTTCCGGAGACTTACCCGTCGGGCCTGTAAGCTCAGAAGGTCTCCGACCTCTTCGCGTCCGTACCCGCAGAGTTTGCTGTCGGTGACTCTCGCTCCCTCGGGGATCACCCCCTCGGTCGCGAGCGCCGGCGAGGCCGCCGGCGCTCCAACGAGTTGGCCCGGGTACCGGTCGCGAGTACCTGCGAGGCTGCCGGTGCTCCAACGATTGGCCCGGGCTCGGCTGCGCCACAGGTCTCCACGTGTGGAGCGTCGGCGGCCCCCCCGACGTCTCTTGGTCAAAAGTCAGCCCGAAACCGAACGCCGGCGAAGTCCGGACCGAGGCTCGGCCGGAGCGCCGTCGAGGAGGATTGATCGCCGCCGGTTCGGTTGAGAAGCATGATGATACCACCGGTGGCGGCGCCGAGGCCGCCGGCGAACAGGCCCGTGGCCATCCACTGGTTGCGTAGTGCTGCCTGCTGGGTAGCTCGTCGCTCGGCGGGAGTTTCCCCGGTCCCAAACCGCGAATGGGCCTGTTCGCCGAGAAGCGTGAAGACCACACCACCCCCGATCGCAGCGACGCCTCCACCGGTCAATAGCAGCCCGCCGACCGCCGATCCACCTCGCTGGTCGTCGACTTCCCGTTTGTCCGGAGGCTCCTCGGCGGATCCGTCGCTGCCGGACCCCTCCTCGGGATCGGTGGCATCGTCGGTCTCCGCCAACGATTCGGGCTCGTCCTCTTCGGCCGCCTCTTTCTTCGCCTCTCTCTCTTGTTCGTCTTCCTGCTGGTCTTCGACGATCGGTTCGAGCACTTTGATGCGTTTTTGAGCCTTGTCCCTCAAATCGAGGGAGACTTCCGGCGAGACGACAAACGTCTTGTAGTAATCGAGTGCCCTCGAGAGATTCCCGCTCTTTTCGGCCACCAGGCCCATGTTGAACAACAGGTTCGGGGACTGTTTGATGTCGTAGGCCTTTTCGAACTCGGCCAGCGCCTTTTCGTAGTTGTTCTGCGCAAAATGAACCTTGCCCTGGTCGACCAACTTCTTGAATTTCTCTTGTTGTTCCTGATCGAGTTCCTGTTCTTCACTCGAAGGACGCGGAACGTCGTCGTCGGCAACGACAGCCGAGGGGAATCCAGCCAGCAGGGCCACGAATACGACTCCCGCCCCCCAACCGGCGCGATTGTCAGCCGAGTGTCGCAAGACGAACTGTCGAACGGTCGAAAATACCATCGGTGACTCGCGTACTAATTCGAGGACATGTCGGGAAAATCGCAACCCAGATCTTCGTTGAACTCGGATTCGGTCGAGCGGAGATTTCCCGGACTGTTTATCTGGGCGCTGGCGTCTTCGTCGGTCGAGGCATCCTGGAAGCACCACAGTTCGATGGTGGCCGTGGTCGGATCGCCGTTGTCGTCGAAGCGGATCGGGCCGCTGGCCCCCCGAAACTGAATGGAATTGCCCTTACTCAGTTCCGTGACGCCGGGCTGGAAATCGCTGCGTTTGGCGGCAATTTGCGTCCCACTGTCGGAGGTGACCCGATGCATGACCCCGGCCATTGCCGGTCCTTCGAATGTCCCGGCGGCGGCCGAGGCGAACGCGAACAAATAGACGGCGTCGTACGCATACGAGATGAACGCGTGGTTGGTCGCATCGCCGAACGCCTCGATTTCGTCGTTCCAGTTGAAACGAAAAAGATTGTAGGGGTCGTATGCCTCGGGGTCGGGTTTCCCCGGCGCCGTTCCCCAGATGCGGCCGCCCAGGGTGTCGGTCTGTTCGGCCAATTCGGCCGCGAGCGTCGAGCGTTTGGCGCCGTCCGCCCCCACGAAGATCGTCGACTCCAGGAGCGTCTCCTCCTGATCGGTTGCATACGCATAAGTGGCCCGGATCACTTCCCAGAACTCGTCGATCCCCCAGATCATCATCACGTCGGGATTCCGATCGGCAATGCTGATGGCGGTTTCTCCGAAAATATCACTCCCCTCGGTGAGACCGGGATTGGGATGGCTCATCGTGAAGAACCGATCACTGTCCCGGAAGGAATTGGAAAAGCCCGTAATGACCGCATTCTCGAGCCCCTGAGCATAGGCGTCCTCCTCGCGAGTCGTCATGCCGAGTTTCGCCTTGTCGCCGTCTTCGACCCCGCCGAGTTCGCCGCTTTCCTTTTGGGAGCGAACGTTTTTCACGAGTTGCGTCAGCACTTCGCCCTGCAGGACGTCGCTGGGAACGGTACGCCACACGAGGTTGTTGTCGTCGATGCCGGTGATCTCGGGGGAGGTCGCTGAGGGGGAAATCATCATGATGTCGTTGGGGATCAGAATCTCGGGAGCGACCTCGAGGGTGTGGCTCGAGAAGCCGGGGCCTACCACGGCTTCGATCCCAATGTCGGCGAGTTGTTGGGCGGCCTCTCTCGCACGCTCGTTGTTGCCCTGATTGTCGCAGTAGATGGCCGCGTATTCGTGCCCGTCGACGCCTCCTTTCGAGTTGATGTCGTTGATTGCCAGGTCGACGGCACGCTTGACCGGTTCGATGAGTTCGTTGCTGTCGGAATCGGTCAATTTCAGCAACACGCCGATATGACGTGTCCCCTCCTGGAAGGCCGGCCCGGTGACGTCGAAGTTGCACGGCGGCGAGAGGATTTCCTCGCGGGTTTCGGGCTCTTCGCAGATCCCGTCGTCGGCGCAGTACGAACCGACGCCGTACTCGTCGTGGCACTCCGAGTCGTCAGAGCACTCGGTCGGTTTGCTCGGAATCAGGCAGCCGCCGGTCGCGAAGACCAGAGTGGCGAGCAGGCACGCAAGACCGAGATGTCGGGGAAGAACCGTCGGAGAGTGCATGGAAACCATCGATACCATCAGTCAACGGGTAGCAACTGCGAGTCGTCGTCCGAGGAGCTGGAGTCGTCGTCGGAGGAGCCCGACTCGAGCAACACGGAGTCGTCGCCTTGGTCGGAGTCGGCCTGGCCGGCTTCGGCGACGGATTCGTCGTCGGTCTGGCTGTCATCGGAGCCATCGCTACCTTTTGCCGGCGTTTCGTCCTCCCCCTTCTCGTCGCGCCTGGCAGTCCCCGTCTCCTCCGAGTCGCTCTCGTCGTCGGACTTCTCCGGGTCGGGCTCGGGCTTCGGATCGGAGGGGGGTTCGGCGGTTTTCGACTCGTCGTCGTCGAAGGAGGGCGTCAGCGACACCGTCTCGTTTTCGTCGACGGTCACCGACGAGCTCCAGGATGCGCCCTCGTCGGATTCCGCCACAACTTCGTGCTCACCGGGGGGAATCGGGGTGGTGAGCGGCGGTTCTCCGACCGTATTGTCGTCGATGCGCAGGGTCGCCGCCTCGTCGCTCTCGACGGCGAGTTTTCCGTAGGCCTCCAGTTCGGCGAGGCGCGCAGTGGTGTCGCGATAATTCGGTGCGACCTCCAGCAGCGCGGCGTAGGTGGCGATGGCCTCCTCGATCTCGCCGGTTTCGCGTTGGCGTTTGGCTTCGGCGTACAGCCGGGCGGCCTCGAGGCGCTCGCGGCGCTGCTCGATCTGCTCGCGGCTCTCGTCGCCGTCGGCCTCGGCGGCCAGGGCATCGAGGCGGGAGCTGGCGGTGGAGAATTTCTGGTCGTCGATCAGTCCGTCGATGCGGTCGAGTCTGGCGTCGACGCTTTCGGACTCGTCGGTGGATTCGGTTGCAGCGGCACTCGCATCGTCGGAGGAGCTGCTGGCGAGAGACCAGGTGCCGACGGCGGTCGCGGCCATCAGCAGTCCGAAGAGGATGCCGCCGACGAGCCACCCGATCGACAGGCCGCTGCCGCCGCCCCGGTCCTCGCTCGCGGCCGGCTGTGCGCCACTCTGGCTGGCGGCCGAGCCGCCGCGTTCGGTGGCCTCCCGGCGAGGGTCGCGCGTGTCGTGGTCGCCGACGTACTCGGAGCTGATCGGCTGTCCGCCGTCGGGGCTCGAGCGGTCGCTGGGCGCCCGGTGGCTGCCGGAGGAGGGGGGCCGGAATTCACTGGTGACCGCCTGCAGCCGGTCGAGGACGTCGTAGGCGCTGTCGGGGCGGTTGTCGGGATGTTTCGCCAGACACTCGTGGATCAGTTCGGTGACCGGCTTGGGGACGCGGCTGTTGTCGGGGAGGTGCAGCGAGATCGGCGGGGGCTCGGAGTGGACCTGATCGTACACGATCGAGGCCTCCGATCCGCGAAACGGCTTGCGGCCGGTCAGCATGTAATAAAAGACGACCCCCAGCGAGTAGACGTCGACGCGCTGGTCGATGTCGGAGCCGGCGATTTGCTCGGGCGACAGGTACGGGATCGAGCCGAGGATGCTGTCTTTCTGGGTGACGTCGATGTCGCCGGAGACGAGTTTGGCGAGGCCGAAATCGAGCAGTTTGACGAAATACGGGGACTCGTCGCGCTCGGTGAGCATGATGTTGCTCGGTTTCAGATCCCGATGCACCAGTCCCTTGTTGTGGGCGTGGCCGACGCCGTCGAGGATCTGAGAGGCGATGGGTGCGAACAGATTCATCGACAGCCAACCCTGCTGTTCGATCAGGGCGTGCAGTTCGACGCCGTCGACATACTCCATCGCCAGATACGACAGGTCGCCCTCGCGGCCGAAATCGTAGACGGTGACGATGTTGAGATGGTCGAGTCGGCTCAGGCTCTTGGCCTCGCGTTCGAAGCGCTGAAGCGAGGTTTCGTCCTGGAGGCGCTCCTGGGTGAGGACTTTGACGACGACGGGGCGATCGAGGCTGGTATGGCGGGCGAGGTAGACGACGCCCATTCCGCCGGCGCCGATCCGATCTTCGATGCGGTAGCGTCCCCCGAAGACTTTGCCGATCCGGGAGTCGCTGGTCTCGGCGGAGGAATGGTGTCGGGCCGTGCGGCGACCGGAGTCGTCCGCCGGACGGTTTCCCGCGTCTGGATCGGGCTCGTCGGTCATCGCCTCAAAGCCGCTAGGGCCAAGCATGGGGCATCGAAGGGGGCGCGTCCCTCTGGAGGATACCGGACCAGAGGAATCACGTCGATGATATTCTTTAGGGTCGAGGTCTATCAAAAAAGGGCGGGGGCG
Organism: uncultured Bradymonadales bacterium; assembly: GCA_964600555.1. GTDB lineage: Bacteria > Myxococcota_A > Bradymonadia > Bradymonadales > Bradymonadaceae > CAJXPB01. Next base: position 6,665 of record CAZRLK010000173.1, read on the forward strand.
TAAATTCGACCGTTACTCCCGGCTGTCCGGTGTCGACGTCGACGAAAACGAGTCTCGGCGACGGAAACGAAAACGAATCTCGTCGACGTAGACGAAAACGAATCTCGTCGACGTAGACGAAAACGATCCTCGCCCCTCGTTGACGTAAACGACAGCGAGTCTCGGTGGCCCGGGTTGCCTCAAAAATCTGAGGGATCGAGGGGGGAGAGACGGCCCGCTCCCCGGGCACGAGGTCTGGATCAGCATTTGCTTTGACATGTAGGCCGCGAGCCGGAAGCTCCGAGAGTGCCGATAAATCGGGATTCGAGACGAGGTGGTCGAGGATGCAAGATCGATGGCGACAGATCGCGGCGATGGTGATCGGCGGAATCCTGGTCGCGGGGGCTGGTTGCACCGCGTCGAGTTCGGAGGGAGACGACGAGTCGGACTGGATCATCCCCGGGGAGGATGGCGGGGCCGATGCCGGGAAAGATACGGGACCCGATCCGCCCGACACCTCTCCCCCGCCACCGGATACCTCGCCTCCGCCGCCTCCGCCTCCGCCCGACGGCGGCGAGTGCCCCTCCGAGATCCAGCCGCGAGACGGCACCTGCAACGAAGCCTGTGCGCACGTCGATCCGGACTGTGCCGATTGCCCCGACCCCGATGATCCGGACATCGACTACGTCGTCTACGACGACCCGCGCGAGTGCCGGCTCGCCGATTTCGGATGTCCGGAGGGCTGGGAGCGGTTCGACCGGGAGCTTTGCGGGTGTGGGTGCCGTCGTCTCGCGGGGGTGTGTGCCGCTCAGCGGGCCCGGGCTGTGGGCGATTGTCGGACGGTCGTGGGGGTCAAGTTCGACGGGGAGTCGTGCGTCTCGATGAGCGGCTGCTCGTGCGAGGGGACGGACTGCGAGGAGCTGTACGAGTCGGTCGAGGCGTGCGAGGAGGCGACGCGCGAGTGTGGGAGTGACGCGGGGTTGTGTTCGGCCCAGGACGCCGTCGGCGAAGGATCCTGCGCGCAGCTTCTCGGCTACAAGTTCGACGGAGACGCCTGCCGTTCGGTCGGAGGATGTGAGTGCGAAGGGGCGGATTGCGGGGAGATGTATCGCTCTCGGGAACGCTGCGAGCGTGCCACCGGTGACTGCAACCGCGAGTGCGGAGATCCCGAGGCGCCGGTCTGCGACGAGTACGAGTCGATCGAGCCGCGAGAGTGTCCCGAGGGGACGGTCTACACGGTGAACGAGTGCGAGCCGATGTGCGTCGACCCGGAGACCTGTCGGCCGCCCGATGATTCGGCGGAGTGCGGGCCGGACAATGGCTGCGGGGCCGACCAGTGGTGCGATTATCCGAACAACTCGTGTGGAGGAGACGGTCCCGGGGAGTGCACGCCACAGCCGTCGGGGTGTCCGGGCGTGTATTCGCCGGTGTGCGGGTGTGACGGATCGACGTACGGCAACGAGTGCATGGCGCAGGCCAGCGGGGTCGACATCGCCCACGAGGGCGAATGTTCGTAGCGGCGGCGCGGGTCAGGCTTCGACGTCGTCGCCGTCGCGGTCGGGAGCTTCCAGCAGCTTTCGGGCCGCCGCCAGGGCATCCGGGGCGCCGATCAGCAGGACTCGATCTCGGGCCTCGAGTCGGAAGTCGGGGCCGGGCTGGTCCAGCAGTCGGCCCTCGCGGTCGACGGCGACGACCGTCGCGCCGGTGGCACCCCGCAAATCCAGACCGCCGAGTGTCTCGCCGGCGGCCTTGCCGTCGGGAGGAATGCGGACGAACTCGGTATGAAAGTTCGAGGCCAGGGAAGTGAGCGTCCTGCGGGCACTCGATTCGGCGTCCATCTCCCCTTCGGCGAAAACCCCGTAGCCGCGGCGGCGAAGCTCGTCTTTTTCGCGAACGACGTGTCGGGGAGAGACGTCGTAGGCGGAGAGGGTCTGGCCGACCAGCTCGAGCGAGGTCTCGAATTCCTCGACGATGACCTGGTCGGCGCCGGCTTCGTACAGCAGCTCGGCGTCGCGCTCGTAGCGAGTCCGGGCGACGACGTGCAGGTTCGGGTTGAGGCGCCGTCCGGCGTCGACGATGCGTCGGGAGGCGACGGTGTCGGCGGCGGTGACGATCAGGGCCTCGGCGCGCTCGAGACCGAGGTGGCGGAGGATGGTGGTTCGAGTGGCATCCCCGTAATAGATCGGCTCGTCGTCGCGGAAGCGTCGGACGCTGTTGGGATTGAGGTCGACGACGACATAGTCGATATCGAAGTGGCGCAGCGAACGCGCGAGATTCTGGCCGTTGTGGCCGAAGCCGACGATCACGACGTGTGAGTCGGTGGCCTCCGAGGTATCGTCCCCGGAGACGGGTTCGCCGGGGCCGACCTCCTGGAGCCACCGCTCGAGCGTCGAACCGGCGAACAGTTCGGCGATCGTCGAGGAGTACTGCAAAAAGAAGGGAGTGGCGGTCATCGTCAAGACGGCGGTTGCCAGAAAGACCCCGTATTCGGCGTCGGTCATCAGCCCCGCTTCCATCCCTTCGCTGGCGAGGATGAACGAAAATTCGCCGACCTGCGAGACGCCGAGGGCGACGAGGACGGCGACGCGCAGCCCGAAGCCGAAGGTGGCGACGATGCCAGCCAGGACCAGGGCCTTGAGGGCGATGATGCCGGCGAACAGGCCGAGGATGACCAGCGGGTATTCGAAAAAGAGGGTCGGATCGACGAGCAGCCCCATCGAAACGAAAAACAGGCTGTTGAAGACGTCTTTGAACGGTTCGACGTCGGCGATCATCTGCTCGGAATAAGGAGATTCCGAGATGACGAGGCCGGCGAGGAAGGCGCCCAGGGCGAGGGAGAGGCCGGCCGTGCCGGAGAGGTAGGCGGTGCCGACGGCGACGACGACGGTAAACAGGGTGAACAACTCGCCCTGGCGGGTCCGGACGACGTGTTCGGCGAGCCAGGGGAAGACGTTGTTGGCGGCGACCCAGACGGCGACGACCATGCCGGCGGCTTTGGCGAGGGTCCAGAGGACGGGGCCGAGATCCTCGCCGCCCCCGGCGAGCAGGGGGACGATCAAGATCAACGGGACGACGGCGAGATCCTGGAACAGCAAGACACCGACCATGCCCCGGCCGTGCGGCGAGGCGACTTCGTCGTTTTCGCGCAGGCTCGTCAGTACGATCGCCGTGGAGCTGAGTGCGCCGAGCAGCCCGAAAAAGATCGCCTTCGAGGCCGAAAATCCCCACAGATACGCCGGGACGGCGACCAGGGCGGCGGTGAGGCCGACCTGCAGGCTACCGGCTCCGAAGACGAAGCGTCCGAGATGCCGCAATTCACGCAGCGACAGCTCCAGGCCGATCGAAAACAACAACAGGACGACGCCGATCTCGGCCATCAGTGAAATTTCACCTTCGGCGGCGACGAAGCCGGCGGCGCCGGGTCCGAGCACGATTCCGGCGGCCAGAAACCCGACGATCGTCGGCAGCCGGAGTTTGGTGAACATCCAGGCGACGAGCAGGGCGACAGCGAGGATGACGACGAAATCGGCGAGGAGGCTGATGTCGTGCATGTAGGGGGAGTCTCCGGCTGATGATGCGGTGGTATGTCGTGCAGCGGGAGGGTGGTGTACCGGAGATCGGGGTTGAGACAAACCCCTCGGGCTTGCGGCAGTCCCGGAAAAACGACGTGGAACCGCAAAACACCCGCAGGGCACGAGAATGCAAAGAACGCGAAGTCGTCCTCGGGCTCTCGGCGGTCCGGGTCAGTTACGCCAAGCTCGCCAAGGCGCCAAGCTCGCCAAGGCGTGCTCGGGCCCCCGACAGGACTCGCTCGCTCGAGGCACCGGCCCGGGAGACGGTGTCTCCCGGGAGGTCGCCGCAACCGGAGCGCAGTGAAAAGCTGGAGTTCGGCTTT
>CAZRLK010000174.1:0-10469 GCA_964600555.1 uncultured Bradymonadales bacterium
ATACTTCCATCATAGCCTCTATTTGCGTTTCCTCTCCTTCAGTCACGGTCCGAGTATGGAAGACGACCGAGACCCCGACACGAGGACGGGGCCGGCCACGGATCAGCCGTGGGCGTCGGTCCGAGGCGCGAAAATTCTGGTAGCCGCGCCGAAGCCGATCGACGAACAGCGCACCGACGCACTCCGGTCCGCCGGTTGCGAGCTGTCTCGAACCCGTGCCTGGGAGGCGACGCTCGACCGACTCGCCAGCGAACACTTCGAGGCAGTCTTTCTCGACGCAGCCCTGCCGCCCTCCGAGCCCGCGCAAACCCCGCTTTCGGGCGCCGCCGGCTCCCCGACGACCCTCCTGTGGGTCGACCGGCCAACGCCGGCGAGTTTCCGGCGCGTCCTCGAACTGGGGATGGACACCTTCGCCGGCCGGAACGACGATGCCGCTTCGATGTTGCGTCTGCTCGAACAGGAACGCCGGATCCACAGTTCCGAGGACGTATCCAACGGCGAACTCGTCTCCGCCGATCCGATGGTCGGTACCAGCGACGCGATGTGCCAGATCTGCCGGCAGGTCGGGACCGCCGCCGCCTCGACTGCCCCCGTCCACATCTCCGGCGAAACCGGGGTCGGCAAAGAGCTGGTCGCCCGGGCCATCCACCGGCTCTCGCCGCGACGGCGCCAGCCGTTCGTCGCCGTCAACTGCGGAGCTATCCCCGAACATCTCGTCGAATCCGAGCTGTTCGGCCACGTCAAAGGCGCTTTTACCGGCGCGACGTCGGCCCGGAAGGGGAAATTCGAACAGGCCGACAACGGGACCCTTTTGCTCGACGAAATCGGCGAACTTTCACGTTCGATGCAGGTCAAGCTGTTGCGCGTGCTCGAACACCAGACGTTCCAGCGCGTTGGAGGCACCGAAACCCTCTCGGTCGACGTGCGTGTCTTGTCGGCGACGAACCGCGATCTCGCCGCCGACCTCGAGGACGACCACTTTCGCCGAGACCTGTTTTTCCGCCTGAACGTCCTCGAAATCGACGTCCCGCCGCTGCGCGAACACCGCGACGACATCGAACCTTTGTGGGCACATTTCGTCGGTCTCGCGGCCAGCCGGGAGGCGTGTCGCCCGCCCGAAACCGACGAGGAAGTTCGGGGCGAACTGTACCGACACCCGTGGCCGGGCAATGTCCGCCAGTTGCGCAATGTTGCCCGACACGTCGTCACGGTCTCACCCGCACGACGAGTGAGCGTCGAGCATCTGCCGGATCGATTCGACTCGCATTCCGACGCGCCGAACCGCGCGGACCCGGAGTTCCTTCGCGTCCCGGGCATGTCACTCGAACAGGTCGAACGCGCGACGATCCTTCGCACCCACGAGTGGGCCGACGACGTCCAGCAGACCGCCGACATTCTCGACATCTCCGAGCGCAAGATCTACTACAAGCTCAAAGAATACCGCCAGCAGGGCATGTTGGAGGCGGATTCGCCCGTGAACGAAGACGACCCGAACCAGCCGGCCCCTTCGCCAACCGACGCTCCCGACGAGGAGCTTCCGTCGCTGATCATCGCCGAAGACGATCGCCAGCTTCAGTGGAGCCTCCAGCAATCGCTCGGACGATTCTACACGGTCCAGACCGCCACGACGGGCCACCAACTGGTCGAGCAGGTGCGGACCGAACCACCGGACGTCATCCTCAGCGACATCCGAATGCCGGGCTTGGACGGCATCCAGGTCCTCCGCGAACTTCAGACCGACGGATGGGATGTCCCGGTCGTGTTGATCACCGCCTACGGCGACGACCAGAACTGCGAGCAGGCCGACTGTCTGGGCGCCAGTGCCGTCATCGACAAGCCAGTCGAGCCCCCCGTCCTGCACGCAAAGCTTCAAGAAGCGCTCGACGCCGACGGTGATCGCGGCTGACCCTCCTCCACCGTCTCTTCATGCCCCTTCCGACCGCGTCACCTCCCCGCCCGCTCGCTTCGATCGCCGTGCTGGGCTCGTCTCTTCTGCTGGCAGCCGCCTGCGAGACGAGCCCCGCCGAACGCGAGCCGCCCCCGAACGAGGCGCCCGACGGACCCGACGAATCGGCCCCGCAACTCGAGTGGCTCGCCCACGACGACGGATCGGTCGAGGGGACCGTCGAGTACGCCGAGCCTCCCGACGCCTCTTACGAATATACGCGCTTTCGCCCGGAGGCGCCCGCCCGCCTGCACCGCCTGCGCGTACGGCTCGAGATCCCGCGGGCCGCCGAGGTGACCGCCCGCGTCTGGGATACCTTCGGCGGCGGCCCGATCGTCGTCGAGGACGGCGAGCATCGCGGGGAGGACGGCCCGCTGGCGAGCACCACCCGCCGCGTCGACCCCGACGAGGACGGCGAGTGGATCACCCTCGAGTTCGACGATCCCCCGGTCGTCGATCCCGTCCGCCACGTCTTCGCCGGCCTCGTCGTCGACGGCCGCCACTCGCCGCGCCTTCGCCACGACAGCGAGCAGCCGGGCTTTCGCGACGGGCCCCCCCGCTCGTTCGTATGGCGCTCCTCGAAGCCCCGCAAACCGAGCGACGGCCCACCCATCTCCCCGGCTCCCAGCGACTTTGCCCTCCGCCTCGGCCTCGAGCGCCTCGCCGACCCGGACTCCCGCCGCATCTTTCAGGCCGAGCCCCTCCGCGAGATCGGCCTCGCTTCGTTCCGGCGCGTCGCCCTGGCCGACGTCGACGACGACGGCGACCTCGACGTCATGCTCGACGGCCCACGCCTGTTCCTCAACGACGGAGACGGGCATTTCGAGGAGGTCACCGACGCGTGGATCCCCGACGGCATCGCCTCGAATGGCGGCGTCTTCGGCGATTTCGACAACGACGGCGACCCCGACTATTTCGCCGCCGGCGACGACGACCACCTGCTCGCTCACCGCGGCGACCGGTACGTCGACGTCACCGGCGAGAGCGGCATCGACGACACCCGGCGCCTCGATTGCGGCGACGACTCGCCGAACAAACGCCACGCCCCGACCGAAGGAGCCGCCTGGGTCGACATCGACAACGACGGGTGGCTCGACCTGTATCAGGCCAACTACCACTGCCAGGGCGACCCGCACGCCAACGCCGCCGACCGCCTGTGGCTGAACCGAGGCGACGGCACCTTCCGCCGAGCCGAGCTGCCGGTCGGAACCGACCAGACGACCCCCGCCGCCCAGTCCGGACGCGGCGTCGCCCCCGCCGACGCCGACGACGACGGCACCCCCGAGGTGCTGGTGACGAACTACCGGCTCGACCCGAACTTCCTGCTCGACCGACGCGACGGCCAGCTTGTCGACCTCGGCCCCTCCAGCGGCCTGGCCGGCGAGAAATCCCGCCACGACGATCGGACGTACTTCGGCCACAGCATCGGCGCCGCCTGGGGCGACGTCGACCGCGACGGGACCCTCGACGTCTTCGTCGCCAACCTCGCTCATCCCCGCGACCTCGAAGTCAGCCAGACCGCCCGCCTGTATCTCGACGCCTCCGACGATGACGACGACGAGGGGCTCCGCTTCGCCGACGCCACCGAACGCGCCGGCTTTCGCTACCGGGAGACCGCCTCCAACCCCACCCTCTGGGATTTCGACAACGACGGCGACCTCGACCTGTTTTACACCTGTGTGTACCCGAACACCTACAGTGCCTTTTACCGCAACGACGACCATCCCGACTGGGAGGAGGTCTCCTTCGAGACCGGCGTGCAGGTCGAAAACGGGTGGGGGAGCGCCGTCGGGGACCTCGACGGCGACGGGGACCTCGATTTGCTCGCCGGCGACCGGGTGTTTTTCAACCGCAATCCCTCGCGCCGCGGCGCGGTGTTCGTCCGGGCGGTCGGCGGCGGCGACGGGCGCACCAACCGCGACGGGATCGGCGCCCGCGTGACCGCCACGATCGACGGGAAGCCGGTGTTGCGCGAACGCTACGGGGCGCACGGGACGACCGTGCAGGACTCCCCGTGGATGCACGTCGGGCTGGGCGAGGCCGATGCGGCGGATCTCGACGTCGAGTTTCCCGCCACCGGCGAGGTCGTCTCGGTCCCCGACGCCCGGGCCGGCGAACGCATCGTCGTCCGCGAGGACGGGACGGTGCGCCGGGAGTGAGCCCGGACGCTCCCATCGTAGCCCCGGTCGCAGGCGACCGACGCGAGCCGGAGGCCGGGGTCGTTCACGCCGTTTTATTAGGCTTTTCGTAGCCCCGGTCGCAGGCGACCAACGGGAGCCGGAGGCCGGGGATCGCGCGAGCCTCACTCGGCCGGCTCGTCGTACTGGACCTCGCGGCGGCGCAGCGACCCCGAGGCGTCGGTTTCGACCAGCGCCCCGGTCGCCCCGCCGGTCAGATTCGCCGCGTTGCCCTCGTCGGTGTCGATGTGCATCTCGAGCCGGTAGTCGGCGCTGACCCGGATGACGACGTCCCCGAAGATGACTTCGCGCTCGGGCGTATCGACGGCGACCTCGACGATATCGCGGTGCTCGACGCCGAACCGCTCGGCGTCCTCGGGCCGCATGTGGATGTGGCGGCGCGCACAGATCAGCCCCTGCGCGAGCTGCACCCGGCCCTCCGGCCCCTCGAGCACCGCCCCCGGCGTATCGTCGATGTCGCCCGACATGCGCACCGGCGCGTCGATGCCGAGCCGAAACTCGTCGGTCCGCGAGATTTCGACCTGGTTGTGATCGCGCGTCGGCCCGAGGATGCGGACCTTCTCGAACTCGCCGTCGGGACCGATCAGCCGGACGGTCTCCTCGGCGGCGAACTGCCCGGGCTGCGACAGCTCGTTGCGCGGCGTCAGTTCGTAGTCCTCGCCGAAAAGCTCCTCGACCGTCTCCTGCGTCAGATGGCAGTGTCGGGCGGAGACGGCGATCGGGATGTGCGGCTTGTCGCCCCCCGCCGGCCGGTCGAGTTCGGCGACGATCTTGGAGGTTTTCTCGGCGATGGCGCGCTGCTCGTCGGTCGCCACCACCAGCAGCTTGCAGCGGCTGTTCGCCGTCGAGATGTCGACGACCGGCCGCTCGCGGTCGACCTCCGCCCGGCGGTTTTTGTCCTCGTCGAGCCGCGCCCCCAGAAACTCCAAACGCTGGCCGATCCGATGGCGCATCAACGCGCTGTTCTGGCCGATCCCCGCCGTCAGCACGACCGCGTCGATCCCGCCCATCACCGCGGCGTACGCGCCGATGTACTTGCGCACCCGGTGCGAGAAGACCTGGATCGCCCGCCGCGCCGCGTCGTCGCCCTCGGCGGCCGCCTCTTTGATGTCGCGCAGGTCGTTGCTCACCCCCGACAGCCCCGCCAGCCCCGACTCGTCGTTGAGAAACGCATCGAGCCGGTCGACGTCCCAGTCCTCCCGGCGCATCAGATGGATCAACGCCCCGGGGTCGACGTCGCCGCTGCGCGTCCCCATCACCAGCCCCTCCAGCGGTGTCATCCCCATGCTCGTCTCCATCGAGCTGCCGTACTCGACGGCCGCCGCCGAGCAGCCGTTGCCGAGATGACAGGTCACCATCCGAAGCTCGCGCAGATCCGCCTCGAGATGCTCCGCCGCCAGCCCGGCGACGTACTCGTGGCTGATGCCGTGGAAGCCGAACCGGCGCACCCCGTGCTCGTCGGCGACCTCTCGGTCGATGGCGTAGGTTTTCGCGCGGGTCGGAAGCGTCGAGTGAAAGCCGGTGTCGAAGACGGCCACGTGGGGGACGTCGCCGAACCGCTCCCGGGCTGCCCGGATGCCAGCGAGGTTGGCCGGGTTGTGCAGCGGCGCGAGGTCGAACAGCTCCTCGATCTTCGCCTCGACCTCGTCGGCGATCCGCGTCGGCCGCGTGAACGTCTCGCCGCCGTGCACGACCCGGTGGCCGACGCCGTCGATGGCGACCTCCCCGCCGAGTTCCTCCGTCAGCTTCGGGGCCGCCCACTCGAGCGCCTCGGCGTGATCCGCCAGCTCGACCCGGCGCGGCTGCTCGAAGCCCGTCATCTCGACGGCTGCCGACCCGTCGTCGGCGCCGAGCCGCGTCACCTCCAGCTCCACCAGCGGCGCCGTCGACTGTGTGTCGACGACCTCGGCTTTGAGACTCGAGCTTCCGCAGTTGAAAACCAGAATGTTCATCGGGATTCCCTCAATGCACCAACACCTCCGGCGTCCCCCCGACCACCAGAGCCAGCGCGTCGACCTCCATCGCGTATTCGCGGACGCTCTCGACGAGGCTCTGGCGCATCTCGATCTGGCGCTCCGCCTCCTCGATCGCCTCCTCGGCGTCGGCCTCCTCCCGGCGCGCTCGCCAGTAGTCGAGATCCCGGGCGAAGTCCTCCTCGAGACGCTCCGCCGCATCCTCGACCAGAAACTCCCGCTCGTCGCGAAGATCCTCGAGGCCGACCTCGACCGCCTCGCGCAGCACGCGCCGAAACCGGGCGGCATCCTCGATCGTGCGGACCAGCATCTCGTATTCGATCTTCTGGTCGGCATCCGGCCCCTCGTAGCTTTCCTCGAGGCGTCGGATCAGATCCGGGTCGTCGACGACCTTCGGGTCGCGCCCACCCTTCAGGTCGATCTCGACCATCGCCGAGGCCGCCTCCGGCCAGAACCGCCGGTGCGTCCGCCGGATCAGCCCGTTCGGCGGCTCGAGATCGCCCCAGACCTCGCGGTTGAGGTCGCAGTGCGCACAGATGACCGCGAAGACGCTCCCGCGATGCTCCCCGCCGAGCCGACGGGCAAAGACCGTCGCCCGCCCGTCGGTCGGCCCCAACGCATCGTCGACCAGCGAGTCGACCAGCAGGTGGCCGGGGCCGAAAAATTCGAGCGACTCGTCGTCCAGGGCGTGCTGGCGGCTGAACGTCCCCGACAGATACCGCACCGTCTGGGCGTCCTCCCACTCGTTCGGGTCGTCGCCCTCCGGGATGTCGAAGCCGGCCAGGTCGCGGCGCACGCTCGACCAGTGCCACTTGAAATCGTACACGCCCGGCCGGACCCGATGGTCGTCGATGCCGATCATGCGCGCCCAGTGGCGCACCGGCAGCGCATCGTCGAGCCCGTCGACGAAATCGAGCAGCTCGGCGAAGTCCGTCACCGCCTCCAGTTGGCCCGGCCGCGGGTCGATCGAGGCCTGAAACGCCCGGACCTCCGGGGCGGCGTCCGCCTCGATCTCGTCGCGCCACCACTCGAGCATCTCCTCGAGTTCCCCCCCGCCGATCGCCTCCCGGATCTCGTCGTGCAGCCGCGAAAACGACCAGGCGACCGCTCCCGGCCGCCGCTCGAAGATCTCGAGCACCTCGTCGTACAAGTCGACAAGCTTCTGCTCCACCTCGCTCGGCCCCCGGAAGACGACCGACCGGACCGGCTCTTCGCGCCGCGGCCCGTCCAGCCGGGTCAGCCGCGCATCGAGCCGCCCCGGCGACATCGGCACGTCCAGGTGCACCAGCGCCGACGCCTCGTCGAGACTCCGCCCCTCGGCCCCCAGCTCGTCGACGATCAGCGCCCGACACTCCTGGTCGTCCTGGAAGCGCTCGATCGCCTCCGTGAGCATCGATTCCGGCAGCTCGCAGTGAAACAGCTCGGCCGCCCCCTCGCCCAGCTCCCCGATCAGCGTCGAGTGGAACGCCTCCCCGAACCGCCGCGACTGGCTGAAGACGACCACCTTGTGCGCCTCGTCCTCGTCGAGATGCTCCTCGATCCAGTCGACCGCCGCCTCGACCCGCGCCGGACGCCGGCCGACGGCATTCTCCCAGTCCTGGACCGCCCCGAGCATCCCGCCGAGCCACTCCTGCTCGTCGGGCAGCTCCCCGGCCGCCTCGACGATTCGGTGCCAGATCGCATCCTCCTCGGTCGGGTCCGGCGCCAGCCCCAGCCGATCGACCAGCCCGGGCACGCCCTCCCCGCTCCCCGAATCGATCGCCTCGCCGCGCTCGGTCAACAGCTCGACCAACCGCTCGGGCGTCTCGGTCGCCCGACGGGCAAAGTGCGCCCGAAGCGCCTTTTGCGACGGGCTCGGCTCCCCGGCGACCGGCATCTCGGCGAGCTGCTCGACGACCCGCTTTTCCTCCGGGTCAACCTCGTAGTCGACGATCTCCCGGGTCCGCTCCGGCCACTCGACGCCCACCTCCTCGAGCGCCGTGTGCGGCGTCCGCACCGCGATGTCGGCAAAGCCGTGAAACTCCTGCACGTAGCTCAAAAGCGCCTCCAGCTCCCCCTCCCCACCCTGCTCGAATTCGTCGACGTACTCCTCGATCCCGGGGCCGAGATCCCCCACCTCCCGCCACTGCTCGACCAGCTCGTCGACCGCCCCGTCGTCCAGCCCCTCCGACAGCGCCTCGAGCGAGTCGAGCATCGCCTCCCAGAGGTCGGCCTGCTCGTCGACATACGTCTCGACCGCCTCCGTCTCGCCGGGCCGGTACTCTTCGGGCCGCGCCAGCGAAAACAGGCCTGTCAACTCCGCCGGGTCGGCCGTGCGCGGCATCGGCGACAACACGATCGAGCCCTCCGCCAGTGCCGACAGATCGCGGGCCACCTCGTAGGCCTCCGAACCGACCTGCATACGGTGCGCACCGGCGAAGACGACCAGGTCCCAGCCCTCCCCGGCGATCATCGTCCGTACGTCCCGGTTGTACTCCAGCAGGTCCGTCGAGACGACCATCCGATCCTCCTGGAACAGCCCGGCGATCTGGTGGAACTCGAGCCCGGCGACCTGGCTTTCGGTCACCCGGCCGAATTCCCGGCCCCCGAACCGCAACTCGAGCTGCGCCGCCCACTCCCGCGTCCAGATCCCCGGCGCGACGACCAGCGTCTGCAAATCCGGCCGGTCCGCCGTCAGCGCCTGCACGATCATCCCCGCCTCGCGCATCCGGTCGTCTCGCGACCCGTCGGCCAGAATGAACCGCGGCTCGGGCGCCCAGAGACTCTCGCGGACCGCCCGCACCTGGTGGGGCTGCGGCTCGATGCGCGAGCCGATCAGCGACGGCAGCCCCTCGGCGTCCTCGTACAGCCTCGAGACCATCCGGTGCATCCCCCAGCGGGCGAAAAACCGAAACGGCCCTCGCCAGAACAGCGCGTCGAACTGGTCGAGCGGCGCCGTCGAGGCCGGCTCGCGCGGAAAGATCTCCGCCTCCGAGACCGTCCGCCGCTCGTCCTCCTCCTGCATCTCGACGACGTAGTCGCACAGCTCGTCGGCCGAGTCCGGAAGCTCCGCCTCGATCACCTCGCCCGGCTCGGTCGACTCGTCGCCGAACCGCCCCGAGCGCACGTCGACCTGCGTCCCCGGAATCAGCGGCAGGCGCACGACGTCGACCCGCTTCAACTCCACGTCCCGCATCTCGTCGTTGTGCTCGAACGAAATCCGCGAGGCGCCCCCGCTCAACTCGGCGATGACCCGGCCGGGTCCGAGTTCGGGACGGTCGCGATCGCGAACGAGTGCACCCACTGGAATCGTTGTCATCGAAATACCGGTGCTTTAAGGGTTGTTGTGTCGTGTCGGTGGCCTGGTACGGCACGCGCTTACCATGCTAGTCGTATCGCACGTGGTCAAGAGTACAACCTCCCAACCTTCCGATGTCGTACGCCGTCAAGGAGGTCTATTATACCCTCCAGGGCGAGGGAGCGAACACCGGCCGGCAGTCTTTTGCCGGTTCGCCGGCTGCAACCTGTGGTCCGGCCGCGAAAAGGACCGCGACGAGGCGATCTGCCAGTTTTGCGACACCGATTTCGTCGGCACCGACGGCCCCGGCGGCGGCCGGTTCGCGACGCCCGACGAACTCGCTGCCGAATACTGCCTCGAACACCCCGAATGGCGGCTCAGCCTCCAGACCCACAAATACATCGGCCTCGCCTGACGCCCTCGGCCCCCGACACTCGGGACGACGCCGGCGGTCCCGGGCCCATACGCCAACGAGAGGACGCCGGCGGTCCGAGTCACGTACGCCAAGGCGCCAAGACGCCAAGACGCCAAGCAACCCAAAACGACGCCGCCGCACCTGCGGCTACCGGCGGCACCGGACGGCAGCATAGCCGCCCGGGTCGCCGCAACCGAATCGCAGTGAAAAGCCTGGAGTGCGGCTTTTCATCTGCGCCCGAACGCGGCGCCCTCCCGGGAGACGCGGTCTCCCGCGCCCGTGCCTCGATCGGAGTGATCCGTCCGATCGCATGCGCCAGGCCGTCAGGAGGCCAACCCACCGCGCACCCGACGCACCTCCCCCAACCGACGGCGCCGGCCGGCGGCGCAGCCGCCCGGGGGGCCCCGCAGCCGGACCGTAGTGAAAGGCTCGCTGTCCGGCCTTTCATCTGCGTCCGAATGCGGGGACCCAGCAGGGAGACGCAGTCTCCCGGGCCGGTGCCCGGATCAGGTGAGTCCCGCCGGGGGCCCGAGGTCGCCTTGGCGTCGTGGCGATCTTGGCGATCTTGGCGTATCTGATCCCCGACCGCCGAGAGCCCGACAACGCCTTTGCGTCCTCCTATGCGTTTCGGTCAACCCGTCCTTGTGCTTCGTCCACAGTT
>CAZRLK010000175.1:0-10385 GCA_964600555.1 uncultured Bradymonadales bacterium
GCGAGCCGCCGACACCCCCCATGGGGGGTGGGGGCGGGGATCGTTTACGTCGACGAGTTTCGAGATCGTTTACGTCGGCGAGCCGCCGACGCTCCCCATAGGGGGTGGGGGCGGGGATCGTTTTCGTCGGTGAGCCGCCGACGCCCCCCATCGGGGTGGGGTGGGAGCGTCGCCGGCGATCGGGCCCCTTGACCTCGGGGAATCGATCGATACGCTATCGGTACAGGCTCAGCGCAGTACGGGGATCGACCGAAGTAGTGGCCACGACGTTGGCCGAGGCGCCCCGGGGAGCCATTCGTTGGTAGGAGAATGGTCTAAGACTTTTGCCGGGTGCTTTCGGGGACGGCGGTGCCGTTGCCCGGGGGGCTCGAAGGGATGAGAAGATGAGTGCTCAATTACTGAATGAGACGGTGGATTTGCGTCAGTCGACGCCGGGGCGGCGGTCGTTCGCGCTCCAGCAGGTCGAGGAGCGCGTCGAGGAGCTGGCCGAGGAGCTGGTCGACCAAAAGTTGCTCGATGCGATCGCCCGGGCGATCGAGATCAACGACGAGGCGCGCACCAAGCGCAACTGGTGGCGTCGGGACCGGGAGCTCAACGAGCGCAGCCGCAGGGATGCCAAAACAGTCGACAACGAAGTCGACCGGGCGGTCGGGGCGTTGCACGACAGTCTGAAGGCGACCCGCAGCGGCTTTCGCGGCCAACCGCGCGGGGAGGCGGCGGAGGAGATCCTGGAGACGCTGTTCGCCAGCGGGGCCGCCGGGATCACGAGGCTTCCGTTCGAGGACGAGCTGTCGGCGGTGCGATTTCTGGTCGAGCAGCTCGACTCCGAGTGGTCCAACGAAGTCGACGAGCTCGGCCTCCGGCCGCTGATCAATCGGCTCTCGTCGCTCGCTGACCAGTTCGCCGACGCGCTCAGCGAATCGGAGACCCGGGAGACGACCTGGGACGAGGTCCGGGCGGCCGACGCCGAGGGGCAGACGGCGATGCTGCGAGTCGGCGTCGAGATTCTCGGCCGGTTCAACGAACCGGACGAGATGGCGACCGCCCGGAAGCTACTGGCGCCGATCCTCGAGCAGGCCGAGCGGTTCGGCGCGTTGCTCAGCCGGATCCGGCGGGTGAAGTACGACGACCCCGAGACCGGTGAGGAAGTGACCGACCCGGAGGGTGAGACGGAAACGCCGCAGGACTCCGAGACGTCCGACGGGGAGACGCCGTCGGATGGCTGATGTTCGAACTGCGCGCCGGCGAGGCCGCCGGCGCCCCCAAATAGGTTGTGGTTAAACTGCGCGTCGGCGAGGCCGCCGACGCCTCCGAACGTGTTGTGGCAACGTAACGCCCGCTTTCGTGCAGTCTCTCGTCGCGAGAGGCTGCCGGGAGCGGGCATTTCGTATGTGACGAGGGGGAGCGCCCCCCCGGCCGAGCGACCCGCGGCCGGTTCGGCCCGGGTACTCGCCGCCCCCCCCATGCCCACGGTCTTCTCGGCCGGGGCGCTTGGTGTGAACCCCCATGATCGAGGACGGATCGGCCGGGACGATTTTCGAAAACACCCGGCCCGGGGACGCGTTTTTTGTCGAAGTCCGCCGACGACCCGTGGCCCCGGGCCGCGCGTCGAACGGGTCGTCCGGCGGACCCGGCCTACCGAAAGTCGACCGCGGCGGGGCGACGGACCCGGCGAGGGATGGCCTCGGGTCGACCAACCGGGGGGGCGTCGTGCGCAGCGAATCGGCCTCGGGCCGGCATCCCCGGTAGGTCGTCCGCCAGAAAAAACGGACTCGGGTCGCGAATTCTGGCGACATTTCGAAAAGCGAGACAACCTCGGGTATCCCCGTCACCCTGTGTGTCCCCCGGCGTGGGAGACCCCGAGTATAGGGAAAAAACGGCCAAAGGCCGGGGAGGTCGGCGAATTTCGTTTACGTCTGCGAGTTTCGAGATCGTTTACGTCGGCGAGTTTCGAGGTCGTCAGAAGCCGTCGAACAGGTCGTCGGGGTCGGGGAGGCGTTTTTCGGCTTCGTCGCGCAGTCGTTCGCGGGCGGCGTCCTCCGGGGCTTCGAGGAGTCGGTCGGGGAGGCGATCGCGGTACTCGTCGGGGAGGCGCTCGCGGAGGGTCGACGGGTCGAACATCGTTCCGAGGCGCGAGAGGCCGAGGCGGTCGACGAGTTGCGGGAAGGTCTCGAGGTCGTCGAGCTGGTAGGTGCCCGACAGATCGAGCGGGTCGCCGGGGCCCCGGAGGGTGACCGACTCGAGGGTCGCCTCGCCGCCGCCGACGGTCACGCGGCCCGGGTCGGGCATCCGCCACATCAGGCCGGGGCGGCCGACCTCGAAGGTCTCGAGCGCGACCGGCGAGAGCTGCTCGTCGTACGAGCCGCCAAGGCGGGCGACGAACGGGAGTTTCGGGGCGACGAGCGGCGCCGCTTCGGTGGCGAACTGGAAGTTGCGCTCCTCGTCGAGCTGCAGGCCGAGGTTCATGCCGCCGAACTCGACGTTCCCGACGCCGAGCTGCTCGACGACGGAGTCGAGCTGACCGTGCGTCGTCCCGGCGAGTCCCGCGAGGTCGAAGGTCGTCTCGACGCTACCGGTCCGCAGGCCGAACCCCCGCATCGCCGCCAGATCGACCCGTCCCTCGGCCGCCAGCGCCTCGACCGACGCGTCGGCCCCCTCGGCGGCCGGCACCGCCGTGCCGTCGGCCGCGAACTCGAGGCGGTCGGCCTGCAGCCGCCAGGCCCGGGGGCCGCCCGCCCGGCCGTCGATCGAGTAGGCGATCTGCTCGCCGGCGACCATCGGCGGTCCGTCGAACGAGACGTGCGCGCCGAACTCCCCGAACTGCCAGGCCGGCGCCTCGAGGCCCGAGCCGCCGACGTTCCCCTCGAGCGACAGCCGGCCGGCCGCCCCGTCGCCCTCCCCGGCCGGCGTGTAGGTGCCGCCGAGATCGAAATCGCCCGAGCCGGCGGTGTACTCGGCGTATTCGACGTCAGCGAGGGTCCCGTCGGTGGCGATCGAGACCGGGGCGGTCCGGGAGCTTCGGTCGAGGTCGACGGTGGCGTCGACGCGCTCGACGCCGAGATCGGCCCCGGCCAGCCCGCGGAGGCCGACGTCGCCGTCGAGGCTGAGCGAAGCGAGGTCCTCGAAGCTTTTGTCGGGGCCGAGGGCGACGTTGCCGCGGCCGGTGACCTCGACGTTCGCCGAGTCGAGCTGATGGTCGGGCAGCGAGACACCGGCGTGGTCACCCCGCAGATCGAAGGCGAAGTCGCCCCCCGCTCCGAGCCGGCCCGAGCCCCCGGCCGAGAGGTTCGGGGCCTCGACGGTCAGCTCCGAGAGCTCGATCCAGCGCGCCTCCGAGCTGCCGTCGACGCGGGCATCGAAGAGCAGCCGGTCGAGCCGGTGTTCGCCGATCCGCCCGTCGACGGCGGTGAGGCGCATCCGCGTCTGCATCGTCGCCGGGTCGACGCCCTCCCCTTCGATCAGCGCCGCCGCGTCGAGTTGCGTATCCGGAAGCTCGGAGCTGACCCAGGCGTGGGGCTCGAGCTCCGGGGCCTCGAGATTGACGTGATAGCTCGGGGCCTCGAGGTTCGCGGTCGCGTCGATGGTGATCGCGCCGCCGTCGGGCACCTTCGCGCTCGCTTCGACGGCGACCTCCTCGGGGGGACCCGACGCACGTCCGGAGAACGTCACGGGCACAGCGAGCGGCACCGAGGGGGCGACCCGCTGAGCGAGCGACGGACCGACGCGCAGGACGTCGACCTCGAGGCCGACGCGCTCGAGCCGACCCGAGGCCTCCCCGCGATCGACGTTCGCCTGCAGCGACTCGACCGCCGAGTCGTCCTCGACCTCGAGCGCATCGATCTGCAGGTCGTAGCGTTCCGGCCCGTACTCGACGCTCAGGTCCTCGGCCGCGACGGGCAGGCTTTCGGCGAAGGTGTTCGTTCGGACCGACAGCTCGGAGTCGTCGATCCCGACGGAGGCCTCGCCGTCGGGCTGCCAGGCGAAGCTCGAATCGAGCTCGAGATCCCGGACGACGGCCACCCGCAGCGCGTTGCTCTCGTCGGAAAAGGCCGACTCGACGGCCGAAAAGTCGACCTCGGCGGCCTCGTCGAAGTGCGTTCCGATCCACTGCGAGACGGTGGCGTGCAGGCTCTGCGGTGGTGCGCCGTCGGCGGCGGCATCGAGGCGATCTTCGTACAGGAGGCTCCCCTGCTCGATCGAAAAGTCGTCGATCGCCAGCCCGTAGCCGACCGGGTCGGGGTCCGGCTCGGGCGCCTCGTCGACGTCGGTCGTCACCGCCGAGAGATTCCAGACGCCGTCGGGATACCGCCGCACCAGCAAAAGCGGCCGGCGAAGCTCGACCGACGACAGCTCGAAGCCGTCCCGCAAAAGCACCAGCGGCGAGTAGCCGATGGCGGTCTCGTCGGCCCGCAGGACCGGCTCGCCGCGGCTGTCGCGGAGGCGGAGATCGTGCAGGGTCGCCCCCCACAGAAGCGGGCCGGAGAGGCGGGCGAACTCCAGCTCGCCGGCGACGGCGGCATTCGCCTGCTCGTTGATCTCGGCGAGGACGTAGCGTTTCGCCCAGGGGGTCTGGAGAGCGAGCAGCGCGACGACGAGCAGCAGTGCGAGCGCAGCGAGCGTCCAACCGACGTAGCGTCCGGTGCGGCGCAGGACCGGGTGCATGGCGACCTCGCGGGGGCGGCGGAGACGAGCGGCGGCGGGAGACAGCGGGAAGGTCCATCCAGGCAGGGGGCGGCACGTAGTCTGGAGGGTAACCTACGCGCCACCGAGATGTAGTCCATCTCCGAGCCGCCTCACGGCCAGTCGCGCACCTCGGGGGCGGTGGGCCAGTAGGCGACGCTCGGCTCGTCGCCGTCGCACATCGGCCGGTCGGTGTCGGTGAAGACGAGTTCGACGTGCGAGTCGGCGGCGAGGCCGGTCGACCAGTGGTCGGGGCCGAACCGGTCGACGATGCCGCCCTTGTGGTCGGCGGGCAGGCAGACCCGGAAGGCGCCCAGGCGTTCGCCGTCGCCGTACGCCAGGCCGATCAGCTCGGTGCGGGCCGCCGCGCGGGTCGGCAGGTCGACGCTCAGGGCGAGGCTCTCGCGGCGAGCCTCCAGCTCGAGCGTCGTCTCCTCGGAGAGTCCGTCGCCGACCTCGTAGCGGCCGAACTCCTCGTGGTAGGCGTCGAGGAATCTGGCGAGCTGGGAGCGATGCGTGCGGTCCTGTTCGCCCGTCGATGCGAGCACGCTCTCCTCGTCGTCGCGCCGCTCCCGGGAGGCGCGCAGGACGTCGCGTTCGATCTCGATCGCCTCGGCGAAGCGCTCGCGGCGGGTCGACTCGTCGTCGGCCTTCATCGCCAGCCGGTACGTGATCGTCGCCAGCGTATCGCGGTATGCGAGCCGCGCCCCGTCCGGCGCGCCATCCTCGTCCTCCTCGACCATCTCGATCGCCGTCTCGACCGCCTCGCGGGCGACGTCGAGCTGGCGGGACGTCGCATCGTCGTCGATCGCGACCGACCAGGCGGTCCGGTTGAGGCGGGCCGAGTTTTGCTCGCGTTCGGCCTGGTCGACCATGTAGCGAAAGACCGTCGTCCGGTCGCCCGGGTGATCGTACTGGGCGTAATTCCAGGCCATGCCGAGCCCCGCCGCAAAGACCGCCGTCAGGGCGCCGGCGAGGATCTTGACGACGAGGGCGGAGTCGCGCGAGGGGCGCAGATCGGGCATGTCGACGAGCACCAGCAGGGTCGCGAGCACGCCGACGCCCATCCCGGCGAAGTGCGCGGCGGCGTCGATCTGGGGGATCAGCACGGAGAGCCCGATGTTGAGCCCGAGGATGACGACCCACCACTGGACGGTCTGGCGGTACGGCGGCGGGATCTCTCGCCAGTACTTGACGTGCAGCACGCCGAAGGCGCCGACCAGGCCGTACAGGGCGGTCGAGGCCCCGACCGACAGCGGCGCTTCGGTCCACCAGAACGACCCGAGCGCACCGCCGATCGCGGAGACCAGATAGATCGCCGCAAACCGCCACGAGCCGATCAGCCGCTCGATGTACATCCCCAGGAAAAACAGGGCGAGGCCGTTGAGAAAGATGTGCAGGAAGCCGCCGTGCAGGAAGTTCCCCGAGATCAGCCGCCACCACTGGCCCTCTGCGATCAGCGGCGCGGAGTTGGCCCCGAGCTGCACGAGGCCGAACTGCGAGGAGAGGGCGCCGGTCCACAGTTCGATGACGTAGCCGGCCAGGACCATGCCGACCAGCCCGTACATCACCGGCGTCGAGTTGCGGCTCGCTTCTTTGGCCCGATCTTCGAGCGCCTCCATCCGGTCGACGATCGCCCGGCCGTCGGGGTGGTTCTGGACGCGCCGCATGATCTCGTCTTTGAGAAGCCGCGGGCCGTTCGGCTCCCGGAAATCCCCGTCCGAGAAGATGAACCGACTCGACTCGGTCTCGATGACGACCAACTCGGAGTCGCCGCGGGCCATGACGACCAGCGAGCGCAGATCGTGGAAGTCGATGTCGACGTAGCTCGGGTTGTCGGCCCCTTTGGGCATGCGGAGGCCGTCGGCGTCGAAGACGATCTCGAGGCCCTGGTCGGGGACCTTCCAGGCGCGGTAGGCGACGGCGAGGGCGGCGATCAGCGGCAGACCGATCAGCTCGACCAGGCCCCACCAGCTCAGCCCCTGCATCAGGACGTCGGGCAGGACGCTGCCGACATAAAAGATGCCGCCGATCAGCAACAACAGCCGCAGCGAGCGCGACCAGAACGGCGGTTCGGTCAACTGAAACCGCTCGCGGCCCCGGAAGGGGGCATTCGAGAAGATACCGCCGAAATCCTGCTCGGGCCCGCCGATCCCCTCGTCGCTGCCGTCCTGGGGATCGTCGGTTTCGACGACCTCGACATCGCCCGATTCGTCGACGAGAAACCCCGTCTGCTCGGACTCCGCCTGCGGGTCCGGCTCGGAGGGCTCCTGCCAGTCGTTCGCCCCGGTCTCCTGGTCGGACGACCGCTCTCGGTCGTCGCGTTCGTCGTCACTCAAAATCGGCTCCCGTCGGGAAGGGCTGCGCGTCGGGGACCGTCCAACCGAGCGACGGACCCGCCGGCACCTACAAATACGCGGCGGTCGAACCTAAACGCAAACGGCGGATGAGAAAAATGTGGGGGTACTCGGGGATACTGCAAAAACTCCTATGGGGAGCGTCGGCGGCCTCGCCGACGGGTTTAGCCTTTGATGACGGCGACGGGTTTGAGGCGGGCGACCTTTCGGGCGATCTGGGCGTGTTCGACCGAGTCGATGACGCCGTCGACGTCTTTGTAGGCGGTCGGGGCCTCTTCGGCGAGGCCGGCGTAGGATTTGGCGCGGACGCGGATGCCGGAGGCCTCCATCTCGTCAGCGAGGTCCTCGCCCCAGACGTTCTTTTTGGCCTTGCGGCGGCTCATCGTGCGGCCGGCGCCGTGGGCGGTCGAGCCGAACGAGCGCTGCATGCTCTCGGCGGTCCCGAGCAGCACCCACGAGGCGGTGCCCATCGAGCCGGGGATGATGACCGGCTGGCCGAGATCGCGGTACTCCTCGGGAAGATCGGGCGAGTCGGGGCCGAACGCGCGGGTCGCCCCTTTGCGGTGGACGCACACCTCGATCTCTTCGCCGTCGACGACGTGGCGTTCGATTTTGCCCATGTTGTGGGCGATGTCGTAGACCTGGTGGAGGCTGCTGTCGTCGACGTCGCGCTTGAGGGTCTCGCGGAAAGCGAGCCGCGTCAGATCGGTCAAGACCTGGCGGTTGGCGAACGCGTAGTTCGCGGCGCATTTCATCGCCTTCAGGTAGTTTTTGCCCTCCGGGGAGTCCATCGGGGCGCAGACGAGCTGGCGGTCGGGCAGCTCGATGCCGTAATCGTGCATGACCTCCTGGAACTGGTCGACGTAGTCGCTGCAGATCTGGTGGCCGAACCCGCGCGAGCCAGTGTGGATCATCACGCTCAGGTGGCCCTCCTGGAGGCCCATCACCTCGGCGGCCCGCTCGTCGAAGATCTCGTCGACGACCTCGACCTCGAGGAAGTGGTTGCCGGAGCCGAGGGTGCCGACCTGGCTTTTGCCGCGGTCTTTCGCCCGGGTGCTGATGACCGAGTCGTCGGCGCCGTCGAGGCGGCCGCCCTCCTCGGTGCGGGCCAGGTCCTGCTCGTCGGCCATGCCGCGCTTGAGCGCAAATTCGGCACCGTCGACGGCGACCTCGTGGATGTCCTTCGCCGACAGCTCCAGCTCGCCGCCGACGCCGACGCCCGACGGGCAGCGATACTCGAGCGCCGTCGCCAGGTCGTCGAGTTTCGGCTCGGCCGCCTCGTAGGGGATCTCGGAGCCGAGAAGCCGCACGCCGCAGTTGATGTCGTAGCCGATCGCACCGGGCGAGACGACGCCCTCCGGGTAGCGGGTGGCGGCGACGCCGCCGATCGGGAAGCCGTACCCCTGGTGCATGTCGGGCATGACGGTGACGTGGCCGACCAGGCCGGGGAGGGTCGCCGAGTTGACGGCCTGCTCGAGCGAGCGGTCGTCCTCGATGCCCTCGAGGATCTCGCGGGTCGCGAAGATGCGGACCGGCACCCGCATGTCGTCGCGAAACGACGTCGGGATCTCCCATTCGTAGTCGCTGATCTGTTCAACGTCGTCGAGGTCCATGGGTCTCGTGGCGGGAAGCGGGAAGAGACTACACGTCGAAGGTCACCCGGCCGGTCCAGCCGTCGGCGGTCTCGTCGACGGCGATCCGGTGCCAGGTGACGGCTTTGATCTCTTTGTCGACCGCCGCGACGGGCCGTCCGACCGCCAGGACCGCCACGCCGGGGGGCGAGCGATCGTCGCGGTCGTCGAACTCGAAGCGATCGAACGCGAGATGGTCGGTTTGCAGCAAATACAGCAGCTCGGAGAGGAAGCCGACCAGAAGCGTCTCGTCGTCGGGGCGTTTCAGCTCGAAGCGTCGGGAGGCCCGCGCCTGCTCGTCTCCGTAGCTCAGCCCCGACATCTCGTACATCCCGCGGGCGGCCTGCTCGAGGACGCCGGTCTCGCGGGGAGCCCAGACCTCGAGCTCCCAGTCGGCGGTGTGGTCGATTTCGCGAAAACCCGCGTCGGTGTCGGTCATCTCGGCTCGTCGCCGGGACGACACCCGGCATGAGAAACGAAGGTTCGGGGCGCACGACTCGGCGCGTACGACAAGGAGGCCCGTCGGAACGTGGGCCAATCTAACCACGCGAGCGTCGAATCAAGCAGTCGGCGGCGCGGCTCGGGGGGCTGCGGCCGGTCCGGGGCGGCGCCCGGCGCGCGGCTCACATCACGTCGCCGCCGGCATCGCTGTCCGGGTCGTCGGGTTGTCCCAGGGCGTCGAGGATCTGCTGGTGGGCCCGGCGGCCGACGGTGGCATTGTCGAACGACCGGTCGCCGATCTGCTCGCGCGCCGACTCGACGCGGTCGCCGGGCGACGGGTGGCTCGACAGGATCGTCGGGACGCTCCCGCCGCTCTGCTCCTCGAGTTTCTGGAAGAAGTCGACGAAGCCCTGCGGATCGTAGCCGGCCTCGATCATGTACTCCATGCCGACGGTATCGGACTCGCGCTCGTGGTCGCGGCTGTGCTGCAACAACGCCCCCTGGGTGACCAGCAGGGTGCCGAGCTCGGCGACGAGGCCGGGATTCTCCCCGAGCGCCGCCTGGACGAGCGCCTCGAGGCCGTACTGGGCCGCGAGGCGCTTGGCGATGTGGCGCTGGGTGACGTGGGCGACCTCGTGGGCCATCACCGACATCACCTCGGCCTTGGTCTCGGCGAGGCGCAAAAGGCCGGTGTAAAAATAGATCTGGCCGCCGGGCATCGCGAAGGCGTTGACCGTCTCGTCGTCGTCGATGAGCCGAAACTCGTATTCGATCGGCTCGGGGGATTCCTCGCCGGCCGCCGCGACCGCCTCATCGCCCATCTGCTTGATGTACTCGCGGGCCATCGACCCGTCGTACAACTCGACGTCGGTGTCGAGGAACTCGGCCTCGACCTCGTCGCCGAGCTGTTCTTCGCGCTCGGGGGGCAGCAGGATGTTCGCCGCCGTGCCACACGCCCAGACGGCGCCGCCGAGCAGCGCGCCGGCGACCAGCACGATCGAGAGCCAGCGGGTCCAGGTGGTGGCGTCGTGGGTCGGATCGTCGTCGGTCTGCATGCAGGTATCCTCGTTTGAAGCAGTTCAACCTCGGTGATGGAACGATATCCGGCCGGCGACCGGGATACAAACGGCGCGAATCTCGGGGCGTGCAACCACGGGTCTGATCGGAATCGGTGGGACGTCCTTTGCGATCCCGTCGGCCCGGGATCCGTTACGCCAAGCTCGCCGAGATGCCCCGGGGTCGACCGAGGGGATCGTGAGCGACGGGATTACGGGTC
>CAZRLK010000176.1:0-10263 GCA_964600555.1 uncultured Bradymonadales bacterium
CGGGGACGCCGCCAGTTGGGAACCGTTTGACCGGCGGTCGGCGTCGCCCCCCGTCAGGAAGGCACCGGTCGGGGCGGAGCCTCAGGGCTCCCGGAGGGTGTTAGATGGGGGGGGTATATCTGCACGGTAAGCCCCATCGCCCCCGCCTGCCGGTCCGACAGTCGCTCTGTTCCCGACCGATCGTATCGACGCCTCGCCGCCGCATCCGTTATGCTGGTGGCCCGATTCTCGTCCGAACACCGAGACGATGGCCGATCAACTGACACTCGATCTCGCAGGGACGCCCGAGCCTCCGAGACAGGAGGCGGTCCGGCTGGTCTTCGACGAGGGGACCCTGCTCGCCGACGGGCTGGCGCGTCGCGAGCCCGGAAGCGAGCCGATGACCTGGGACGACCGCGTCGAGCGCCACCGGGCGCCGGCCCTGGCGTATCGTCGCGTGCTCGGCGCCCTGTTGAAAGCCGGCTGGCGCGTCGTCGACGAGGCGCGCGAGTACGACGAGCAGCCCTTCGAGCTTCGAGAACGCATGGAGCCGTACGAGCACCAGAGCGAGGGCCTGGAGGCCTGGCTCGACGCCGAGCGCCGCGGCACGGTCGTCCTGCCGACCGGGGCCGGGAAGACCTACCTCGCGCAACTCGCCATCGAGCGGGTCGCCCGCTCGACGCTGGTCGTCGTGCCCACCATCGATTTGATGAACCAGTGGTCCGGCATCCTCGAGGAGGCGTTCGACTGCGAGGTCGGCCTGCTCGGTGGGGGCTACCACGAGGTCGAGCCGATGACCGTCGCCACCTACGATTCGGCCGCAATGCACATGGAGCGCATCGGCGATCGATTCGGGCTGGTCGTCTTCGACGAGGTCCACCACCTGCCCAGCGACTTTTATCGCCAGGGCGCCGAATTTTGCATTGCCCCGTTTCGACTCGGCCTGACGGCCACGCCCGAACGCTCCGACGGACGCCACGACGAGCTCGGCGATCTGGTCGGTCCGATCGTGTACCGCAAGTCGATCAAGGAGTTGTCGGGCGATGTCCTCGCCGACTACGAAGTGCGGACCGTCGAGGTCGGGATGACGCCCGACGATCACGCACGCTACGAGAAGGCGCGATCCTTTTATCGAACGTTCGTCGACGACAACAATATTCGGATGAGCGGGGCGAACGGCTGGGTGCGGTTTCTGGCGGCGACCAACCGCTCCGAGCGCGGCCGCAAGGCGCTCCGGGCCTATCGCGTCCAGAAGCGGCTCGCCCTGGTCAACCGGGCGAAGCTCGAGCGACTATTCGAGCTGCTCGCCCGCCACCGCGACGACCCCGTGTTGATTTTCACCAACGACAACGACAGCGTCTGGAAGATCAGCGAGCGCGCCCTGGTCCCCTCGATTACCCACGAGACGAAGGTCAAAGAACGCAAGGAGATCCTCGAGCGCTTCAACGAGGGAACCTACGGGACGATCGTCACCAGCAAGGTGCTCAACGAGGGGGTCGACGTCCCGCGCGCCCGGCTCGGCATCGTCATGTCGGGGTCGGGCTCGGTGCGCGAGCACGTCCAGCGCCTCGGTCGCATTCTGCGCCAGTGGAAGGGCGAGCGGGCGATCCTGTACGAACTCGTCACCGACGACACCGTCGAACAACACGTCAGCCGCCGCCGCCGCCGACACGATGCTTACGAGTGAGCTCGTCCGGACACGCATCCGGGAGGGGGAAGTCGAACCGGAATACGTCGACCCGCAGGCCGAGACGGCCCGGGCGAAGGCCGAAAAGCTGATCGAGGTCTTCGCCAGCCACGCCGACCGCCCCCGCAGCGAGATCGACGAGGCGGTCGATGCGATCACCGGCTACGGCACCGACTACAAGATCTGGCGGGGGCTGGCGAAGCTTCTGTACGACCGCAGCGAGTTCGAGACGGTGGCGCCGGCCGACCCCCGGGGGATTCGCCGCGCGGTCTTCGAGTGCGCCGCCGAGGCCCCCGGCGACAAGACCGACCCGTGGCGCCGCCAGGTCCTCGAGCGGGCGGCCGAGCGATTCGACGCCGGGGCCGAGCGGCTCGAGGCGACGCTGTACGCCGATCTCGAGGACCGCCAGCGGCTGGTCGACTTCGAGCCGCTCGAGGCCCGCGAGCTTCTCGACCGGTACAATCTCGCGCTCGCCCAGGCCGTCCTGTACAAGGCGACGCACATGCAGATCGAGCTTCGGGACCTCGACCCGAACATGCTCCGGTATCTGTTCCAGGTGCTGAAGTTCAACCGGCTGATGCACCGCTGCCACCGCACCGAGGCCGGCTACCGGCTCGAGATCGACGGGCCGGCGAGTCTGTTCAAGCGCAACCGCAAGTACGGGACGCGCCTGGCGCGGTTTCTGCCGGCACTCGTGCTCGCCGACGACTGGTCGATGGAGGCGACCCTCGAGTGGGAAGACGAGACGCGGGTGCTGACAGTCGACGACGAGGATGGCCTCCGGTCGCATTACACGGCCCGTGGACAGTGGAAGGCCGACGAGGAGCAGTACTTCGAGCAGCAGTTCGACGACGAGGAGACCGACTGGCAGATGCGCCGCGAGGGGGCGGTCCTCGAGATCGGCGACAACCAGGTGCTGGTGCCGGACTACCTGCTCGAGCATCCCGACGGGCGGGTCGTCCACGTCGAGATCGTCGGCTTCTGGAGGCTGTCGTATCTCGAGCGCCGCATCGAATTGTTGGCCGAACGCGACGATCTGCCGCTGGTGCTTGCGGTCTCGGAGCGGCTCAAGACCGGCCGCGACGAACTCGAACGCTCCCCGGCGGCCGTCGTCTTCTGGAAGAGCGTCATCCTCGTCGACAAGATCCTGGAGGCGGCCGAGCGGGTCAGCTAGCCGACCGCGCGATCCCGCTCCGAGCCCGCCCCCCGAAATTGGATTTCGGCCCCGACGTGTGCATGATTTGAGGTTGTCGGGCGAGTGAGGCTGCCAGCACGGAGAGTCCGGATATGGAAGCCGAGGACGAGAAATTCGAGCGGCGCCGCGACCGGATGGTCGACGAGCAGATCGTGCGCCGAGGGGTCGACGACGAGCAGGTCCGCGAGGCGATGCGGACGGTGCCCCGGGAGGCGTTCGTGCCCGAGCGATATCGATCGATGGCCTACAGTGACCGGCCGCTGCCGATCGGCGAGGGGCAGACCATCTCCCAGCCGTACATCGTGGCGATGATGACCGAAGCGGCGGGCATCGAGCCGGGCGATCGCGTGCTCGAGATCGGGACGGGGTCGGGCTACGGGGCGGCGGTCGCCTCGCGCATCGCCGACGAGGTGTATACCCTCGAGCGGCACACCGAGCTCGCCGAGCAGGCCCGCCGGGTGTACGACGAGCTCGGCTACGACAACATCGAGATCGTCGTCGGCGACGGGACCCGGGGGTTGCCCGACTCGGCGCCGTTCGATGCCATCATCTGCACCGCCTCCGGCCCGGAGCTTCCCGACTCGTACAAACGCCAGGTGGCGGTCGGCGGGAGGATCGTCATGCCCGTCGGCAACAAGTCGGGCGGTCAGCGCCTCGTCGCCGTCACCCGGAGCGGCGAGGAGCGCTTCGAGGAAGAGGATCTGGGGTTCGTGCGCTTCGTCCCTCTGATCGGGGCCGAGGCCTGGGAGGAGGACGAGTCGACCGGCGCCTCGCGGCCGTCGGACGACGCCGGCTCGAGGTTCGATTTTTGAGCCCGCCGCCCCGACCTCCCCGGCTCACGCCTGGAAGGCCTCGTACAGCGACGCCTCGGCGGCGTCGAGGATCTCGTCGACGTATCCCTCGTGGGCGGTCGCCAAAAATCCCGCCTCGTAGGGGCTCGGCGCCATGTAGACCCCGCGGTCGAGCATGCCCGCGAAAAACCGCCGGAAGGCCTCGAGATCCGAGGCGGTCGCATCGGCGTGGTCCCGGACGGTCGGCTCTCGGAAATACAGCGAGAACATCGAGCCGACCCGCTGGACGTGGGCCGGATAGTCGTTTGCCTCGATGATCGCCTCGAGCCCCTCCTGCAGCTCGGCGCCGATCCGCTCGAGTTGTTCGTAGACCGACGCGTCGAGCTGCTCGAGCTGGGCGATGCCGGCGGCGACGGCCACCGGGTTGCCCGACAGCGTCCCCGCCTGGTAGACCGGCCCGTCCGGGGCGATCTGGCGCATCAGCTCCTCTTTGCCGCCGTAGGCTGCCAGCGGAAACCCTCCTCCGACGACCTTCCCGAACGTGTACAGATCCGGCGTCACGCCGTATCGCTCGGCGGCCCCGCCGCGGGCGACCCGAAAGCCGGTCATCACTTCGTCGAAAATAAGGAGCACGTCCCGCGCGTCGCACAGCTCTCGAAGATCCTCGAGAAACCCGTCCGCCGGGGGAATGCAGCCGGTGTTGCCGCAGATCGGCTCCAGGATGACCGCCGCCACCTCCTCGTCGTGCTCGTCGAGCAGGCGTTCGACCGACGCGACGTCGTTGAATTCGGCGACCAGCGTATCGCGGGCGGTCCCCTCGGTGACGCCCGGCGAGTCGGGCTCGCCGAGGGTGAGGGCGCCGGAGCCGGCGGCGATCAGAAACGAATCGCCGTGGCCGTGGTAGCAGCCGTCGAATTTGACGATCTTGTTGCGCCCGGTCGCCCCGCGAGCGAGCCGGATCGCCGACATGCAGGCTTCCGTGCCGCTGTTGACCAGGCGGACGACATCGCAATCGGGCACGCGTTCGATGATCAGCTCGGCCATCGTCGTCTCCTGCTCGGTCGGCGCGCCGAACGACGATCCGCGCTCGACTGCCTCGGAGGCGGCCTCGACGACCGGGTCGGGGGCGTGGCCGAGGATCGCAGGTCCCCAGGTCAGCACCAGGTCGATGTATTCGTGGCCGTCCTCGTCGACGATCGTCGCGCCGGAGGCCTCTCGGATGAACGGTGGTGCCCCGCCGACCGTCGAGTAGTCTCGGGCCGGGGAGTTGACCCCGCCGGGCATCACGCGTCTGGCCTCTCGGTACAGTTGTTCGCTTCGGGAGCGGTCGCTCATCGGTCTGGATCCGGTGGAAGTGTGGTTGGCATCGAGTGCGATCGATTGTGCGGCGTCCGGATTGTAGTTTGGTGACGGAGAGAGATAAACTACCATACCCGCATGACACGGATGACCGACAATCCCGGCCGGGCGGCCCTGTACTGGCTGGGCGTATTGATGTGGGTGTTTGCGCTCGCGGCGATGGGCGGGATCGCCTACGTGTGGCACCTGACGGCCTTCGTCGACCAGCCGGGCAACTCCGGGGAGGGGGGCATGATCTGGTTTCTGCTCGGCCCGGCGATTCCGCTCTGGATCGCGATGGCCACCGGTCTGTTGTACGGCGGATGGAGCGTCTTCGAGCGCGTCGCCCCGACGGCCTTGCGCACGAGCGCCTCGACGATTCCGCTGGTCGTCGTCGCGTTCGGCCTGGGGGTGCTGGCTCCGGGTGATCCGGTGGTGGCTGCGGCGATGGAAATCTCGCTGGCGGTCCATGCCGTCGCCTTCGTGTTTACGCACCTGGCGGCCTTTCGGGCGGGCAGGGTACCGTGGGCGCCGGTCGGCGAAGCGTGAAGCGACGATCCACGAGTGGCGGGAGGTCGACGATGTCGAAGATGCGCGTCGCAATCGTCTTGTTCGTCGCCGTCAACCTCGGCGTCGCCGTCGCCTACGTCGGCGGCTGGGGGAGCGGCGAGGGGCGGGTTCGCACGCTCGAGCGCCGGTGGGAGGCTCCTCCCGACGGGGCGAGGCGGGTGTTGTTTCTCGGCAACAGCCATACCGCCCGCAACGACCTGCCGGGCGTCGTCCAGCACCTGGGTCGCCCGCACGGCGAAAAGATCTGGGTGCGCCACCGGGCGCCGGGGGGCGTCACCCTCCGCGATCATCGCCAGAGCGACCTGTCGATGCGGCTGATCCGAAAGCTCTCGTGGGATGTCGTCGTCCTCCAGCCCCAGAGCGTGCGGCCGATCTACCAACCGAGAGAGTTCATCGCCGACGCGGAGCGTCTGGCGGAGGTCGTCCGGGAGAACGGGGCGGAGCCGATCCTGTACGGTCCCTGGGCGAAGGCGCAGTGGAGCTCGTTTTACGAGCGGTTGCGGACCAATCCCGACCGGCTGCGCGAGGTACTGGCTCAAAACTACGAGGCCGCCGCGACCGGCGCCGATGCGACGGTGGCCCCGGTCGCCCGGGCGTTCGGGGCGTATCGCCGCTCGGTGGGCGGCCCGAGGCTCCGGGCCGCCGACGGCAACCACGCCACGCCTGCCGGGACCTACCTGGCCGCCAGCGTGCTGTACCGCGTGATCACCGGGCGCGAGGTGGCCGACGCCGATTTCGTGCCCTACCGGATCGACCCCGAGGTCGCCGCCGAGTTGCGCCGCATCGCCGATCGCAGCGTCGAGGAGGCGACCCTCGAGCCGGATCCGCCGGACCAGGCCGCCCCCGAGTCCGAGTCGAGCGACGGGGCGCCCGGCCGCGACGCCGGCGGAGGATGACCATCGCGACCAGCGGCGAGGCTACGGAAACAGCGACAACAAAAAGGCGGTCTTGTCGTCGACCGTCGGGTCGAGCGTGCCGGTGCCGAAATCGACCGGATCGGTGAATGTTCCCGAGACGTACAGCCGCCGGTTGCCGGCGAACACCAGGTCGTCTGTCGATTCCGCTCCGTTCGTTCCGTGGCGTTCGCTCCAGAGGTGATTCCCGGAGGAGTCGTACGAGGCGACGATCGCGTCGCCGCCTCCGTTGGTCGTGATCGATCCGTCGCCGAAATCCGTCGTCCCCTGGAAATACCCGCCCAGATAGATGTGGCCGGAGCCGTCGACGTCGACCGCCAGCCCTTCGTCGTCGACGTCCGTGCCCCCGAAGTTTTTGATCCAGTCGGCGTTGCCGGCGCTGTCGAAGCTGGCGAGGATGATGTCTTTGCCGGAGCCGCTGGAGTTGATGCCGTGGCCTCCCATCCAGCCCGATCCCCCCTGATAGCTGCCGGTCATCACGACCCCGCCGGTCGGGTCGACGGCGATGTCGCGGCCCCGGTCGTCGCCGAGGTCGCCGGCGGTGTTCGCCCATTCGGCGGTGCCGGTCGAATCGAATTTGACGACGAACATGTCGTCCGGAGTCAGATAGTCGGGATTGGGGTCGCTGTGGGGCACGTGTAGCTGCGAGCCGGACCCGTCCTCGAGGTGAAATCCCGCTCCGTGCGAACCTGCGACGTAGACGTTCCCGGAACTGTCGACGGCGATTCCCCGGCCGAATTCGTTCTGAATGCTCGAATACGGGGTCGTGCTCCACTGGGTCGTCCCCGAGTTGTCGTACTTGACGACGAACAGGTCCATCGTCCCGCCGGGGTCCTGGCCGCCGAGATAGGCCTCGCGGGTATCGCCCGTGATGTAGATGTTGCCCGAGTCGTCGATGGTCATGTCCCGTGGCTGAGCCCGGGGGTTGGTGTAGCTCCACTTGTAGGTGCCGGAACTGTCGAAGGCGACCCGGAACATGTCCCGCTCGCCTCCGGAGGTGGTGTGGGAGGTCGAGCCAAAGGTGATCTCGCCGCGGAAGGTTCCCGCCACGTGGACGTCGCCCGCCGAGTCGACGGCGACGGTGGTCGCTTCGTGGTCGTAATCGTACAGGTCGTCGTCGTAGACCTTACCCCACTGGTAGTTTCCCTGCGCGTCGTACTTGGCGACGAACGCGCCGGAGACCCAGGGATCCTCGTTGGTCGACAGGACCGTGCTCCCGAAGGCGATCTCGTCGTAGACCGTGCCGACGACGTAGACGTTGCCCGATGAGTCGACGGCGATGTCTTCGGGGATGTCGGTGTAATCGCCCGGCCCGCCGTAGTGGCGGGCCCAGCGCGTCGGCCCGTGCTCGAGCTGGCAGCTCGGCGAGCAGCCGTCGCCGGCCGTCGTGTTGCCGTCGTCGCACTCCTCGCCAGATTCGACCAGCTGGTTGCCGCACACCGCCGAGCAGTCGTTGTCGTTGGTGTTGTTGCAGGTCGACGGGCAGTCCCCGTCGCCGTCCTGGCAGGGGTAGGTGTCGGGGTTGAGCTGGCCGGGGGTCGGCGAGCCGGTGGCGTGAAAGTCGGATTTGTTGTCGTCGGTGTCGACGTCGGACTCCCATCTGGCGAGGCTTTCGCCGGGGTCGGCGTCCGGGTGGGGCCGTCCCTCGCCGGCGAAGCTCGCGCTCGAGAAATCGCCGTAGCCGAGGGCGTCGACGACCGACGAGCCCCACCGTAGCTGGACGTTGTCCGGGCCGTTCTGGAAGTCGGCCGCCGCGTCGACCTGGTCGGCGGTCGACTGAAGCGACGAGCCGGCGTCGTCATGCGCGATCACGAACAGCCCGTCGGAGTCGGTCGAGCCTTCGAGCATCACCGAGTCGTAATCGCCGCCGCCGTTGCCGTTGACGCCGACCAGCTCGTAGCCGGTGAGTGAGGTGTCGGCCGGCCCGTGGATTTCGACGAACGTGTCGTCGTCGGCGCCGGGCGTGTCGTAGACGATCTCGGAGATGACGAACTGATCGGAGGGCGTCGCGACCGCCTCGCAGTCGCCGCTCTGGCAGCGCTCCCCGGCGTCGCAATACTCCGTCGCCCCCCACTCCAGACAGGTGTCGCCGTCGTGGTCCTCGCAGGTCTGCTCGCCGACCCCGGCACACTGCGTGTCGCCGGCGGCGGGACACTCGTCCGAGCAGGGGTCCGTGCAGGCGCCCATCACACACGTCTCGCTGCCGCCGCAGCTCGTCGCGCCGCCCCACTCGTAGCAGGTATCGCCGTCGTGGTCCTCGCAGGTCTCGACGCTGTCGCCGTCACACTGCGTCTCGCCCGGCACGCTGCACTCGTCGCTGCAGACCGTCGTGCACGCCCCGTTCATACAGCCTTCGGTCCGGTCGCACTCCGTGCCGGCGTCCCACTCCAGGCAGACGTCCGAGTCGTGGTTGCCGCACTCCTGGACTTTGCCGTCGTGGCAGCGCGTCTGGCCGTCGAACGTACACTGGTCGGCGCAGGTCGGCTCGCAGCTTCCACCGTCGCACGCCTCGCCGGCGCCACACACCATCGTGCCGCCCCACTCCAGGCAGGTGTCGCCGTCGTGATCGCTGCAGGTCTGGACGTCGTCGCCCGAGCAGCGCGTATCGCCCGAGATCGCACACTGATCGGAGCAATCCGGCACGCAGGACCCGCTCGAGCAGGTCTCCCCGGCGCCGCAGCTCGTCCCGCCGTCCCACTCCAGGCAGGTGTCGCCGTCGTGGTCGCCGCAGGTCTGCACGGCGTCGTTCGAGCAGCGCGTCGCCCCGGAGCTCGAGCACTGATCCGAGCAATCCGGCACGCAGGATCCGTTCGAGCAGGTCTCCCCGGCGCCGCAGCTCGACCCGCCGCCCCACTCGAGACACGAGTCGCCGTCGTGGGCATCGCAGGTCTGGACATCCCCGCCCGAACACCGCGTCTCGCCGATGGTCGTGCACTGGTCGCTGCACTCCTGCACGCACGCTCCGTTCGAGCAGGTCTCGCCGGAGGGGCAAAGCGAGTCGTCGCCCCACTCGCGACACCCGTCGGCGTCGTGGTCGTCGCAGGTCTGGACGGCGTCGCCGGAGCACCGCGTCTCGCCGGAGGAGCTACACGCATCCGAGCAATCCTGCACGCAGGCGCCCTGCGAGCAGGTCTCGCCGGCGCCGCAGTCCGTCGCGCCACCCCACTCCGCGCACCCGTCGTCGTCGTGGTGGCCGCACGTCTCGAGCCGGTCGCTGGAACACCGCGTCTCGCCGGGCGTGCACTGGTCGTCGCAGCTCGGGGCACACGCCCCGTCCGAGCAGGTCTCGCCCTCCGAGCATGTCGTCTCTTCGCCCCACTCCAGGCAGGCATCGTCGTCGTGGCGATCGCAGCTTTCGACGGCGTCGCCGGCGCACCGCGAGGCCCCCTCGCTGCACTGATCGCTGCAGCTCGTCTCGCAGCTCCCCTCCGCGCAGGTCTCGCCGTCGCCGCAGGTCGAGACCGACTCCCAGCTCGCGCACCCGTCGTCGTCCTCGACGCACTCGAGGATCGTCGCGCCGTCGCACCGGCGATCCCCCGGCGCATCGCACGCATTGTCGGTGGGGCAGGAGGTGGCGTCTTCGCCGGGCTCGCCGGCGTCGTCGTCCGCCTCGCGGCCGTCGCGGGTGTCCCCAGAGGGCTCGGTGCCGGCGTCGTCCGGGCCGTCAGTGTCCGCCCCGGCGCCCGCGTCGGGGTCGACGACGACCGGAGCGCCATCGTCGGAGCCGGTATCGCCGCTGCAGGCGACCAGCGTCCCCGACGCCGCCACAAGGAGCATCCCGCGAAGCGG